>DAHWFY010000155.1 GCA_027336365.1 Bacillota bacterium | reverse complement strand
GTTGTTTCAACCGTTTATTTACACGCGCTAATCATTTAATTTTGCTCTCTTGATCTCCAAAAACATTGTTTTCATATTTTTTAATTCCAATATTATACTCAGCTCAAGAGTCCCCCGGCACTGTCGGGATTTATCTAGCTATATGGTGGTGAACAAACTGACGGCGAAGCAACAAACTGTTGGAAACTACACTCACCGAACTCAAGGCCATCGCTGCTCCTGCAATAATTGGGCTGAGAATCCCCAGTGCCGCCAAGGGAATGCCAAGTACGTTATAGAAAAACGCCCAGAACAAATTTTGTCGAATTTTGCGCATCGTGACCTTCGACAGATGAATGGCGTCCACCACACCTTGAGTGTCCGCATTCATCAATGCAATGTCCGCTGCTTCTAAGGCAATATCCGACCCTGACCCCATGGCAATCCCCACATCCGCCGAGGCCAAGGCTGGAGCATCATTAATCCCGTCTCCAACCATGGCAATGACACGACCGCTCTGCTTGAGCTCACTTACTTTGGCCGCTTTATCCACTGGCAGCACCTCTGCCATCACGTTCGTAATCCCCACCTGTTTTGCGACTGCCTCCGCCGTTCGAAGGTTGTCTCCAGTCAGTAGCCACACATCAATGCCCATTCCTCGCAAAGTGTCTACCGTCTGTAACGCATCTGTTTTGATGGCATCGGAGATGGCTATTACACCAAGCAACTTTGCATCTACTGCTACGAGAACTGCGGTCCAAGCAAGTTCCTCAAACTTTTGCAAAGTATCCTGTGGGATTTCGGTGATGCCGAGTTGATCAAACCAGCGCTGGTTACCCACACGAATGCGGGTTCCATCCAATGTTCCCTCCACACCCATTCCAGGTACGGCGCTGACCTCGGTCGCAACGGGAATTTCTTCTACAACAGCCAATGCATACTTCATCACCGCGGAGGCCAGTGGGTGTTCACTTTGCCCTTCCACAGCGGCCGCAACGCTAAGTAATTCCTGTCGAGAGACGTGTGGTGTCGTCCAGACGTCACTGACTTCAGGCTTGCCCGTCGTTAATGTACCAGTTTTATCAAAAATGACTGTATTGACTTTGTGAGCATTTTCTAAATGTTCGCCACCCTTAATCAGAATGCCAGCTTCCGCACCCATGCCCGTTCCAACCATGATGGCTGTTGGCGTCGCTAGACCCAGTGAACAAGGACAGGCGATGACTAAAACAGCGACTCCTGCAATTAATGCGTGCGGCCACCCAGAGAGGAACCCCCAGGTTAGGAAGGTGCCCAAGGCAATGAGTAGCACAACTGGAACAAAAATTCCAGAAATCTTATCTGCCAGACGCTGGACAGGCGCTTTTGAACCCTGAGCCAAGTCAACCAGTCGAATCACTTGTGAAAGCATCGTATCCGATCCAACTTTGGTGACACGCATAACGAAGGGTTGATTCTGATTCACTGAAGCTCCGACGATTTCATCGTTTGGGCGTTTCTCCACTGGCATGGACTCGCCTGTGAGGAACGACTCGTCCAAAGAAGTCGTACCTTCCAGAATTACGCCGTCACTGGGTACTTTTTCACCAGGGCGAACCCGCACAACATCTCCAACATGAAGTTCTTCAATGGGCACATCCACTTCTTCGCTCTCGCGCAGCACATGCGCAACTTTGGCTCCGAGTTTTGCCAGTTGTTCCACTGCCACCGAGGATTTGGCTTTTGCCCTTGCCTCAAGCAATTTGCCAAGGAAAATCAAAGTGACAACTGTTGCCGACGTGTCAAAATAGGCATCGTGCATTCCCAACAGAGTTAAAACCACACTGTACACGTAGGCCACAGATGTGCCCAGTGCAACTAAGACGTCCATGTTGGCCGCCCCGCCGCGTAAAGAATGGTAGGCCCCTTTATAAAAGCGCCAACCAACGTAGAACTGCACAGGGGTCGCTAACATCCAACTGACCCAATTTGGAATGAACGGTTGACCTCCAGCCAGTTGATAAAACATTTGTGCAATCAGAGGTAAAATCAAACCGACCGATAACCAGAATTTCCGAACCTCTACACGGTACAAACGTTGTTTCTTCGCTCGTTCATCCTCAACCTTGGAATCATCCGCCACTTTGGCACTATACCCAGCTTTTTCTACTGCAGCAATAATATCAGATTCCTTTACAAATCCAGGAATAAAGGTTACATGTCCTTTCTCGGAAGCAAGGTTCACTTGGATGGAATCAATCCCAGGCAGTTTGCCCACTACTTTTTCGATTCGAGCTGAACAAGCAGCACAGGTCATCCCGTTGATGTTTAAGTTCACTTCTTGAATGGGTACCTTATAGCCTGTTTTTTCAATTTTCCCAACAATAGCGTGCCACGATGTGTTGCCGTCGAAGATGACGCGAGCACGCTCTGAGGCTAAATTGACATTGACTTCTTTCACACCGGGCATCTTACTCACGTTTTTTTCAATTCGCGCAGCGCAAGACGCGCATGTCATACCTTCCACGGGTAACGTAATTTCAGTTGCCAGTGCCTCCATGTTTTCACCTCTCGTTTACTTTTAATTTCGATGAACCTTTTGTCGATTATCCCTTGGTGAACTTCCGAATGACATCCATCAATTCATCGATTTTCTGTTCTCCACCCTGATGACTGGATATTGCATCGGCTACACAGCCGCGCGTGTGAGACTCCAACAACGGTAACGCCACTTGATGAAGGGCGCTTTTGATTGCGGAAATTTGTACTAAGATATCCACACAGTATCGATCTTCCTCTAGCATTCGTTCGATGCCGCGAACCTGCCCTTCAATCCGTTTCAATCGCAATATCAAGTCATTTTTCATGGGACCGTAGCTATGAGAGTGACCAGTTTCGGGATGCGTCGTGTAAAGATTGTCCATAGGATATCCTCCGATTTGGTATTACATCTTAGATCGACACTTATTATACCATACCCCCATGTGGTATTAAAATATTCATGAGTTGCAAAATTGATAAATCCACTTTTCAAGTCTCAGTCACAAGTACGCTGTAAGGTAGGCTAAGTTCTTCGCCCGTTGACGGAACACACATTTTCTTCACAAGTGGAGTTTACTATTTTCTTCACGAGGCTAGTAGTGCGTGTCCGGAAAGAGGCTAGGTCAGACCTAAGCAGTGCCAGGAGGCAAGCCCAAAATACGCACAGGGTCTGCTCTCCAGTGGGGAGCGTTTATATCGGTGTGAGCCCCGTTCCGTACGTTTTCGGTACGTGAAGGAGCATTTTGGGCGACGGCGAAGAAATGTACCGGGGAGTTCTGACCCTTTCCGGACACTCTCTATCAGTTGTACAATTCATTTCACATGGTAGGTGAACGACTGATGCAAGACCAGACTGAAGTCATCCGTAAACGTTACGACCGCATTGCTCCCATGTATAATTCAATGGACACCATGATAAAACAGGAATGGCGAGAGGAATTGCTTCGTGAGGCGAAAGGGAGAGTCCTCGAAATTGGAGTAGGAACTGGAGCCAATCTACTCCATTATCCTTCCGACGTAACGGTCATTGGAATTGATTTTAGTCCGCGTATGCTCACCTTTGCCCAAGAACGACTATCAGACATTGTATCGAGTGTTCAACTATTGCAGATGGATGCACAACACCTCGAATTCCCTGACCATAGTTTTGACACGGTGGTTTCCACGTGCGTTTTTTGCTCTGTACCAGACCCCATCCAAGGCCTGCGAGAGATTCAAAGAGTTTTAAAGCCTTCTGGACACTTGCTCATGATTGAGCATATGCTTAGCGACAATCCATTGTTAGCTTGGGCACTTCATGTGATGAATCCGTTTGCGGTTCGGATATCTGGCGCGAATGTAAATCGAAGGACAATGCAGAACCTACATACAGCTGGACTTCAAATAGAGGACATGAAAATGCTGGCATGGAAAGATATCGTTCGACGAATTATCGCAGTACCTTCCCAGTAAATACAGTTGCGTGGATTTACATCCCTTGCTGGTGCCGATAACAGCGGCATGAGGGCCTATCCTCTAACTTGCTGGGAAATCTCGAATTGCAACTAAATGGGAGCAATGTTTCAGTGAGGTCCCTTCTTTAACCGATGGCAAAGAGGCGGTGAAGTCCCGCCTCTCCTGCACTAAGAAAAATTCCTGGTTTATAAATTTTTATGGTTTAACGACTGCTTTTTGATTCATCGTGACCGGGTTTACGTCTATTTCTCTGTGTGTCATCTGTTTGTATCCAACACAGCAGACCAGGTTGCCCCCTTATCCTTATCCCTTCATACACGCGTGGTAGGACCCTTCTGGAGCAAATACATTTCTTTAACCTTTTACCGATGCAGCCGCAGCCATAATTCCCCACAATACTCCGGCAAACAAGATCATTGTCACAAGTAAGGACAATCCGTCTTTGTGTCTTGTCATCCAATTCACTTTCTACTCATCTCCTCCCGGTATTCTCGGATGTCTTTTTCTGCCCAGCGCATCATCATGCTGAGAAGAACCACCACAACGGAGAAGACTATCGTATATAGCCAAGTCCACTGTGAGACGATATGATTAAAAAATGCTCCCATCGCCCATATGCCTACTAGCGAAAGTACAAGAAACAACAAGGATGCAACAATTGGATGATTTTTAAATCTCGGCATCTTGAGTCACCCCCGATGAGGGTGTTGAATAGTTCTGTCGAATATCTCTAGGATCCACGGCGTAGACCAGTTTATAGAGTTTTAGGTATTTAGGTACGGAACGCAGTCCTGGAACGAGCGGAAACAAAACAACGAAGAACAATGCAATCAATCCGTTCCAGAAGATAAATCCAGGGCCAGTTGAGCCCCCCGGTAACTCAACGTGAGCAATAGCAGGTATAATTAGATACCAGGGTCCGACAAAGAACCCGCGTTCCTTAATCATGCCCCATTGGTCATCTGTCAAGCCGTTCTTTATCGCCGTATTGAGCATGTAGGGCTGATCGTATAGCCATATATTGGTATATTGATAAATGTTATTTGAACCTACCCCTTGAAAATACCTCTCCAGATACCCATTTTGGGCGAGTTTTAATATAGTTTTCGCTAGCTTTGGAACAGGGCCAAAATTGCCGGTTAACTGATCAATTTTCTGCATAGATGGGACGGGAATTGCACTCATGCTATTCCCCCCCATCGCATTCATACCTGTGGTTTTCTGAATTGCCTTGTCATAGTTCATGGCCCATTGTTGTTGCTGGCTAGAACTCGCGTTAAGAAATTGATCTAATGCGGCCTCCTCATTAGGGGATAAGGCCCACGAGGCACTCTTCAAAGGGTCAATCACAAACCGCTTGGCCGGGTCAGCCATTCCATATTCATGCGTATTGGTGTAAGAAGCAGAGGTTCCATCCAACTCCTGCGCTACAGCCAAGATAGTTCCTCCGGGTTGCGTCATCGATACCTTTTTGATGGTTGCCTGTGGCCAGTCGGGGGAGCCGACCATAAAGCCAAGCACCACTACTACAGCAATCACAAGGAGTCCAACAATTGGATAGCGCCAAAAGCAGTGTGTAACAATACTAAATCGTGTTTTCTCTTTCACTGTTCCGTTTACCAAATTTCTCGCCTCCCTATAACGGCCGTGCAATGCCTTGCAATTTCACCAATGTCACGTGTACGCCAATCAGCACAACAAGGACAAACGGGATCAGCGCGACATGGATGATGAGAGCTGAGGTGAAATTTTCTGGAGAAATAAGTCGTAAAAATGGAACCGTAAATAACATGTCATCGGAATGCATGGCAACAAACTGTGACTCCCAGTCACCACGCGCCAGTAATCCAAACAAGTTTTCGCCCAGAGACAGAAAAAGGGTCACAAACCCAATTACATAATTGACCCAGCGTTTGCCGCGGTAGGATCCGGTTAACCAGACACGGATAATATGAAGGAACAGAAAGAAGAAAAATGCTTGAGCCGACCAATAGTGTATGGACTTGGTCACGAATCCGCTGTACGTTCCAGACCACCATGTTGGTCCGAAAAACGTTAAAACCAATCCCGTAACGATTAAAAGAAGAAATGAGAAGAAGGTCAGTCCTCCCATGCAGTACCAGTAGGATTCGGCATAAGAAGGAGTTACCTTACCAAACATCCGATTGAACGGTGGAAGATAAGCAAAACTCTCTAAAAAAGCCCGCCAAAAACCACGCTTTTGTCGACGCACTGCAAACTGAAATGGTTCATTTTCGTGATGTGTAAAATAGTCCTCTTCATTTGACACGACTCTTCACCTCACTTAATAAATACGGGAATGTGTCATTCGTGGTTGGATTTTAAGTGGAAATTCAAGACAACGTTCATTCAAATGTCTGCCCCATTGACCATTCAGATACTGTGAAAATTTTTACCATGTTTTACTTCATACAGTAATATCGCTCTCAGATCACCGAAAAAAGTCGAACTCATTCTAGTTCCCCATGCCCCTGCGGAGCACAAGATTATGGTGAAAATAACCGGACAGCTATTTTCCCATCAGAAATAGTATCCCGAACGAATATGGAGTTATTTCCTCATGATTTTATATTTCCACACCTCCCTTCAGCGAATACTATACCCCTGGTAGGGTATATGAACCACGGGCTGGAAGGACTATCTTTAAGACACCCTGTCATAGTACAAATGCGCTATCAAATAAAACAAGAAGAGATTTTCGGGATATCATTTGTGAACCTGGCATAATCGTCTTACCTATTTATTCCATGCATTAAACGGATGTGATCGAAGAGTTTTGCGGGATTTTAGTCATTTCTCAGCTTTACTTCAATAATTTTTTTGACCAAAAGAAACAATTGAAACTTAAACTATCCACCCTTCCTTGTGGCAAATCGCGCCGA
>DAHWFY010000154.1 GCA_027336365.1 Bacillota bacterium | reverse complement strand
TGATCCAAGGGAGCACTGTTTTAAGCATTGAGCGCCTCTTTTCTCACGAATACATCATAGTGTTTTCCTAGATACACTCTTTGCCAGGACGAGTCTATTTGCAGGAGTTCCGTTAAGGGATCTGTATGACGCACGCAAACATAATTCACATCATCGACACGTAACACATGCCGTGTTCCCGGTTTAGCCATTTCTACCAACATCAAATTTTTCATCACTCCATTGGAAAGATATAATTCTGTTCGTCCATCCACACTTACAGGCACTCCTACAGTTTCTAAGCTGCCGCCGATTGCATACCCATTCCACAGATGCCAAGTAGGATGTTCCTTATGCAACTTTTCCACCATGATCATGGCCCTTGGATATAAGCTCGAAATTGCATGGGATTGCAGCGTTCCCCGCAGTATGAATCCGCTGCGCAGTGTCAATCCAGTCATGCCTATAGCTAATGCAAGCGCAAAAGGTTGCCGAATCGATTGCCAACGTAACCAAGACTGCCAGACGTATTCCGCTTGTGGAGCTAGCGCCCAAGGCAGGACTATCAACAAGTAAGAACCAAACCGTAGCGAGTGAAGAAACATCACAAAGGCCCCGAGAAACCACATCATTTTCACAAATGCAGTGGATTCCTTTCGGTTCAAGCGCAAGATCGTCCATAGTCCAAACAGCAACAAAATGTCGGCTGTGTACCACTGAGTGGCCACGGGCGGCTGCCATTCCAAAATGTACTGTGATACATGAGATTCCAAAGATAGCCAGAGTGCAAATCCATACAAATGCCAGGTTTGCGGATTCACTAGACTGACTAGAATTAATCCCAGTGTGGTCCATAGCAGAGGCTTCGCATGTTCTCGATGGGGTTGGTGTCGCATCCATCCCAAGTCAAAGGCAGGGACGAATTCCGCAATTCCAGCCCACAACAGCAGAAAAACGCCCAACACAAACGATCCATGAAGATTCACCCACAACAGCATCCAGGGCAACAGCCAAACTAGATGTGTCCATCGCTCGTCTTCGTGAAATCGTTCGACTTGCCATAAAAACACCACAAATAGTCCGTAAGAGAAGGTTTCCGCACGAATCTGGTCCCAAGGGATTGAAAAACACGCGACGAGGAATGCTATTCCTCTTGGAATCGCTACGTTTTGGTGTTCCAGCAGTTCTCCCAGACCCCACCAAGTCGCACCTGACACTAAGGCCATCAGAACTGCAACACCAGGGAATCCTAAGAACCGATTGAGGAGATAAAGCAACACCTCGAATCCCCATTCTTGCGGAGTCCAGGATTGTCCACGAGCGGTCCAGGTCCAGTAGTCTTGATGGGGAATCTGCAAATGTTGCACTATCCATTGTCCCAACATATTCGACCAGATCGGGTCTTCAATGGGATAGGGCTGCGCATACCAAGTGATAAAAAGAGCGATCAGGGCCGCTCCGAATACGGCCCGTTTCAATCCCTGGCTTACCATGTGGATTTTCCTTCTCGAAACCTCATGGGAATCTCATTGTGTTTGAGACGAGCCACTTGGTCTTTTGACTTGTCCTTTTGACTTGTGACATCGACATTCCCATTTAAAATGGTTAAGTCTATGTTGCTTTTGGAATTTGATTGCACTTCTAGCTTTTCATGATGACTTTTGGAAGAAAAATGTACATTCGAATTGTTAATGTGGCTATCATTTTCAATTTCTGAATTCACTTGTTCCTGTAACTTGTTATTGTGACTTGTATCATTCACATGTGAATTTGAATTATTTAGGTCTATGTTTCTATCAGAAATTGATTGTGCTTGCATTTCTAACTTGTCCTTTTGACTTGTATAAGATACAGGTGTATTTGAATTGTTAATGCCATTTTCAATTTCAACAGTTGAATACACTGGTTCTTGTAACTTGTCCTTAAGATTTTCGGAAGGGACTGATATATGTGAATCAGGCGAATCTAAGATTACATCACTCTCTACCAAAGGTTTCTTATTCACAGATCGAGAAGCTTTTGAACCTGCGCTGATTGCTTTCATACAGCCTCTGACATTAACCCACTGGGCGTCTTTGACGAATACCTCATGAGGGTGAAATCCTCCGAGCGTTTCTCCTAAAATATTCGTGCCTCCTCCAATCCAAAAAACGGCGCGAATTCGGTTGCGTTTTTGGCCCCAAAGATCGGCCAATTCAGAATGAATGGTCTGTGCTAATGCTTGACTTGCTTGTGAAACCGTGGATTCAAAACTCCACTTTCGATCCTCGTAATAAACAGATCCGTGTTCGAGAATCTGGTCTGCTAAGTCTGTCTCCAACAACTCCCCCGTCTCTGCCTCGAAGGCTCTACGAATGGCTCCTGTTAAGTCTCGCGTGCCATGCGGCAAGGTAGCGCTCAGTTCATCATGAATCAGCATTTCAACTCCTAAAATTTCTAAAACGACCGCGTCCGTGGTGTCTCCTCCAATGTCGATTACAGCGATATACCCATCCTCGTCCGCAAACTCCGGATGTTCCGAGGCCAATACGTAAGCGGCTACCAAACTCTGTGGGTAGGCTTGCACACTTTGCACACTCAGTCGCTTTTTCTCACCTTCAATGAGTTCCAATTCTTTTGTGACTCCTTTGAGTCGTGCACAAAAATTTGCTTGAACTTGGGGAAACTGGGAGTAAGGAAAGTCAATCACCAGGTCAACGGGTTCCCCTGCATGAGCCAAAAAGCCTATGGCTGTCCAGACAAGTATTTCCGCTGATTCCGAGGCAAAGCGTCCTTTGCCAAATACGTATTCTGGGAAGGTTCCAAAGCGTTCTGCCATTTTTCCCACGTAAATGTCCCTTGGCGTTCCTCCCTCATAAATGCGAACTTGTAACACATCTTCAGGGCTTGAGGGAGCATTGGACAGAGCGTAGACTCTCCTCCGTGGACCCTGTGCGATGACCGAACGGAACAGCACCTGTTCTCCGCTGTCTGCTACTGCCTTAACGTATCGATTTCCTAAATCCACCGCGATTTTCATCGTCATCACCCCATCCATTTTTTACTAAATACTTGCGCCCAGTCTTTCACTTCGTTCTTAGGTAATGGTCCAGGTATTTCCACAACGTTACCTTTGCTGTCCAGCACATAGGTATCCGGAAGTCCAGTCACCCATTGATGGGGTTTGGATGAGATGAGCGAGTATATTGGATTCTTGAGACCTAAATTTTTTGAAATCATTTCAACCTTTCGAACAGATGTCTGAATCGATTCTCCAAGGCTTGGCCATGTGACAATGATGTCTGGAGGATTTTGTTGAGGTTGGATAGTTGCCAGTTGTGAGAGTATGCTAGTGTCCCAATCAGATACAAAGACAAGGGGGTGGTCTTTCACAGAAAGAGTCATTGATTTACCAGTGGCATTTATTACGGGTACAGTAAAATATTTCCGAGAAAGAGAAGGCTGCAATGAGTGTGCTCGCTGAGTTAGAGACAAAGGTTTGGCGGGCGGGTGATCCTGTACGGATGCAACGGACCTGGAAAGCGAAGGAGACGTGTGCTTTTGATGATCCGAAAAGCCTAGTAAAATACCTCCTACTCCTACAATTAGAAGAATTCCTGTACTAAAAATAACAAGAGGTTTTTTTTGCATATTTACATCTCCTCTCCGGGATCGCTCTGCCTACAAGTATTGCAGAGAATTTGAGAGAAAAAGCGCAAAAAAAGTGCAAGTTTTCGATGGAGTATATAGGCGAAGATCAGAAGATCAGTTAATCCACACAAAGCCCCACCATTGCTTTCCTGGGAACAACAAACGTTGCCCAAGTCGCGGAATCCAATCGTCATAGCACACTTGTTGGAGTCGGTGACGAACCGAACGATATCCTACTCTTCCAAACGAATCGGTGTAAGTCACGCCGATGATCGCAAAAGGACGCCCTAAAACTAGGTATTTTTCAGTCACATGTTGGGAATCCGCTTTTGTGCAACGAACTATTTCTTGAAGAAATTCACGAGTTTTCTTCCCTGTTTTTTTTGCGATGCTTTGCAAGCGAGAATCCGTGACATGGACTTCGTATAAGTCTCCTGTTGGAAAATATCCTGTTTTTTTATAGATACACTTGCGCAACCATGGATGTAGTGGATAGAACGTGAGTAGGGATAAGGTATAGTGACGTGTAGACCATGACCAAAGTCGCTGAAGCGTAAATCCTAAAAGGAAGAGGCCAAACAAAATCAAGCATGGAACAATCGGATTTTGCAACTTCCATTCAAGTCCGCATTCAATGGTGACTAATCCACCCAACAAAACAATGCGCCCTACTTTACGAAAAAGGAGCCACTGAAACAATGCCATTGTGTTGTATAAAGGACTATAAGTGCTAAATAATAGCGATAATCCACGAACCAGCGTGTCCACTTTGTACCTTCTCCCCTCGCTAACTTGTAGCTTGATATTGGATATTTGCAGTTGGAGACTCCGTCCACATCACCGGTGTAGGAGTCAAGGAACCCTGTGCAAACAGGTGGCTCATTGCACTAATCGCCGCATACGTGCCGCTCGGTAAATAAGCAACCGTCACGGTATATTGTGCAGTAGCGGGCGTTGGATAAGTGATCGTTGCATTTTGGAGTTGTACGACATTTTCAATTCCCGCCTTTTGTACTTCGTCCGCGAACACTTGGTTCGCAATCGCCGTGGCTGCATTTGTATTCACTTGAGTCGTAAATCCAGCACCATTGGTAGCTGTGGCCGTGCTATATTGCGCCTGGGTAGCGGCACTCACTGCAGCCGCTTTGGCAGCGTCGTAAACGATAGCATGCGTCTGTAACATGGTAAAGGTGTTGACGCCAAACCAAATTGTAATGAGCGCAATGGGGATGGAAAACATCACATAGAGTACGGTGTCCTCCAAGTCCCCACGCATTCTGCGGTTAATAGGGTTCCGCAACGAACGGAATCTGATCGCCATTGTCCAATGTCACCACCCCACTTGTGTCTTGGTCGCTGGCTGCTTGTACCTGTATCTCATTGGAGGAGATCTGCGTCAAATCAGATAGCCCGGTTCCAGATACGGTACTTCCAATTAACCCTGAACCATAAAGGTTGATGTATTGTCCCCCATTGGCCGTGGGGAATAAAACTGCGGTGATTTGTTGGTTGCCTCCCGTCCAGGTAACGCTCACATCGTTGCTGGTTGCCAACGCTTGACTGATTGCATCTTTCGGACCGTAGTAAGCCACGTAACTATTAGTGGTCGGTGTTCCGCTGTTAACCAGATTCATCACGGTATCTCCCGTAGAAGACCACATCAGATACTGACCTGTAGTCGCGTTATAGAGTCCTACTCCATTCGTGTTATCTCCAGGAACGGAGGTACTTGCGGACAAAGTGACTGCGGTTTTGGTCGGGACTGAGGTAGCACTATTTTGCAGATTTCCTTCACCATTTACCCAACCTAAAGTCACATGAAATTGTGTTGTCCCAGATGGACTGGCGACAAAGTAATAAGTTGTCGAACCGTTTATCGTGTTTAGTGTCACTTGACAATTATCTCCGGGTCGGATGACTTCGGTGCCTTTGCCGTAGTCCTGTATGCCGTTAATCATGATTTGGTTGTTTTGCCATGCCCCGTAAGTGATTGCTAGACCACTGATGTTGGGTCCTGCCTCCCATCCTTGCGTGGTATCTGCAAAGGTGAGAAAATCGCCCATCGTGGTTCCTGGGACTCCGGTGGGCGCTGAACTGAAGCCATAACCTTGTATATCCAATGTGAGTTGTTGGCCGGATGCTTGCAGGGTGACGTTATTGACCGCGATCTTGCCAGGCGGTGTGGTGGCAAGTACGGCTTGCAATCCATTGTGCGGATAATCCAGTGCCTGTGTCCCACCGCGTGTAATCGTCAGTGTCGGACTCCACCCAAAAATGTTCTGGATCGGACCGAGAACCGGCAGGTGATAAGTGACGGTTACGATGACTTCCTGATTTTGTTGTGTCTTTGTGATAGAGATGTCCGAGTACGGATTAAACAGGTCCCCAGACACAGGCAAGGCGGCCTGAATGTTTTGGCTCACCGCAGATTGAATTGCATTTGTATCACTGGTAATCGCGGCAGTGGCAAGTCCTGTGGACACCGCTGATTGGACAACATTAGCGGTGTGCCAAAAAATCACCAAAAAAACTACGCCAGCGAGACTTAACAGCGATGCAAACATCCAATACACGCGAGTTATAAGAGTATTCAATAGCATCGACTCCAATAAGATTAATCTCAGCAATACGTGAGATATGCACGTTATTGCGTGTATGGGACTCCTTCAAAATCCACTCTATTAAGGGTCACGGTCTGAGTATCTGTGATTGGAATGGTAGGACCCGCCCAGCCAAACATATGGGTAATCGGGCCGAACACAGGTAGATTGTAGGTCACACGAACTTGCTGCACCCCATTGCCAAGGCTTGTCACCCCAAAATTTTGCGCAGGATCAAACAGCACGGTCCGGTCCATTTGTGTCGGTGCTTCGCTTTGGATCATCGCCAATGCTTGTGTAGCCACGTTGGACATTGATGCTCCTGTTTCGACCATCGCTGATGTCTGAATACATGCGGTATCGACAAAATATACTGCGTGGATCAGTGGTAATCCTAGAACAAACGTCAATACGATAACCGGAAGCCACCATCCCAATGTAAGCAATTTTGCTAAAAACTCATCATCCATTCGATTTGCGCGACTTTTTCCTTGGCCTTAAAGCCGAAGAAAAAAGTCGCGCTTTGTCTCCTCTCTGCAAATTAACTAGGAAAATTAAAGTTGCTTGAGACTGTATTTAGACTAGAAGCCACATTTGTCTTGACCAAATTAATGGCCATGGGGCCCAGCAAAAGTACAACGCCTACGATAACCGCTACAAATATCCAACCTCTACCGGTCATTTCCTCCAAAGCCGCGCGAATTTGAATTTCACTCAAAAAAACTCGAATCTTCCATTGGTT
>DAHWFY010000153.1 GCA_027336365.1 Bacillota bacterium | reverse complement strand
TGGTATTTCTGTGGGAGTAAGTTACAACAATCAACCTGTATATTTTGGCTGGGGACCTACGCCAGAATTTAATATACTCAATTTTACTGTCAATGATGTTGTTCTAGGCTCCCCTTCTGCTGGTGCTTATATTGCTATTAACCTGACTAACGGCCAACTTATTACTCATACAGCTCAGGTTGTAGCTTTAAAAGGTTATAAGAGGTTGTCCGGAAAGGGGTCAGAACTCCCCGGCGCATTGCCGCGTCGTCGCCCAAAATGCTCCCTCACGTACCAGAAACGTACGCTCTGTGCGCATTTTGGGCTGGCCTCCTGGCACTGCTTGGGTCTGACCGGCCCCCTTTCCGGACACGCACTATAAGGCCACTTTGACGAGATTTTGGGGAGAGGGACGATGATTTATTTTGCCGTATCCATTTTTGTACTGACTTTAGTTTTGGTCATCTGGCAACCGCGGGGATTGTCCATCGGTTGGAGTGCCTTGGGGGGTGCCACCATTGCCCTGTTGTTGCGAGTGGTCACTCTGCGGGACGTTGTCGAGGTCACACAAATTGTTTGGGATGCAACTCTCACGTTTGTTTCCCTCATCATCATTTCTACCATCTTGGATAAACTGGGCTTTTTCGAATGGGCCGCTCTTAAAATGGCTCATGCTGCGAAAGGCAATGGTCGTCGAGTTTTTCTTTATGTTACTGTACTGGGTGCATTGGTGGCCGCATTTTTTGCGAACGATGGTGCCGCTCTGATTTTGACCCCAATTGTTCTGGAAAAGGTCCGGTTGTTAAAATTCAATGCTCGAAATATGCTTCCTTTTATAATGGCCAGTGGTTTTATTGCTGACACCACTTCCTTGCCTTTGGTGGTGAGCAATCTGGTGAACATCGTCTCCGCAGACTACTTTCATGTCGGGTTCTTGGCCTATGCCATTCACATGGTAGTTCCAGATGTGTTTTCTTTTGTCGCCAGTGTAGGAATGTTGATCCTATTTTTCTGGAGAACTATTCCTCGTGATTACAATCCGGGAAACCTCAATCCACCATCGGAAGCGATTGTACACCAGGGACTATTCAAGGCATCTTGGGTTATTCTGGCTATATTGTTGGTTGGCTACATTTCCACTCAGTTACTACATATTCCTGTGTCGCTTGTGGCTGGCATTATTGCCATCGTATTTTTGTGGGCGGGAACACGCACTCAAGTAATTTCACCTTGGCGGGTCCTGCGTGAAGCCCCATGGGCTATTGTGTTTTTCTCCATTGGTATGTATGTGGTGGTATATGGTCTACGAGATGCAGGATTGACCCATGTGTTGAGCCGAGTGATTAAGGATTCTTCCAACAGTGGAATGTATACTGCAACTTTAGTCATGGGGTATTTGGCCGCACTGTTATCCAGCATTATGAATAACATGCCCACTGTGATGATTGACGCGTTAGCCATCCACGGCAGCCAGACGGTGGGGACCATACAACAGGCCCTGGTGTATGCCAATGTGATTGGTTGCGACCTAGGACCCAAAATCACTCCCATTGGTTCCTTGGCCACCTTACTCTGGCTGCATGTGCTTGGAAAAAGAGGGCTTACGGTGAAGTGGGGTCAATACTTTCGTACGGGGATTGTATTAACGGTGCCTGTATTGTTTGTGACCCTATCTGGACTTTATCTGTGGATGCAATTCATTGGATAGACCCCCATGCCGCTGTTAGCGGCACCCGCAAGGGATGTAAATCCACGCAGTTGTATTTACTGGTTAGAGTTTGGATTTCTCACCAATTTTTTGTTCTAGCAAATGTCGGAGCCTATTTCGGTATTTTGAACGAGGAACACAAAGGGATTGAAGATTCTTGGTGCAGCCGAATGCGCTATAATCAGCACAAGCGTACAGCACGTGAACAAGGTGTATGGCTTCATCATGGAGGGATTTATATGGAGTTTCCACAATCTGTGGAACTGATTGATGTTGGCCCCCGGGATGGGTTGCAGAATGAACCCATCCCCATTTCTCTGACACAAAAAAAAGAACTTATTTTACGTTTGGCACAAGCAGGGTATAAACGAATTGAAACTGCGTCATTCGTTCATCCCAAGTGGGTGCCACAGATGGCAGATGCGGAGGCGGTGGCGGAATATTGCAATGAATTGGGGCTGACCTATTTGGCATTGACCCCCAATGAACGAGGGTTGGAACGGGCAATGGCGGCTCAGGTCCCTCAGGTTGCAGTCTTCATTGGCGCCAGTTCTCCTTTTAATCAGAAAAACATCAACCGCACCACCGACGAGGCATTGCACGAAGTGGCGTCCGTATTCGCTAAGGCAAAGGCCAATGGTGTGTTTGTCCGCGGCTATGTCTCCACGGCTTTCTCTTGTCCTTATCAAGGTAAAGTAAGTTTTCCAGAAGTACAGCACGTGGTGGATCGATTTGTGCAATTGGGTGCGGACGAGATTGACATTGGAGATACGGACGGCCATGCCAATCCAAGGGGAGTCTACGAGCGTTTCGCTAGGCTACAGGAGCTGTATCCCCAAACTGTGTTTGTTGCTCACTTTCACGACACTTGGAAAATGGCCTTGGCCAATACACTCGCCGCTCTACAGGCCGGAATCCGTAAATTTGACGGCTCCGTGGGAGGATTGGGAGGGTGTCCTTACTCTCCCGGGGCTTCCGGCAACGTGGCAACCGAGGACTTGGTTCGAATGTTTACGGAGATGGGTGTGGATACGGGGCTTAGCCTGCCTGCTGTCAAGGAGGCGGCCCAATTTGCGACGTCTCTGTCCAGCCGTCTAAATACATGTTCGGCAAATGGAGGTTGACACTTGGCAAGTGGAGCGTGGTGCTGAGAGTCTTGTGGTATCATGGAATGAAAAGGACGCGGTTCCCATTCCCTCTGTGGAGAAGCCGTAAGACCCGCTCGCAAGCTGAAAAGCCAATGCGCAGGCCGGCTTCAGCGAAGCAGGAAAGCCAACTCGTGAGGGTTTGAATTCTCCGGATTTATCCGTGAGGAGCGAAGTCAAGACTGGAGGTTTGTATGATGAAAGATTCTTCTGTGCGTCCAAACTCTCTGGTATACCCTTCTTTGTATAGAGGGATGCAAGGTCATTTTCACCCTGTTACAGACGAGAATTCGCATTCAGACGAAAATTTGCATGCTCATCATGAGGTGTTTCACTCCCATGCTCCGGTGGGGAAGATGCGTACCGCCTTTTTCCTGACGATAGTCATCCTGCTGGTGGAACTGTTGGGAGGCTGGATTTCTCACAGCCTGGCTCTATTGTCTGACGCAGGACACGTGTTGACGGATTTGGCGGCCATTGGGCTGTCTTGGTATGCACTGCAGCAGTCCCAGAAGCCACCAACGGAAAATCTAACCTACGGTTATTATCGATCCGGAATCCTGGCGGCCCTGGCCAACGGGGTAACCTTGATAGTGATTGCTCTTGTCATTCTATGGCAGGCCTACGGTCGCTTGCTGCATCCACAACCGGTTGAGGGTGGTTGGATGATGGTGAGCGCGGGTGTCGGTATGGTGCTCAATTTATACTTAGGATTGGGTATGGGCGGAGAAGAAAGCCTGAATATACGCAGCACGGTACTGCACATGCTGGGGGACGCGGCGGCTTCCGCCGGAGTGATTGTGGCTGCTGTCGTGATTGGGTTGACGCATTGGTACGTCATTGACCCCTTGTTGAGCGTTCTGATTGGTTTGTTGGTTGCTTTTGGTGCTTGGCGCGTGGTGCGGCAGACGGTGACAATACTCATGGAAGGGACCCCCCGAGGAATTGCAATGGGGGATGTGGTGGAAATCATCCGTAGCGTGCCCGGAGTCATAGATGTTCATGATTTGCACCTATGGAGCATCACCAGCGGACGCAATGCTCTGTCATGCCACGTGGTGCTCGACGGTTCCTTAACCATCCGGGACAGTCAAGACATCTTGCGGGATGTGGAACGACATCTGGCGGGTTTAGGCGTGGGACACATCACGGTACAGACGGAAGACGACCGACACCCTCATGAAGACTCCATATTGTGTTGTGATGATTTTGGCGAGGAAACTGGTCCTATGCATGAACATGATTACTCTTCCGGTCTCGGTCATACACAAAAATTTGATTCAAATCACAGGTTTGAACCAGGGGGTTCGGAACCTTCGCATCAAGAGTCTGTTCTGTCCGTACACAGCAGTCCGCGGCACGGTTAGATCCAAGACGTTGGATCATCCATAAACCCCATGCCTCTGCGGAGAAAATATTAAAATATTAATGGTGGAAAATACTAAACAGCTATTTTCCCGTGAATCAGGAGAGAGAAGGAGCGAGTTGCAGTGGATCTTCTCAAGGAGTTGCGGCAGCAAGTCGATGAGCCTGGGCGGGTCAGCACGGGCGAGTCCGTCTTGGACCAACATGGCAGGGATTTGACGTATCACACGCCTCATCGGCCAGATGGAGTGGTTTTTGCACAAACGGTCAATGAGGTGAGTCGAGTCATGAAATTTGCCAATGAACACAAGATTCCAGTGGTGCCTTACGCCCAGGGAACCAGTCTCGAAGGGCATGTAATTCCCGTGTACGGGGGAATCAGTCTCGACCTGAATGGCCTGAATAAAATTTTGGAGATTCGTCCCCAGGACTTTCTTGTGCGGGTCCAGTCAGGAGTGACGCGTAGTCAATTGAACCATGCGCTGCACCCTCATGGATTGCAGTTTCCTCTAGATCCCGGTGCAGACGCCTCTCTGGGGGGCATGGCCGCAACCAACGCCAGTGGCACGACGGCGGTGCGCTATGGGGTGATGCGCAACCAAGTGCTGGATTTGCAGGTGGTATTGGCAGACGGAAGCGTTGTCCGCACGGGGGGGATGGCCTTCAAGTCTTCTGCTGGTTATTACCTGACCGGGCTATTCATCGGTTCGGAAGGCACATTGGGAGTCATCACGGAGTTGACACTGCGCGTTTATCCGGTTCCAGAGTACACCATTGCCGCTCGAGCCGTCTTTTCGGACATTGCCACAGCCTGTAATGCCGCTTATGGGATGATGGGGTCCGGTATTGCCGTGGGCCGCGTGGAACTGGTGGATGCCAACACGGTCCAAGCGGTCAACCGCATGAAGGCCACGAATTATGTGGAGCAACCGACGCTGTTTTTGGAGTTTCACGGCACCCGCAAAGCGGTGGAGGCCGACGTGCAAGTGGCACAGGAGGTTTGCGAGGAAGAGGGTTGTCGCCACTTTGTCTTCGAGACAGACCCGCAGGCCCGAGAAAAACTGTGGGAGGCTCGCCACGACGCCGCCCTGGCCATCATGCAAACGGCACCCGGCAAGAAAATGAAACTCACCGATGTGTGTATGCCTGTGTCCGAGTTGCCGGAAGCCATTCGCCGGGCGAGGGAGACGATTGACAGCCATGGCATCTATGGAGCGATTCTCGGCCATGTGGGGGATGGAAACTACCATGTGGAATTCATGGTGGACCCGGAAAACCCTGAGGAAATGGCACGGGCGGATGAAGTGAATGACCAAATTGTGCGCTACGCGTTGGAGCGGGGCGGTACTTGTACGGGGGAGCACGGAGTGGGATTGGGGAAAATGGCCTATTTGGAAGAGGAACACAAAGACACCTTGCCGCTGATGCGCAGATTGAAGGAGACCTTTGACCCGTATCACATTCTGAACCCTGGGAAAGTCTTTGCGCTCGACTGAGAGCGGAAGAACATGGATTTTGTTTGGTAAGCCATAAAAACCAAGGTGCTTTTCAACCCTTCTTGTGAAGGAGAACACGGTGGACAACAACCTGGAGTTTATACTGCGCCTGTTACTGGCGGGGATTTTAGGAGCGGTCATTGGTCTGGAGCGCAAGGTCCGGTTTAAGGACGCAGGTTTGCGGACTCATTTTGTGCTGGCGGTAGGCGCCGCCATGTTTATGATTGTATCAAAATATGGATTTTTTGATGTGACTCACTTAACGGGAGTATCCTATGACCCTTCTCGTGTAGTGGCCCAAGTAGTCACTGGAGTGGGTTTCTTGGGTGCGGGAACCATCATCTTTCAGCGCCACGCAGTGCGGGGCTTGACCACCGCTGCCGGGTTGTGGACTACTGCAGGCATCGGTGTGGCCATTGGGGCGGGCCTATATGTGGTAGGCATTATTGGCACGGTCCTAGTGTTGGTGGGCTTCACGCTGCTCAAGCGGATTGAACGTCACTTTATTGGTAGCATTCGTCATGTGGTCATTACCGCCGCTGATGAGCCGGGATTGATTGGCCGTATTGGCGTGGCTTTGGGCGGAGTAGGGGTGAACATTGAACGGGTGGAGTTGGACCGGTCTGAGCAAGAGGCAGAGTATGTGGAAATTGAGGTATCTTTAAGGGCACATCAACAGGCACTGGATATGCTGGCAATCAGTGAGGCTTTGGCCAGCATTCCTGGCATTAGACAGGTGGAATTTGGTAGTCGCAACGAATGATGCGGGAGGGAAATGGGAAGATGCGCACACGCTTAACAGAGTTGCTGAATATTCAATATCCCATCATTCAAGGAGGACTGGCCAATTTAGCCTTCGCTGAGTTGGCGGCAGCGGTTTCCAATGCAGGAGGGTTAGGACAAATCACGGCTGCTTCTTTTCCCAATGTGCAACAGGTCAGGGAGGAAATTCGCAAAACTCGGCAATTGACGGACAACCCTTTTGGAGTGAACGTGGCCATCAGCGAGTACCATGGGGTAGAAGAATTGCTGGACGTGATTATGGAGGAAAAGGTACAGGTCATCACGCTCACGGGCGGTAATCCAGAACCCATTCTGCGTCGATTAGAGGGGACCCCCATACGCAAGCTGATTCTGGTGGCCAGTGTGAGGCAAGCAAAAAAGGCCGAATCCGCGGGCGCCGATGCTGTGATGGCCGTGGGGCAAGAGGGTGGCGGCCATTTGGGGCGTGAGGATACGGGTACCATGGTTCTGGTACCCCAGGTGGTGGATGC
>DAHWFY010000152.1 GCA_027336365.1 Bacillota bacterium | reverse complement strand
GTTGCGAAGGCGGACAAGAGCCAAGCAACACCCGTTCGGGAGAGCGGATTATCGAACGAGGGCGGAGGTTCACAGGTTATGGGTTCGACTCAAAGTTCTGAGGTCGATGCCAAAAAAAACGGTTTTGGTCAGCGCAACGGAGACCTGAAAACGACTGCCACTGCACCTGGAGCCAGCGCGGCCAATGAGGTTTTGGTCGCTCTCGAAACACCCAGCAGGCCAGCTTTACAGAATCCAGAGTTTGTGGCTTTCGATAAGTCTGAACCTGTCAGTGGGGTGTCAGCCCGTAATCTGCAACTATTGTACGACGTGCGATTGAATGTGACTGTGGAGTTGGGGCGTAGCCAGCGGACCATCCGGGAAGTACTGGAAATGGTACCGGGTTCCGTGATTGAACTGGATAAACTGGCAGGGGAACCCGTGGATATTCTGGTTAACGGAAGAGCGGTAGCCGTAGGTGAAGTGGTCGTTATCGATGAAAACTTTGGTGTCCGGGTGACCAGCATTTTAAGTCCCGCCGAGCGGGTGCGGCAACTTCAGTAGGACAGTTCAGTCACCCGAATATGTGTGTGAGCCGTGTTGCCATGTCAAGGATGAAATGGATAAGGTAAGCCCATGTGGGGATGCAGTGTCCGGCATATACCTACATACCGCCGATAACGGCATGAACAGAGGACGTAAAAACATGTGATTGTATTTTACTGTAATAAGAAGGGTGGATGCATTGTGGCAAACCGTGTTTTGGTCGTCGATGATGCGGCTTTTATGCGCATGATGATTAAAGACATTCTTACCAAAAATGGGTACGAAGTGGTAGGCGAGGCTGCGGATGGAACACAAGCGGTGGAAAAGTACAAAGAACTGCACCCGGATCTGGTGACCATGGACATTACGATGCCGGATATGGATGGGATTGAGGCCTTGCGACGAATTCGCACCGTTGATCCGGGGGCTAAGGTGATGATGTGTTCCGCCATGGGACAGCAGGGCATGGTGATTGATGCCATTCAAGCGGGGGCCATTGATTTTATCGTTAAACCCTTCCAAGCGGATAGGGTGATTGAAGCGGTCAGAAAGGCGCTGGGATAAGTGGCAACACGGCGGCTCGGTAACGGTCAAGTCGTAGAGATGGCGGTGGCCGCTTTCATTCAGATGTTCTTTTCCGGGAGGTCTTTTGCATGGGCGGCCGCCCATGGGCCAGGAGGCAGTCCACTGGGGAATCCGGTGGGGGCCGTGGTTGGCTTGCTGGTGGCTCTGGGCTTGATTTTGGTCTTAATTGTATTGACCATACGTTTTTTATCCAGTAGGAGTCAGGTGGATGCGAGGGGTGGAATCCGCGTGCTGGCCGCCCGGCAAATTGCACCCAATCGCTCGGTACAGGTTATTTCTGTAGGTCATCGGGAATTCTTAATTGGTGTGGGAGAGCAGATCTCGCTGCTTGCAGAAGTGTCAGACACCGATTTATCCGCTGTGTCCATGAATACGCCCTCACCATTGCCATTGGGCCAGGCTTTTGCAGCGGCACTTCGTCAGTCGCGCCAGCAATTTGGCAAGTTGGAGGAGGGCAATCCAACGCCCGGGGTCAGTCAGGAAATTGAAGGGAGAGCGGAGAACCATGAGCCGTGAGTCCACCAGGGTGTCCGCAACGCGGTGGACAGATAGAGCTACCGCTATTTCGCAGGGACTTTTGATTTTGCTGGGAGTGGTAGCTGGGTTTATCAGCCAGGGAATGCAGGTGGAGGCTGTCACTCAGTCTGCTCAGACATCCCTGTTACCAGGAATTCAACTCAATTTGGGTACTGCGGGCAGCCCCCAAGGTGTCGCTTCCACGCTGCAGATTGTTGTGCTGTTGACGGTATTGTCTCTGGCACCCGCAATTTTGATTCTCATGACGTCGTTTACCCGGATTATTGTGGTTCTGTCTTTTGTCCGCAATGCCCTATCCTTACAACAATCACCTCCCAATCAGGTACTGGTAGGCCTCGCCCTGTTTTTGACTCTGTTTATTATGCAACCGACATTGCAGACAGTAAACCAACAGGCGTTGCAGCCGTATTTGCAAGGTCACATTAATCAATCGGTTGCTTTAACGCGAGCCGAAGATCCGTTCAAACAGTTTATGGCAAAACACACGCGAAACCAGGACCTGGAATTATTCTTGCAGTACCGACATATGGCAAAACCAAGCAACGTGGATGACATTCCCTTGGCGGCCTTGGTGCCAGCCTACACCATCAGTGAATTGAAAACCGCTTTTCAACTCGGATTTATGCTCTATCTTCCCTTTCTTATTATTGACTTGGTGGTTGCCACCACACTGATGTCCATGGGGATGATGATGGTTTCCCCTTCGGTGATCTCCCTGCCTTTCAAATTGATGCTGTTATTTGTCATGGTGGACGGCTGGTACTTGGTGGTCAAGTCCTTGTTGGCGGGTTTCTCATAACTCTTACCTAAGCAAGCCGGACGAGATGGGGGAGACATGGCATGGATGCAGGCTTCATCATTGGCTTAGGGGCTCAGGTGATGTGGATTGTGGTCAAATTAACCGCTCCCATTCTTGGCTTTGGTTTAGTGGTGGGTCTCGTGGTCAGTTTGTTTCAGGCCACTACACAAATTCAGGAACAGACCTTGGCCTTTGTACCTAAAATTGCTGCTGTGATGCTGGCGCTGCTGATCTTTGGACCCTGGATGTTAGCAACTTTGATTGACTTTGCTCATCAAATACTGGCGAATCTGAACTCATTCATTCAATAGACTCTCTTGCCGCCGGGCGGCACCAGCAGGTGAAGCGATGAATTTTGCAGTGCAACACTTTTCTTTGTATCTATTGGTTTTGCTGCGCATGGCCGGGTTTATCGGCACCTCACCGGTGGTATCGGCCCGCGTGTGGCCTATCCCTGTTAAGGTGGGCCTAGCGGCATTTCTGGCATTGGTGGTAGCACCGAGTGTAACGGGACCCGCTCCAGATGTCAGTACGCAGACAGGAATGTTTGTGGTGGCAGCATTGCAAGAAACCCTCACCGGAATGTTATTGGGGTGGATTGTTGCGGTGGGTTTTTCCGCTTTGAATTTGGCAGGACAGGTGTTTGACCTGCAAATTGGGTTTGCCTCAGCCATCTTGTTTGACCCTCAGCAGGCCGAGGCAGAGGGATTGACAGCGACTCTGCTGTCGGCTTTGTTCACCCTGTATTTTCTCGGTTTAAATGGCTTGGACGGATTATTGTTGGTGCTCATGGGGTCCTATCGGCAGGTGGGACTGGGGGAGTTCCATTTACATACAAATACTTGGCAAGTATTGGGTTCTCTTCTGGATTTAGTGATGCAGGTTTCCATTGAGATCACGGCTCCGCTTTTGGCCGCCCTGGTGCTGACCAATGTAACTTTGGCCTTCTTGTCACGGGCTGTACCGCAAATGAATGTGTTTGTAGTGGGGTTGCCTGCCCAATTGCTCGTGGGATTGGTGGTCTTCGCTTTGGCTATGCCCAGTGTGGTGTACCTGTTTGGCAAACTTTTTGCCATGGTGTTTACACAGATGACGGGTGTGCTTCAGTGGTTGGGAGGTTAAACCAGGTTGCTGGCCTTTACACTGCAACGTTTCGCCGGAGAAAAAACGGAACGAGCCACACCTCAACGCAGACGTGAATTGCGTCAGAAGGGTAGGGTTTCACGTAGTGTGGAATTGACCTCTGCCTTGACTTTGGCGGCCTTATTGGCGGGGCTACGTGTCTTTGGCCCGCGAATATGGGGAGGATGGATTGATACATTGCAGCAACAACTAGGGAACCTAGGGACAATGCCCAGTACCATCACTGGAATTTCCGGGATGCTGGCAGGCATAGTGTGGCAAGCGGCGTTAACCCTTGCCCCTCTATTGGTCTTGGGGGCCATGGTGGGGATTACCACTGCATTTGCGCAGGTGGGTCCTGTGTTTCTGCTTAAACAGGTCATCCCCGATTGGCAACGGGTCAATCCCTTGTCTGGGTTGCAACGGTTGTGGAGTTTGCGGGGTTTGGCCGAGGGGGTCAAGTCTTTGTTGAAACTGGTGGCCGTCGGGGGTGTCGCTTACTGGAGTGTGCGGGGGGATGCGCCACGTCTGATGACGCTGGGGCAAGGAGGAGTGGCAGAACTGACTGCGCAACTGGCTGAGATGGCGTTTCGCATCGGATTGGCTTTGACCGCAGCCCTGTTAATGTTGGCCTTTCTGGATTTTTTGTTTCAACGTTTCGACTTTGAACGCAGTATTCGCATGTCGACAGAGGAAATTCGACAGGAGATGAAGAATCAAGAGGGCGATCCGCTCATTAAATCACAACTGCGTCAACGAGGACGAGCCTTTGCCATGCGGCGCATGATGCAAGAAGTACCCAAGGCGGACGTGTTGGTGACCAACCCCACTCATTTTGCCGTGGCTTTGCGCTATGACGCACAGCGCATGGCTGCACCTATGGTGGTGGCCAAGGGGCAAAACGAGTTGGCATGGCGAATCCGCACCCTGGCGGATAAGGCGGGGGTTCCCCGCGTTGAAAACCGACCGCTCGCTCAGTCGCTTTATCGTACCGCTAGTGTGGGCAGCCAGATTCCCCAGGAATTGTTTCATGCGGTGGCGGAAGTATTAGCCTACGTGTATCAACAACGTAAAGGCAAGTGAGGGGGACTGTTTCATGAAGCGCACGGACCTGTTGGTGATGGGAGCAGCCCTTGGCATCATTGTGATGATGGTCATTCCAGTGAACAAAGGATTGCTGGATGTTCTGCTTATCATCAACTTGTTTGTTTCCATGACCGTTTTGATGGTGGCTATGAACACGAAAGAGCCATTGGACTTCTCCGTGTTCCCATCCCTGCTCTTGTTGACCACGTTGTACCGTTTGGCGTTGAACGTGTCGTCTGCCCGGTTGATACTCACTCAAGGCAACGCCGGGGAGGTTATTCATACATTTGGAAGTTTTGTGATAGCTGGAAACGCCGTGGTTGGATTCATCATATTTCTCATTTTGGTTGTCATCCAATTCATTGTCATTACCCGTGGAGCTGAACGGGTGGCCGAGGTGGCTGCCCGCTTCACCTTGGATGCCATGCCAGGAAAACAGATTGCCATTGATGCGGACATGAATGCGGGTTTGATTACAGAGCAGGAAGCCAGAGACAGACGGCGCAACATTGAGCGAGAAGCAGACTTTTACGGGGCAATGGATGGTGCCTCCAAGTTTGTCAAGGGAGATGCCATTGCTTCCATGCTGATTGTGGCCATCAACGTTATCGGAGGTTTTGTGATAGGGGTGGCCATGCGCCATGAACCGTGGGCTCAGGCGGCTCACACCTATACGCTGTTGTCTGTGGGAGACGGCTTGGTAAGCCAAATTCCCGCCTTATTGTTGTCCACCGCCACGGGCCTGATGGTGACCCGAGCGGCATCGGAGACCAACTTGGGAACCGATTTGGTGCAGCAGGTGTTTTCTTATCCCAAGGCATTGTATGTGGTAGCCGCCGCCATTGGGCTGTTAGGATTGTTCACTCCGATTGGACTCCTGCGTACCTTACCGGTGGCCGCCGCGGCCGCATTTTTGGCCAGAAGGGTGGAGACCAGTGCGCGGCATGTCCAGGAGGCGCATGCGGAACAGGAGATTCGTCGCCAGGCTGCAGATACGAAGAGCCCGGAGACGGTGCTGTCTCTTTTGACGGTGGAACCGGTGGAATTTGAGTTTGGTTATGGACTCATTCCCTTGGTGGACAGCCAGCAGGGGGGTGACCTGTTGGACCGCATTGTTTTGATTCGACGGCAGTTGGCTTTGGAATTGGGGCTGGTGATTCCCGTGGTGCGAGTCAGAGACAACCTTCAGTTAGACCCCCAAGCTTACCAGATTAAAATCCATGGGGTTCAGGTGGCCGGGGGAGAAGTGGTGCTGGGCCATTACCTTGCAATGAGTCCAGGTCCTGATGACCCCATGGTGACGGGTATCCCCACCCACGAGCCCGCATTTGGTTTGCCGGCCTTGTGGGTGGATAGCAGCATGCGGGTGCGGGCCGAGGCCAGTGGCTATACCGTTGTCGATGCTGCATCGGTGGTGGCCACCCACCTGACCGAGGTGTTGCGCAGGCACGCCCATGAATTACTCGGTCGTCAGGAAACCAAAACCTTGTTGGAACATGTGCGTTCATTTAGTTCAGCAGTGGTTGAAGAATTGGTGCCTGGGATTCTGTCGGTTGGAGAGGTGCAACGGGTGTTGGCTAATTTGCTGCGTGAAAAAGTTTCCATTCGGGACCTGGTGACTATTCTGGAAACCTTGGCAGACACGGGCAAGCAAGCAAAAGACCCGGAACTGTTGACAGAGGCGGTTCGACAGGCGTTGGCTCGACAAATTTGTCACCAGTTTCAAGTGCCCGGTCAACCCATGACAGTCCTTACCTTTGCTCCCACAGTGGAACAAGCGTTGCAGGACAGCTTGCTTGAAGGGGCCGGGGCTGGGATGCTTGGACTAGACCCAAAAGTTTCGCAGAAGGTCTATCAGCGCTTGCATGATGAGTCAAATCGCTTGAATGCCGTGGGTAAAGTGCCCATTCTCCTGGTTCATCCGAGGCTACGCCTACCCTTGCGCAAGTGGTTGGAACGATTGCTGCCCGATTTGACCATCTTGTCTTACAGTGAATTGGATCCGGCTGTACAGATTGAGAGCGCAGGGGTGGTGAATTTGTCGTGATGATTAGGCGTTACATCGTCAAAGAAATGCCTGAAGCCGTGCTGCAGATCCGCAAGGACTTGGGCAAAAACGCTGTGATTCTTAGTTCGAAGCGGATTAAGATACGAAAGTGGTGGGGTTTGTGGCGGGTACGCAGGATTGAAGTGCTGGCCGCAACAGGAGACGATGTACCTCGGCGTTTGCCGGATTGGAAGGATTCCACACACAACGCAGAAACCGAAAAGCACATCGCTTGCTCCCAACCAACAGAACAAGTGGCTCATCCGACTGATTCTGCTACGCTGAACAGCA
>DAHWFY010000151.1 GCA_027336365.1 Bacillota bacterium | reverse complement strand
CGTATAGTAACACGAGGATCCCAAGAAAGGGCATCACTAGGTGTGCCCACCATCGACCGCTGCGCTGTGTGACGTGGATTTACACTCCTTGTTGGTGTCGCTAACAGCGGCATGGGGGTCTTTATCGGAAAATGAAGCAACACGGAATATCAGGACGGAGCCCCAAACGGTGCTGATATTGAACTTTATCGAAGCAGGAAAGCTAACTAGCGATAGTTGGAATCCCCCGGATTTATCCGTGGGGAAAATATCAACCGGAAGATGAAATATTCATCCGGAGGCCAAATATTCTGGTAAAATCGTCTTGTAACTCAAATTGTGAACGCGGCCACCGTATTGGCAATGTAAGTTAGGAAGCAATAAAATCTGGGGCAAAAACGCCATGCGAGGTGCCGACGCAAACGTTCGCGTTGAAAGAAAGTCCACTGGGAGGAGGGGGAATTCCTGGTCGTTGGGGGATAAGGTTCTACCGCTGGAGATTTCATGGTCAGCACTCATAATTCCTGTGGAGGTGGGATCAAGGATGTATGAGGATCGCATTCGTAACGCTGATTTGCGAGGCCAAATTGTGGCAGCGGAAGAGGCACAGCGCTGGATCAAAAATGGAATGAGCGTGGGAATGAGCGGTGTGACTCGGTCCGGCGATGTGAAAGCGATTTCAAAAGCTTTGGCGGACGATGTCAAAGCATCCGGAAAACGGCGCAAAATCAATTTGTACACGGGGGCTTCTCTGGGCGAATCCGATCCCATTCTGAGCGGAGCGGGTGTCGTGGATCGGCGCATGCCATATCAAGCGGATCCCGTGACTAGAGCACTCATTAATAATGGGGAGATTCGTTATATGGATCTGCACTCCAGTGACACTGCGGAAATTTTGCGTAGTGGAGTGCTGGGACACCTTGATTTGGCGATTGTTGAAGCGGTTGCCGTCACAGAAAATGGCGGTATTATCCCCACAACATCCGTAGGGAATTCCCCAGTATTCGTCCAACAGGCGGGTAATGTGATTGTGGAAATCAATTTGGCCATGCCGATGGCGCTCGAAGGAATGCATGACATTTATATTCCGGAGGAGCGACCCAATCGGCAACCGATTTCGATGATTCACGTTTCGGATCGGATTGGACTTCCATATATTCCTTGTGATCCGGATAAAATTCTTGGCATTGTACTCACCAACGAACCAGATATTCCATCAGACTTCTCTCCCATGGATGAAGAAACGTTAACCATGGCAGGATATATTGTAGAATTACTGGACCACGAGGTGCGGCACGGGCGGCTTCCTCTGAGTCTTGGCCCGTTACAAAGCGGAGCAGGACAAGTGGCTAATGCGGTTTTCAGTGGACTCCGTGAGGGACCTTTTACGGGATTGACGGTATTTACGGAAGTAGCTCAAGATTCCGTGTTTGAACTTATGGATGCAGGTAAAGTGTCTTACGCATCTGCAAGTTCCTTAACGCTATCTGAACCGATGAGAAATCATGTGTTGTCGCATCTTTCTCATTATCGGGATAAGTTTGTTCTACGTCCCCAAGAAATCACAAATCATCCGGAATTGATCCGCCGATTGGGGGTAATCTCCATTAATGCCGCTTTAGAAGCGGACATCTATGGAAATGTCAACTGCAGTCATATCGGCGGCACGCACATGGTCAACGGCATCGGTGGATCTGGAGACTTTGCTCGGAATGCGGCGCTAACCATCTTCGTGACAAAATCCACAGCGAAAGACGGGAGAATATCGAGCCTTGTTCCCTTTGTTTCTCATGTGGATCATATGGAACACGATGTGGATATTATTGTTACGGAGCAGGGGCTCGCGGATCTGCGTGGGCTAACTCCTCGGGAAAAAGCGAAGGAAATACTAACCCACGTCGTTCATCCGGAATATCGGGATCTCTTGGCCGACTATATGGAAAGGGCGACCGCCGGAAAAGGTCAAACCCCTCACCTTTTGTCAGAGGCGCTTGGCTGGCACATCCGTTATGAAAATAGCGGTGACATGCGTCTTCACTGAACCATCGCCCGTTATTCCCTCTCCTAGCGGTACACGTTTAGGAATGGGAATGGCGGGCAGGTGGCTTCTCCACTCTAACGACTGCGTATTTGATCCAGTCGCACGGCTTGCCGATGAACTGTGTGATACCACTCACGATTTGTTTTCGTAAAATAAGCCTGCAGAGTGACAGGACCCCATGTCCATAGAAAGAACGGAAGGACGGCCAAGCCAAAATACGCCCGCCAGTTCACACCTTCCAGGAAAAGTGCCAATGGGATTTGCAAAAACAGTAACATGTTGATGTCAACCCATACGCTTGTGGGTAGCAGATGGGCAATTTGCGTAGCCAGGACTCCATTTGGAGAGGAGTACTGCAACAGAAACATGACCACGGCTGCAAGAAACAGCATCAGTAAACGCATTGGTTGAAAGAGATAAATTGCCATATCCAATTTTGCCCAGCTTCGCTCTGCGAGTCCCTGTTTCACCAAGGGAATCATATGTTGCTTTGCGCATTGGAAATGACCTTGTTGCCATCGCAAGCGCTGATGAAACGAGGCCATAAAGCTCGTTGGTTTCTCGTCATAGACCTTTGCCTCGTGTGCCCAAATGGGAATCACTCCGCGTTCTACACAGCGCACCCCAAACTCCAGGTCCTCCGTGAGGCTGGTGGCTTCCCATCCCATTTCCTGAAGAAGTGGGTAATCCACACAAAGCCCCGTACCTCCAAGCGCACAGGGTAGGTTGAGATTTTGTCGAGCTTCTTGCCACATGCGGTTGTCGAACCAATAAGAAATACCCAGTGAGACGCTTACCCACGAATCCATTGGATTTTTCACACCAAGGTAGCCTTGTATCACCTTGTGTCCTCGACATAGTTTGTCATTCATAATGCTGAGAAAATCAAGAGCCACAAGGTTGTCCGCGTCAAACATCACGATGGCATCATAAGAGGGTCCGGAGAGTTCCAATTGTTTAAGGATCCACTCGATTGCAAATCCTTTACCACGCTTTTCATGGTCTGTTCTCTCATGCACAATGGCACCATGCATGCGACCCACATCTGCCGTGTGATCCGTGCAGTTATCCGCCACAAGGTGCACATCGAATAAGTCCACTGGATAGTGCTGTGACTTCACACTATCAATCAGCGGGCCAATGACGCGTTCCTCATTGTGAGCCGGAATAATGATGGCAAATCGTTTTTCTGGTCCATGTAAAATTCTTTCTTTACGATGCCAGAACCCAAAGAACGATGTTACGAGTTGATAGGCGGCCAACGCTCCAGTAATCACCTGTATGAGCGCGTATACAACTTCAAATATGTCATAGAACAGAGACATAAATCACCCTCAACTTTCTGCCTCAGAACATCAGTTTCCTCGGGAGCGACTTACTCTTTCTCCCTTCATTTTTCCATTTTCTCAATTATCATATGCGAAAGCCGTTATCCACGCATGACTCATTGAAATCCAAGCATGACCAACACTCAACTATGACTAGTATAACCGTTTTTACTGACTGTGTCTCTGACAGGCTGTTCCAAACGCAACTCATGCTTTCCAGGGGTAAGCGTTCTCCCCCATAGTAAAAAAAGTCCTACCATCATGAAGTAGAGCACCACCGTAGGAGCATATTCAAAGAGATTCTCAACGAAATTGTGCACAAGGATGGCGGTGATTCCCGTAAGGCCTCCCAGGGCGAGATATCGGTCTGTGCCTTTTGCCCGTTTTACAACGGTTTGCATGATTTCACGTACAATCGCAACATGCATGGTTAGAAAGAGGACCAACCCGATAAGTCCAGATTCACCAAGAATTTTCATATAGTAGCTATCTGAATAGATGGAGTAACCATAGGTGGAAGCAATCGCACCCCCATATCTGCCCAATCCTGCACCAAACAGCGGATTAATGGCCATCTTATCAAAGGCGGATTCCCAGCGCAGGATGCGTCCGCCTTGGGCCGACTGTATATAATACACAGGTGAGAACAGGTCCATGATGCGATGGTGGACGGCGGGCAAAAAAAATGCGATTGCAGCCAATGCGACGAGAACAATGAGCAATCTGCGTTCATATACGACCGCTATGAACAACAGAGCCACACCAAATCCCAGCCAAGAACCGCGATCATACGTGAATAGGAGCGTACCCAAACAGGCTAGACCGCCAAGAGCATACATCCACCTGCGCACGCGGTGTTTATCGACGATGAGCAGAGCAAATATGATAGGGATCATCATCTCCATATTTGCCCCCAACTCTGCAGGAGAACCAATGACAGAAAATACACGTGTACGTACATGCTCACCGACATCCAGCCATCCAATGGGAATTGGGACTTTAACAAGATACTGAAAAATTCCATCTATTCCAAGAAAAATTGACACAATCACTGCGACGTAAATAAATGTGAATACATCCTCTGTTTCAATGACAAAAGGAAGTAACAGCCCAAACCAGATGTACTCCACGTCCATACTGAAGCCGTCGAAGCTCACTGTAGGATTTTTGAATCCCGCCATCATCAAAGCGATGCAGTAGAGGATGTACCATAATGCATACTTGGACCAGCGAAATGGTGTGGGCCGATGCCCACTCAAGTATCGGACCAAGGCGATGATGGATAAGAGCAGTAGAACAATGAAGCCCCAAATTGATGCTGTTCCGCCAACCACCGTCGTCAGGCTGTAATTTACAATAGGAAAGGCAAGCAGTAAGTATATTAAATATTTGACAGACCGCGCCCCAAAAGGTCGTTCAGAAGTCACTCGCTCATTGCATTCTATACTCAAGTACCTCACCCGAGTTGAGCTGGTAAGCCCAGGATTTCATTGAGATTGCGGGTTAGCCAAAGGGACGCGCCCCACTTAAAAGCATACACACCCAATGAATGAAAAAGTCATTGCCTCGCCCTTGAAGACGGGATGACTACTCTCATGGTACGTGATCCGCAGCACATAGATCAAATCTCGCCATACAATGAACCTTTCTCACCCTCTCTGTTTCGTTGATTATAGTCTACTTTTATCATAAAATGGGTGACGTGGAAAGTTACAATACTTTCTTATTTTTGGCATCGCATTTACTTTTTATACGAAAATAGCCCGTCCTAATCTTCTGGCCATTTTCATTCTTGGTGGTGGCCGTCAGGCCATGTCAGTTTCGGACAACCTCTTAAAGAACAGATCTCCCGCTTTTATCTCTTCCTAGTGCTATGCGTTTAGGGAAGAAGTTTACGTGGTCATGGGTTCATTTTGTCGGGGGTCCCTTCATTTACATCATCTAAGAATAGCAGGAGGAAAATTTGTGAATCACCGAGGAACTATTCATTCCGTGTCAGGATGGCGGGCCGTACTCACTTTGTTTTTTCTCACTTCCATGGTTGAATCACTGGTGATGAGCCATGTGTTTTCCTTTCTACCGTTGTACCTGATTGAGTTGCACACCCTGAATGCTAAACTGTGGGTGGGCATTCTAAATGCCACTATCTTTATTTTTGGACTTCCCTTGGTTCCCCTGTGGGGCATTTGGGCAAATCGGTACAGCGGCAAGGCAGTCATTATTCGCAGCGCTTTCGTTGAGGCCGCCTTCCTTGGAATTCTTGGTGTGAGTCATGCCTTGTCAGGTGTCATTTTTGCTATGTCTTTGATTGGTTTTCAATTGGGGAACACCGGTGTCATGTTGGCGGCAATCCGCAGACTTGCTCCGAGTCACCGCATCGGCTTTGCTGTCTCCCTGTTCAGCGTGTCTTCGCCAGTGGGTATGGCTATTGGTCCCCTCTATGGGGGATTGCTTGTCTCCCAAGCCCACCTTAATCTGCACACGTTGTACGTGTCCGATGGCGTCTTATCCCTCCTGAGTGGGCTCATGCTCGTGGTTCTGTACCACGAAATGAAGCCTATCGCGCCGCCAAATGGGCAGCAGGACTCAGCATGGGTGGCAGCATGGAAATCGGTGCGCACGACCTTTAGTTTGCGGATTACATGGGTCCTGTTTGGGGTGTTTTTGTTGCTAATGCTTGCACGGCAAATGGTCAACCCATACGTGCCTGTTGCGATTGTGCAGTTTAACCCCTTTCCGGAACAAGCTACCTTGGTCATTGGGGTATTGATGGGGATTGCTGCACTGATGGGGGCAATTATTACAATTATTGCTGGACGATTCGGTGATGCAGTAGGCTTTCGACGGGTCCTGGCAGGGGCTTTTGTGTTGAGCGCTGTATTTGTGGTTTGGATGGGCTGGACCCGTGCGCTTGTTCCGTTTGGGCTCGCGTTGGCGGGGTACAGTGCCGCAACTGGCATTGGTGCTGCGATGGTATTTTCGTTGCTTTCTACCCGCGTGCCCGAGACACATCGAACTACGGCACTTAACCTTGTTTATTTTCCTCTCTACTTGGGTGGCATTGTTGGCCCTGTAATTTCGTCAGGCCTGTCTCATTTCGGGTTATTGGCGCAGTTTTCAGTCGCCGCAGTTCTGTTCACTGCTGGATTGGTGGCGGTGGTAGTGGGGTTACGGGAGCAACCCGTTGGCGCAGAAGTTCTAGGTTAAACCGTCATGTCGCTGATAGCGGCATCCGCAAGCAATGTAAATCCGCGTTATTGTATTTATTGGATAGTTTCAGAATAGACTTTGGAGGTTGCAACAGTATATACACAACATGTAGACAAAACTGGGTGCCGTGGAGCATTGTATGAGTAGACCGCCATGCCGCTGATAGCGGCACCAGCAAGGAAGGTAAATCCACGCAGTTGTATTTACTGATTAGAATCGAGGTTATCGTGAGTGTTTGAGCCCATTTCCGACAACATGGCATTGAGCCAAAAGATTGTATCGCAGATTTCGGATGCCATTATCAGTGGACGATTAAATCCAGGAGACCGACTGCCCACGGAGCGTGCTTTGGCCGAGGAGTTTCAGGTCAGTCGAACGGCCATCCGAGATGCAATCAAGATTTTGTCCGGCAGAGGATTGCTGGATGTTCGTCATGGGGTTGGAATTTTTGTGGCTCATCATTCCGGGAACGCTGGAGAAATCGTCTGGAATTTCACGGATGAGAAAGTGAGAGATGTGTTTGAAATTCGCAAGGCGCTGGAAACCGA
>DAHWFY010000150.1 GCA_027336365.1 Bacillota bacterium | reverse complement strand
GTTCCCAAGGCTGGACAAGATACGTTGATGAAAGCTCTCACCCGTTCATTATCCGGTGGGGCTTTGGATGCTTTAGGAGTATTTGATGTCGAGCTGACGGAACCCATGCCGACCGAGTTGCCTGCAAACACCCTGCGCATGGATAAAGCGTGGCGGATGCAAGACGGGCGCGTGTTTCACCTAGAGTTTCAAAGCACACGAGAACCAACGCTACACCGTTTCCTGGAATATGATGCCCGCTTAGCCCGCCAACACTTCACGCAGATTCGGACGGTGGTCTTATATCACGCGAAGGTCAACGAGGCTCCCAGCGAGTTGAATGTTGGCACCGCAATGTATCACGTGGAAAATGTGTATTTATCCCAAATGGATGGGGATCATGCGTTAGCTGAAGTCGAGAAACACCTGGAAACGGGGCGATGGGAACCGCAGGATCGACTCCGATTGGCTTTGGCGCTGAATATGAGTTTACAAGAGATGTCTGTGGCATTTGAAAAAGTGCTTAAGCTGGTATCAGACGTCGCCGATGAGACGGAAAGAGACCTGGTTGTGAGTGCGATTGCGGCCCTTGGGGACCATTCGTTGAATAACCGGCAACGGACACGATTGCGAAAGGAGTTGCGAAGAATGTCTAAGATTGCGGAAGAATTATATCAAGAAGGCCGTCAAGAAGGCCGTCAAGAAGGCTGGCAGGAAGGCGAACACAGTCGAGCCGTGACCATGGCGCGAAAAATGCTACTGGCAGGAGAACCTGTTTCCAAAGTGGTTGAGTTCACAGACTTGCCGTTAGAGGAAGTCCAAAAACTCAAAGAGGAATTGCATTAACCATTACAACAAGACAGTGCCAGGTCGACACAGACCTAGCTTTTTTGATCTATACGTGGTACAGCCTTGCTCGAACCTCCTCATTGCACACGCAATCTGGGAGTACAATGCTTCGCGGATTTTGCGGATGCTTTTGGTATGGAGGTTCATGCGAGGAGTTCCGACGGATTGATGATACACCTTATTTTATTATTGATGGCTCCTAGACCCACGAGAAAGTGATGGCATTGAAGCACCCACCATACCCAGGCAATGTTAACACAATTTGCGGAGGAAGTGGTGAGAAACCACAGAAAAATCCGCCGTCTCCAGCGTAAGCAAGACCGCCAGCGCCGTGCCAATCATCCAGATTGCTACGACGACAGGGGACGAGCCATCCCAGGCAAGCATCCCGCCAAGAAAAGCCGCCATCAATGGGAAACTGAAACGGAGTTGCAGGAACTGTACCGTCGGGAAGCAGCCCACCGCAAGACCCTGCACGGACAACTGGCGAATCAGGTGATTGCCATGGGCACCCACATTAAAACTGAAAAACTGAACTACAAAGCGTTTCAAAGGATATTTGGTCGTTCCATTGGTGTGAGAGCACCCAAGCTGTTTTTCTCCATCCTCACCCGCAAGGCTGAAAGTGCTGGCGGGAAAGTGGAGGAATTCAGCACGTATCACACCACATTATCGCAAGTGTGCCTTTGTGGCCAGAAGCACAAGAAAAAGTTATCGAGCGGGTCCATGCTTGCGACTGTGGTGTGGTGATGCAACGAAACTTGTTCAGTGGCTATCTAGCAAAGCATGTACAAGAAGGACGCCTGCAAGTCGCTGATGCGAACGAGCATTGGCAGGGTGCGGAACCGCTCCTGCGGACGGCTTGGCAACAGGCGTACAATCCACCTGCGAGTGGACGACAAAGGCCCCTCAGGACCTTGCCATCCTCCTGGAACTTTTCGGAGTCAGAGCGGGTCGTTCGAAAAAGAAAGTCTGCCCGAGCATAAGGCGCAGGATGTTGTAGCAACGGCGCAAGCCTGCGCGAGAGCCTGCGAGAGTGCAAAGGTATAGGCTTTTAGCACCCCCTGGATTTATCCATGGTGAGAGGGTTCAGAGTATGCTTAACCATCCGAGTTCACACCTGCCATTCGGAGTTACTTCCTGTAAATGCGGCTTAGCTCCAGGTTGTAACGGACAGGCGTGGTCAAACCCTCGCAATGGGATGTTCCATAGGGTTACTTTATCATCGGTGTTGCCAGAAGTCGTCCAAAACGCACTTTAAGAGGTTGTCCGGAAAGGGGTCAGAACTCCCCAGCGCATTGCCACGTCGTCGCCCAAAATGCTCCTTCACGTACCGAAAGCGTACGCTCAGTACGCATTTTGGGCTAGCCTCCTCGCACTGCTTGGGTCTGACCAGACCCCTTTCCGGACACGCACTTTAACAGTTCTATGGCCAAGTCAACAAGAGAACCCTGGCAACAGGATGGACCTTGGCGGTGGGCCAGGAGAATTGCGCTTCTGCTCCCATACCACCGGAAGGACCCTTCCTATTGCAGGGTTCGTAGGTTTTTTTGACTTAAAGAGGTTGCATCAAAGACATCATCATAGGCGCCTCGTCGGCCTCGTTATCACCTGGCTATTACAGTGTCAACGAGGAGCCATCTGCAGCGCCGGTTTCACGCTCAATATCCACCGCTTCCAGCGCCTCATCCACCGTATCGGTGTGATGGCCACTGGCGACACCCCAGTAGTAGAAAAGAAGCGAGAGGATGATGACCACAAGCATGTCCCAAGGATACTTGATGAAGTTTGATTTCTCCCCCAAGGTACTTGAACCGAGATAAGTCATCACCAGGAGTACAATGAGGTAGACAATCATCCAAATGCCGCTGAGAATAGTTTTTTTAGTCGGACGTTCAATCTCATTTGGCATGGCAACCGAAAAGATAGCATACAAAGCGACACCAATGAGTAAAGCGATGAGCAACTTCGAATCAATCTTCCAGCCTGTCCAGTACACGATGAGAGAACCGATGATAAACGCCACCGGCGCGATGACAGAAGACCCGGCGAGTCGATAGGGGCGAGTCGCATTAGGAATGGTCTTTCTCAGTACGCTTAGAGATACCGGACCAATGATGTACGTGAACACGGTGGCGGAAGAGACCAACCCGACGAGAGATTGCCAGGACGGGAAGGGCAACAAGAAAACGAGACCAAGTACAAAAGCTACTATCAGTGCACCGCGGGGAATGCCGGTACGTTGGTCAACCTTGGTCAGGAACTTCGGAAAGTAACCGTTATTGGCCAAGGCATACAGAACGCGCGTGGTGGATGCCATGTATACGTTGCCCGTGCCTGCTGGGGACAAGATGGCATCAGCGTAAAGCAGAATGGCGAACCATCCCAGGTTGAGGCTGGCGGCGAGTTCCGCGAACGGAGCGTTAAAACTCAGATTTGTCCACCCTTTGGCAAGAGCCGACGGTGCGACGCCGACCGTAAATATCAACTGTAACAAGACATATAGGACAAGCCCAATCAAAATGGAAATCACAAGGGCTCGCGGCACGTCGCGCTGTGGGTTTTTGGCCTCACCAGCAAGATCGACCGCTTGGCGGAATCCCAGGTATGAGAAGATAACACCCGATGTAGCAATGGCCACAAGAATTCCGGACGATCCGGCTGGGGCGAATCCGCCAAAATGGCTCAAATTGCCCCAGTGCAGTCCGGCAAACAAAAAGATGATGATGGTGGCCGTAGGCATGATGAACTTCACGATGGTCACTGTGGTGTTAACACGAGCAAAATAACGGACACCATAATAGTTGATTAAGAAGAAAGCCAGCATTAATAAGGCCGCAATAAACAGGCCCCCACCCGTGAGCAAATTTGTCTTCGAATTCCACAGAAAGGGCAGCCAATGGGAGGCGTATTGCATCACGCCCTCCGCCTCGACGGCTGGCACGGAAGAATACGCAATCCAGGCTGCCCAACCCATGATGAAGCTGGTGAGATGTCCATGGGTATAATGTGGATAGCGGGCGATGGAGCCGGATTCCGGCAACATGGCACCCAGTTCCGCGTAAACGAGGCCAATCAACAACACCGCGATACCACCGATAATCCATGAAATGATAGAAGACGGTCCAGCAATCTGCGCTGCGTATAGTGAACCGAACAACCAACCTGATCCAATAATTCCACCCAGAGACGTCATGGTGAGGTCAAGAAAACTTAGGTCTTTCTTCAGTCCTTTGTTTGCTGTGCTGTCCACACAAACACTCCTTTTCTGCCTTGTTGGAATGGCTCATGATGAAGCAGATGATGAGCTGGGAATCAATACACGGGCCTGAGCCTCCTTTACGTTTTTTACATTAACTAAGTCATTACGGATGAATTTTAGAGTAGTGAGACTATAGCGTCAAGTCTATATGTTATTAAATATTACACCTTAAAGGTTAATTTTGCGCATGATTTGACAATATTACCGAAGTCCGCTCTAATTGGTTGCAAATTAGTCTTCGGGAATCACAAAATGGAAGCGCTTACCTTTTCCTTCGCGAGATAATTTACAAAAAATGTGCGTTATATTATATTACATTAGTGCGTGTCCGGAAAGGGGTCTGGTCAGACCCAAGCAGTGCGAAGAGACCAGCCCAAAATGCGCACCAAGCGTACGTTTCGGGTACGTGAGGGAGCATTTTGGGCGACGACGCGGCAATGCGCCGGGGAGTTCTGACCCCTTTCCGGACAACCTCCATTAGCAACTTTGACCTCGACTTATCGGGGAATAGGAGGCATCGCTTGGTGTCGGGGGATTATGGGTGACTGAATCTGTTGCAATCAGTTATCGCTAGGAATGTGTTGTGAAATCAACTGGTTCGATGAATTGAAAACATCCTTGACCTTGGTGGTGCCACCAGAATTCTTACGAATTTTGATATTCATTTGTAGGTCGCCTGAGTCCTTGTGGCTGAACTTCACCCACTTCAGCGTCCCCCCCACTTTAGTCAGCGCTTGGCTCACGTAAGACTGATACGCTAATGGGACAAGGGTTGTCTTTTGACCGTACACCACACTGCTACCCGAACTAATGGTGGGCGAATAGCTCTGGTGGGCTTTTACATCTTTTATATCTTTTACATCTTTTGGGTTGGAAGACTTCAACTGTTGAGAGGAATCTGGTGCAGAGTCCTGAGAGATTGAACCGGAAGTCAAAGCAGGTGGTTGTTCGTTGGAAAGCTTCTTCAGGGCGACGGTCCCGTTGGAGTCATTCACCTTCACATCCCACACTTGTCCATGCAAAGATACATGGATATCCCATACGGGGACTCCTTTCATATGGTCTGCCGAGGTATGCAATAGAGTGCTCCCGGGAACGGCATGCAAGGCGATTTGATCTGCCTGCTGAGCAGACGTACCTGCAAAAGCTGGAGCCTGGGTGAGCACCACACCCCCGACTAAGGCCAAAGCCGTGATACCGCCAATGATTTTCTTGAGCAATTTGATACCCTCCTTCTTTTGGAATATTTTCAGTCTAGACAATCATTCTGAGATGATTGCATGGAACTCATTAGAATCTCCTCATTCATTCATTGCAATTTTCCTAAACTTTGAATTCTATGGGTAGGCATCGCAGGGAGAGCAGATGAGATTCGCGGAGTGTGGGAACGCGTGAAACAGTGGGGAATTGCGATGACTCACAGGGAATCGCAATCCTTAGGCGTCACTAAAAAATATGAAAAAAGTTATCGTTTCTTGGCGGGAGCGTGTGGGAATCGAACCCACCGGCGACAACCCGTGCCGCCCACTCGGTTTTGAAGACCGGGAGGGGCACCAGCACCCCATCCGCTCCCATGATAGATTTAAATTGCTTACGTTCGATACCACATTAAAATTCTTTCACAGGTCTCCAAGTATAGAGAGTTGTTGTCCACGAATCAAGTAACTGGCGCAATCAGCAGGAGATGGGGTTCACTTAAACACGGTTTGAGCGACCGACTGTGTCCATCTCTTACGGTTGTTGCGGTCTGAACGTGCATTATAAACGTACCAGGGAGGAAACCAAGTTATCCACATCCAGATTTAAGTGCTGCAACACCTTTCCAGCAGCCTGATTAGCATTGGAAACACAGTCGGGAATACCCAATCCGTGATAACCTGCGCCTGCAATGAATACGCCGGGGGCTTCCTTTTGCAGGGCGAGTTCCACATCGTCTACCAGGTCTTTATGACCGACTGGGTAGTTGGGCATGGATTGGGGCCAACGGGTAATTTTAACGAACCATGGCTTTGCCGAGATGTTCAAAACCTTCTGCAATTCACTGCGCACCATCTGTGTCATGGCGTCGTCATCCAACTGTAAGGACTCCTGTTGACCACTGCGACCTACGTAACACCGGATGAGCACACGACCGTCCTTCACGGTGTGGGGCCATTTGCTCGATACCCACGTGCTGGCGGTAATACCCATATGTTCGCTGCGCGGAACAAGAAAACCGGAAGCATCCAGGTCTACGTTCACGGCACCAGGTTCATAACCGAAAAACACGGTGGCCGTAGAGGCATAGCGAATGGCACACAACTTGGCTGCTTTTGCAGACAAGCCGGACAACAATTCTCCGGCGGCAAACGCGGGAACGGCCACGATAACCGCATCGGCGTGGATAACTTCCACTCTATCATGGCCTTCCGTGGCCACTGCATAACCGCCCTGAGCATCTCGAACGACTTCGGTGGCCTTGGTTTCGGTGCGTAGGTCGACCCATTCGTGCAACTCGTCGTACAGTCGCTCAATCAAGGTTTGGAGGCCAGTGCGCAAGGTTAGAAATGCGCTGCGCCCCGAGGTTTTTGCTGCCGCCCCTGACATGGGTGCTGCCGCGTCCAGCAATTGCCGAGAACCGCGCATTAAACTACCGTGTTTGCGTTCCAAGTCTGCAAATACGGGATAGGTGGCCTCTAGGCTCAAGTCGTCAATTCGTGCTGCATAGATTCCTGCAGCCAAGGGTTCAATCAACTGGTCCACCACCTCATTGCCTAGACGGCGGCGCAAGAAAACGCCCAGGGACTGATCTCCTTCCACCCCGCTTTTGGGGATAACCATGTCCAGCAGGGCTCTGGCTTTGCCAAACGGAGAGATTAGTTTCGTTTTCCACATCGATCCGAAAAAGGCCGGAACCCCCATATTTGTTCCCAAGGGCATAGTTTCCAAGTGGCCATCATGCACAATGTAAGTCTTGCGTGCGCGAGGATTGCTGTCCGCGAGTTCACTTTCCAGCCCAAGATTGCGTACCAAATCAATCC
>DAHWFY010000014.1 GCA_027336365.1 Bacillota bacterium | reverse complement strand
CGAACCTTGTGATGTTTAAGCGCAGGAAGTGTCACAACCCCTTCCTGTTCAAGTTGCAGCAGTAAATTTCTGCAGGCTACCCTTTTCAGTCGACCGTTGGGTGCTTTCCAAGGGAGATTTTCGCACAGGGTCGCCACGATGTCTTCACGACTGAACCGCGAAAATCTCCTCACTGTGGTGCGGATCAATTCAACATCCGCTTCAGCAAACTCTCGATCCCCAATCCAAAATGGAACTTCCATCTGAGGTTTCACCTTCTTGATTTCATCTCCAAGGCTATCATCTCAGATTGGGTTGTGCTTGTCCAGCCGTATTTGCGACGAAATTTTCTATGAATCCTCCAGAAAGCCAAGTAATTCAAGAGATTTGAAATTCATGCGTCAGCACTGTTTTTGTCCTTCAATCCCCCCATACCCTTGCACTTGGTCTTCATTTGTGCGCGTAATAAAGGAGGAAAAATGCTACTCGGACTTGACAAGGAGGAGAATTGCCATGGAATCAACCATCGCTTCTGTACAGGGATACAAGTTTATTGAATTTTTCTTTGCCGATAATCCTTTGGTTCATGAAATCGCGTACGGCAGCAACAGCTCCGTAGGTTACTTTATTCAAGGGTGCAGCAATCGAGGGGTACAGCCTCTGTCGGAAGTAAGCTTTCAGAACAAAGAGGAACTGAACGCTTTCGTAAAGAGTTGGCATGAGCAACATCCCCACATCCACTCTACGCACCTGAGTTGAAACCGCGGGTAGCGCAAAAGCGCTACCCACACCTCAGTTTTTTACTGTTGCAGACTTTTGGCCAAATTGCACATTTCGATGGCTGCCACTGCCGAGTCCCAGCCTTTGTTGCCGCCCTTGGTGCCGGACCGCTCAATGGCCTGCTCAATACTGTCAGTGGTCAACACGCCAAAAATCACGGGCGTACCGCTAGTGAGGGACACCTGAGCCACTCCTTTAGCCACTTCGGCAGCCACGTAGTCAAAGTGAGGAGTGGCCCCGCGAATCACGGCTCCCAAAGCAATGACCGCGTCATATCGTCCGGACTCTGCCATCTGCTTGGCCACCCAGGGAATTTCGTAGGCACCTGGCACCCAAGCCACTGTGATATCATCCTCTTCCGTACCATGCCGACGAAGGGCATCCAGAGCACCACTCAGCAGATGACTTGTGACAAATTCATTGAAACGCCCCACGACAAGCCCCATATGCAGTCCTTGACCTAGCAGTTTACCTTCCAAAATTTTTATTCCCAAGGTAATAGATTCCCCTTCCTAATACAAATCTCGTTCCCCAACAACGACAGATCCAACATCCATCCAATGAAGCCGCCTGGCAAGAGACACCCTTTCTAAACAAGACTGCCCAACCAAGGAGACCCCATTTACGCACGGATCACATTACAGGTGCAGCAGATGACCCATTTTTTCCTTTTTCGTCCACAAATAATTTTCATTATGAGGATTGCTCTCCATCTCCAGAGGGACTCGCTCCACAACCTCAAGACCATGTCCCTCAATCCCCTTAACCTTACGGGGGTTGTTGGTAAGCAGCCGCATTTTACGAACACCCAAGTCATATAAAATTTGGGCGCCAATCCCATAATCTCTCAGGTCTGCTGGAAAGCCCAGTCGGTGATTCGCCTCCACAGTGTCCGCCCCATCGTCCTGCAGGGCATACGCCCGAACCTTGTTGAGTAGCCCAATACCCCTGCCCTCCTGACGCAAATAGAGCAACACACCGCGTCCCTCTTCGTCAATCTGGCGCAAAGCGGCATGCAGTTGCCCTCCGCAGTCACACCGCAAGGACCCAAAGGCATCTCCTGTCAAACACTCCGAGTGCACACGCACCAACACGGGTTCCGCTGTGATGGTCCCTCGAGTTAAGGCAATGTGTTCTTTATCATCCAGCAAGCTGGTGTACACCACAGCACGGAAGTTGCCAAAGTGGGTGGGCAACTCGGCCTCCGCTTCCCGCCGCACCAATACTTCCTGCGATTTGCGATAGGCTATCAGGTCAGCTATGGAGACCACCTTAAGGTCGTTTTCTGCGGCGATTGCCTCCAACTGGGGCAAACGCGCCATGGTCCCATCCTCATTGAGAATTTCACAGATGACCCCCACCGCGGGCCCCCCAGCCAATGTCGCCAGGTCCACTGCGGCCTCGGTGTGGCCCGTCCGGCGTAACACTCCGCCAGGTTTAGCCACCAAAGGAAAGATATGCCCTGGTCGACGAAAATTCTCTCCCGTCGTATCTTCCCGCACAATGGCAGCAATGGTTTGCGCTCGTTCGTAAGCGGAAATGCCAGTCTTGGTGTCCCCATGGTCAATGGAAACCGTGAAGGCGGTCCCGAAATTGTCCGTGTTGTGTGCCACCATATGAGATAGTTGCAGACGTTCTGCCCGTTCCGCAGTAATGGGTACACACAACAGCCCGCGGCCCTTGGTAATCATGAAATTCACCACACTGGCGTTGGCATGAGCACCCAAGGCCAGAAAGTCCCCCTCGTTTTCTCGGTCCTCATCATCCACCACAATCACGATTTTGCCTGCTCGCAGGTCTTTCAGTGCTTCTGGAATGGAGGCAAACATGTTCGTCCCTTCTTTCTGAGAACGGAATTTGCAGGTGCCGATAATCACCTATACAAAAACAATTTGAGTGCGTGTCCAAAGTGCGTGTCCGAAACATCCATGGCCTGATAACCCCATCCAAGGTTGAAAATTGCCAAGGAGTCAGAACGAACTCCCCCAAGGAAATAAACTAGTGAGCATATCCGTTGCGCTGCAAAAAATCCAGATTCACACTCATCGCGTCTACGGTGGGCCGTAGCAACTGCTCCATGTACTTCGCCAACATATCCACTTCCAGGTTCACCAAGATCCCTATCCGGGCACGAGCCAAGGTGGTGGTGGAAGCCGTGTGTGGAATGACGGAGACCCGAAAGCGATGGGCCTGTGTGTCCATCACCGTCAAACTCACACCGTCCACGCATATGGAGCCTTTTTCCGCAATATAGCGCATCAGGTCCGTCGGTGCGCGCAGAGTAAGGACCAGGGCCAATCCGTCATTTATCACATTTTCCACCGTTCCGGTTCCGTCCACGTGTCCCGCCACAAAGTGACCTCCGAGTCGATCCCCCACCCGCAAAGCTCGCTCTAAGTTAACCAAACTGCCTGGCGACAGACGGCCCAAACTGGTGCGGCGCAAGGTTTCTGGCACCGCCTCCACAGCAAAACCATTGACGTCATGCTGAACCACCGTCAAGCAGGCTCCGTTGATGGCGATACTGTCTCCCAGCTTCACGTCTTCCACCACTCGCTGGGCGCCAATGTGTAATCGGGCACCCTCTGCCACGGGTTCAGCCCGAATCAACGTCCCAATTTCCTCCACCAAGCCGGTAAACACGGCAACTGCCTCCCCTCAAGCCACTCATCCGACCTCATGACGCCAACCCTGTGCCTCGACTGACATCATGATGAACCTGACGGCAGGTCACTTGAAACGTGGTCCTTATCACACCTTATCACAGGCATCAGAGCACGCTCTTTCGGTCCTATCAGTCCCTCAGGCCTAGCCACTGGGATACACCGGATACCCCTCCAGTCGCAAGTCCTCTCCCACCATCTGCCACGTTACCTGTGTCAGTTCTACGGCCTCATCCATCCGCCTCACCTCACGCCCGGCCAGAGCCGGCCGACCGCCTCCTAAAAGTTTGGGAGCCACATAGGCCACCACCTTGTCCACCCAGCGATGAGCAAACAAGGCAGAGACAAGTTCCGTTCCTGCTTCCACCAGCACACCGTCGATGCCGGAGTTTGCCAAGTGGTTCAAAGCCACCGCAAGGTCCACCTGACCCCTCGCATCTCCGACAACGGGCACCACTTCCGCACCCGCCTGACACAGGGCTGTCATCCGATCCGGATAAGCCTCCGCAGCCGCAGCCGTTGTGTATATCCGAGTGGACCCCGCTTCTTTTAGCATTTTAGCCGTTGTCGGCAAGCGCAGGTGACTGTCCAGGACCACCCGCAGGGGTTGCCGAACGACAGTTGCGTCGCCAAATTCCAAAACTGCCGGGGCTTCCGAATCCCCCGAATCCCCCGAATCCCCCGAATCCCTTGTGCCCGCTGCATTCTCCGCAATAGAACGAACGGTCAGTCGAGGGTTGTCGGCTAACACCGTGCCCACCCCCACCAGGATGGCGGCAAACTGACGCCGCAGTGCCTGCACCGAGGCACGGGCCGCTGGCCCCGTCACATAGGCGCTGTCGCCGCTGGTTGCGGCAATGTAGCCGTCCAGGGTCAACGCCGTTTTCCACACCACGAAGGGACGGGACTCCCGCACCCAGGTGAAAAAAGCCTCATTTTGGCGATGAGCAACGTCTGCCAAAATTCCTTCATCCACTCGTATGCCCGCCTGCCGCAGCCGTAACGCGCCTCCCCCTGCCACTTGAGGATTGGGGTCTTTGGCGGCAATGACCACCCGCTGCACCCCTGCGTCCAACAGAGCCTCCGTACATGGCGGCGTCCGTCCGTAATGATTGCAGGGCTCTAGGGTGACATACACCGTTGCACCCTGAGCGGCCTCCCCGGCAGCACGTAGTGCATAAATCTCCGCATGGGGACCGCCGGGATACAGGTGGGCTCCCTGTCCCACTAAACGCCCGTTTTTTACCACTACCGCTCCCACCATGGGATTGGGTGCGGTCTGCCCTCGCCCACTTTCCGCCAGTTGTAGGGCTAGATTCATCCACCGCTCGTCCTCGCTGTATTGTGTTTCCATCCCTCTCACCCCGTCGCCTCTGCGCCATCGTACCCACTGGATTCCCCGACGAATCCGACGTTTACTCGCTCACCGCCCGCGCCGCAGGCGTATAAGACATGAAAAGCCCCGCAAAAGTCGCGGGGCTATTTAATCACCATGGGATTCCAACCGTGTGGAAATGCTTGTTACCGAGCAAAATTCTCACCTCTTGCACCAATGAAGAATTGGCGCAAGTCTAGCAGGAGAACCCCGCGCGTACACAAACAAACCTTAACGGCGATTTCCGTTGGCTCCCTCTTTCATCCGGACTATACCGTCGGTACTGGATTTGCACCAGTTCCTGCCTGTCTCTCCCACTAAAACGCAGGTCTCGCTCAATAATGCCGAGTGACACCATTCATGCCGAAGAAACGCTGGCTCGTGGACTCCGTGATCCCCAAAGGACCCCGTCACCACCGATCGGGAATTGGCCTGCGGCCTCACCCTGCCCCGAAGGATACAACATCTATGCAATTGTCAGAAGTTGCCATCCATCTCTCACCTTACTGCATTCATTATGCAGCGGAATTTGAAAAAAGGCAAACCCTACAGCGAAGGCGCACCCCATGTGTTACACGCTGCGCTGATGAACCACGCTTTCCGTTTGGTAAAGAACCTTGGAATAAGGAGGGACACTGGCGGTCAACCATGCATTACTACCAATCACGCTGTCGTGCCCAATCACCGTCTCGCCGCCCAACACCGTGGCATTCGCATACAGCACCACAGAGTCCTCCACGGTAGGATGGCGTTTTGTCTTACGAACCATGAATCCTTGTTCATCCCGAGGAAAGAACAGTGCACCCAGAGTCACTCCTTGGTAAATTCGCACGTGGTTGCCCACAAGGGTGGTTTCACCAATGACAATGCCCGTTCCGTGGTCAATCATGATACCACGCCCCAGTGTGGCTCCGGGATGAATGTCAATTCCCGTGACGCTATGGGCGTACTCGGTCATCATCCGCGGAAGCAGAGGAATCTCCAAATTCCACACGACATGAGCGACCCGATATACCATGAGCGCAAACAATCCAGGATATGTGAGGATAACCTCGTCATAGCCACTCGCCGCAGGATCTCCATTGTAGGTCTCCATCACATCCTCGTGCAGAAGTTGTTGGACTGCTGGCAGCTTCTGCAAAATTTTGTCCGCCAATTCATCGGACGTGGTGATGGACTCTGCGGTGTTAAACTGTTCCAGGCAGCGTTGAAAAGATGCCCGATAAATTTGTTCCGACAGCAGTGAGTGCAGCTTGTTGATACACGCCTCAGCACTGATGGGCTCTGCTGGTTGAAAAAAGTTGGGTAACAAAACCCACCGCAAGGCTTCAATCATTTTCCGAATCTCGCCTGGTTCCGGGTGACAGGCTCGCCCCTGTTGATACCACTGGCTACTCTGTAAAGCTAATTTTTCGGCCACTTGTTGCCGATTATGCACCTTCAGACACTCCTCCGAAAAAATCAATCCGCGTAAAAACCACCCTAGGGTACATCCCTTATATTAGTGTAGCGCATCGTGCAAATCTCGTCACTGGGCAAAACCAGAGGATAATAAGACCTTGATTGCTGAGGAGTCCCATGTCGAGATGCGGAAACAAGATAGACCCGCTATTCCGCTCCAGTCGACACCTCTCGACAAAATAAGGGCCCGACCCGTCTCCATCAACCAACCGGGCCGTGCCCTTTACTGAAGCATTCGGAACTATTGAACCTGCGGCCTTTGCCTACCGCTCAAACTGGCGGGTGATTTCCTCTTCCACATAGGGATTGAGCACCCGCAGGTGAGTCCCCTTCATTCCTAGAGAGCGACTCTCAATCGTACCCGCACTCTCCAATTTACGAATGCTGTTGACAATTACAGAACGGGTGACTCCGTGCTCGTCGGCAATTTGGCTACTCACGACAATGCCGTCAGACGAGTTGGCGACGGCATCCATCAAATACTTGGCCGCTTGCAGCTCGGAAAAACTGAGGGATTCCACGGCCAAGTGAGCTAGAGACCGTAGACGCGCTTCTTCATCTTTCCGCTGCTGTCGGGCGTGAACCACTTCCAAAGCCACAATGGTAGCGCTGTACTCCGCGAGAATCATGTCTTCCTCGTCAAAGGGTTCATTCGTGCGTGCAAACACCAGTGTACCTTGACGTTCCCGCGACCCAATGATGGGTGTAATCCCGATATATTTACTGCGAAATGACTCATTTTCCTCGGGAGAAAACACATAAAAGGGTTCCTTGTCCTGCAGGTTCATGACCGTTTGGTCCACTCGCGACAAGTGTTTGTTGAAGTCTCCGGGGAATCTCTCATCTCGAGTGAGGATATTCATCCACTCCTCAGTCAACGAGTGCTCCTGTACCGCATAACCCAAGATCTTCCCCTTCCGGCCGACAATGTACACGTTGCAGGACATCACTTTACTCAAAAAATCCGCCACATCGTGGAAGTCGACTTGATCATTAGAGGTTCTCAGCAATTGCCCGAGTTCTTGGACCTTGTCCAAAAGTTTCACGTCACATTTCTCCTACCTGTCATATTGGGCACAATACACCCTGAATCCTTTTGATATTCTACCACTTGATAACATTGTGAAGCCTACAAAGCATTTTTAAACATTTTACAAGAGGTTATCCGAAACATCCATGGCCTGTGGCGGCCACCACCAGGCATGAAAATAGCCAAAAGGTCAGGGCCGGCTATTTCCGTATAAACTCATATGGCCTAACAGCCACCGTCCATATGAATGACACATTCGACATCATTCACCCAATTCCTGCAAGTCCGCAAATAAATTCATGACAGACCGCCACGCCGCTGTTAGCGGCACCAGTAAGGAAGGTAAATCCACGCAATTGTATTTACTGGATATATCGCTCTGAACCTGGAGCCCACCCCTGAAGAGTGACGGCTGAAAGAAGCTGTCCGTACACGTACTCCTACAGTTTGCGAATTCTTGTGACTTCCATCAGCCCCTGCAACATAGATATTTTTTCCAAAACTTCACCGCCCACACCCTCTGCCACCTCGCTGGCTCGCCGTCGATGCAACCCATCATACCTCGCCATCGCGGTTGCGAGAGACAACAGGCTGTCTCTGTCAAAATCAATCAGCCCGTGTTCATGACAGTATGTCTGAGCAGACCAGGGATTCATCTCTGGCGAAGGATCCAAAATCACTACTTGGCCGCCTTTTTTCGTAACTCGCAGCACCTCCGCCAAGGGCTGTGCAGGATGGTCAAACATGAACAACAAATTCAAACACAGGACTTTGTCAAACTTCTCGCCCGAAAAGGGTAACTCCCCAATGTTTCCAACGGCGAACGATGCGTTGTTCAACCGATAGCCCTTCGCTACAAAGCGAGCCCGTTCCACCATTTTTGCGGAGACATCCACCCCCGTGACGGTCTGTGAGAGATGAGCCAACTGCATCGTAAAATGCCCCGTAGCACAGCCAACCTCCAGCACCAAGTCGTCTTGGCGAATACCCAGCCAGTAAATCAGACTTCGCTGCAGGTCCCGGTGCCACTGAGTTTGCAAAACTCCGTCAAAAAACTCCACGGGATCACTGACCATCTCCGTCCCCCCCAGAAATCCTGTGTAATGCCATGTTTCACCCATATAGTGGTGGCCGTTAGGCCATGGATGTTTCGGACACGCACATAGGCCTGTCTGCCCATTCATACACATGAAGTAGCTTGCGGCGAGTAGTCAACGTATCTTCCGGTCTACCCTGCGGGCTTGTCACTGGAGGGCGAAGTATGAGTAGCACAGTACAGGTGTTTTTGTGGATTATCGCCGCATCCTTCTTCTTTGCCAGTCTGCTTGGCACCATTCCAAAGGTGACCATTCCCACAGCAGTTTCCTACATCTTGTTCGGCATCGCATTAAGACTTTGGATCCCCCTTACCCTTCGGGAGCAACAGTGGATTGGGCACATGGGTGAAGTCGGGCTATTATACCTAATGTTCATGTCCGGCCTTGAGATTAATTTCGCCCATTTGCAGAAAAGCGGGAGATCTGGGCCTTTTCAGCAGTCCTTGCAGATGCTTGTCCCCACCGTGTGGTTGAGTCTGGCAGGCGGCTTTGCCTTAGCTCTGGTCATTCCAGAACACCCAAACCCTTGGCTCACCGCTCTGCTCCTCAGTTCCACTTCCCTGAGCATCGTACTTCCGGTACTCAAAGAAGCGGACTTGCTGGAAGCCGACGAGGGTCAGGCCCTGTTGCTGTACTCCCTATGGACAGACCTTGGCGTCATCATCCTAGCGTCCTTTTTATTGAGCCTTCACACTGAAAATCCTTGGGAAGACGCCAGTTGGACCCTTGTCACTCTACTGCTGGCCCTAGCCCTGTACGGACTGCTGATGTGGTTGCGCACCCTACCCAGAGCCCGCGCCCGCGCGGGTGACTTGGAACATCGCACCCGAGGAATTATTGCCGCCGTAGCGGCCTTTGGAGCCTGGGCTGACTGGACCGGGTCACAACCCATCATGGCCAGCTTTCTCATTGGCATCATCGTTTCACTGATTCCTTTTGCCTTTAAGTCTCTCTTGAAGCAAGCCTTTTACGCCATTGGATACAGCTTTTTGATTCCCATTTATTTTATTTCGGTGGGCATGGACCTAAACCCCAGCCAGTTTACCCACCCTTCCATCTGGTTCAAGCTCCCCCTATGGGTTCTGGTTGCCTTCGTCATTAAGCTGGCCGCAGTGTGGCCACTGCGCCAAACCTACGGGATGTCCACCACCCTGGCCACCGGCATCCTGAGTTCGGCTCGTCTGGGCCTTGTGGTGGTCCTTGCCGACGCCGGAGCCAAGGCGGGCATGCTGGCCCCACAGACCGCGGATACTTTGGTTGTCTTTTCTATAATCACCAGTCTCTTGGCACCACCCCTATTTATGCTGGTTCGTGGCAAACCGCAAACTTGAGTCGCACGGTCCATTCAGGCAAATACAGTCATGTGTCTTTACACCCCATGCTGATGTCGTTATCAGCAGCATGAAGGTCTATACTGGCCGCAGACACTCAGTTGCGACACTCAGTTGGAACCCTCCGAATCATTTTCAATCCGCTGCAACACCGTCTGATAGCCATCGGACCCATAATGCAAGCAACGCTTCACCCGGCTGATGGTGGCCGTGCTGGCCCCGGTTCCCTGTTCTATTTGGTGATACGTATCCCCTCGACGCAACATCCGCGCAACCTCCAGCCGCTGCGCCAGAGACTTAATTTCACCAACGGTACACAGATCATCGAAGAAACGGTAGCAATCCTCCATATTTTGCAACGATAAAACGGCCGTAAACAGACGATCCACGGCCTCATCTCGCAGTTTATCCAGGGTCACGTTGATCCACCCTTTGTATCCTCCGCATCGTGAGCCTTTCCCATCGTACCACACCGCCTGCCCGGTTGCACCAGGCCAAGGAAACCGCAAAACCAAGGCAATGATCCATCTCTCCTGACTCCTCTTTTGACCCACGCCATCAATGGAGTTCCAGCATCAAGATTTCTGGATGCTCAATCAACTTGCGAAGGTGATTCATAAACCGTACCGATGACGCCCCATCAATCACCCGGTGGTCAAAAGATAGAGACAGGGTGAGCACATCCCGGATCACGACCTGCTCATTCACGGCCACAGGCTTGCGCTGAATCTGGTGAACAGCCAGAATCCCAACCTCGGGATAATTGATAATGGGAGTCGCAAACATGCCTCCGATGGGTCCCAGATTGGTGACGGTAAAAGTGCTGCCGCGCATATCATCGTAACTCAATGTACGACCACGGGCTCCATGGGTCAGGCGGGCAATTTCCTCACCCAACTCCCGCAGACTGAGACGATCCGCATGGCGTACCACGGGCACAAACAGTCCGTCCGGCGTATCCACTGCAATGCCGATATGATAGTCAGGCAACAGCACAATCTCCTGAGCTTCCTCATCCAAGCGGGCGTTGAAGTAAGGAAATGCCCTGAGAGCCGACACCACGGCCTTAATAAAAAAGGGCAGATAGCTCAAACGCTGGCCCTCATTAGACAACAACTCGTTCCAACGCTGACGCAAAGCCACCAGACGGGTGGCATCACAGTCGTCAAAGGCGGTGACATGAGGAGCGGCAAAGAAAGACCGCTTCACGTGTTCCGCAGTCGCCCTGCGAATGCCGCGAAAGGGAACACGGGTGGGATTCCGGTCTGGTTCCTCCTCGGGGCGAGAGGCCTGCAACAGTTGCCAAGGAGCCGCGTCCACCTCTTCGTCCCGCGGCTCCAATCCTCTCATGGACCTTGCCCCCGGCCGTTCAGGTCGTTCAGTCTGTTGCACCACAGACCACAGCAAAGAATCGTCCGCCTTGCGCAGGTGTTCCTCGACTCCCACTCCGCCCCGAACTCCAACCGGAATGGGACTACTGGGCGAACCATGCGCCATGTGGTGGTGGTCAATATCCGACTTGAGAATACGTCCACCAGGGCCTGTGCCTTGCACTTGGGCCAAAGACACCCCCCGTTCCCGGGCATAGTGACGCACCGCCGGTGTAGCCTTGGGACGACGCAGCAATTGCACCCCCGGTGTCACTTCCCGTTCCACCACCACATTGGGAATAGACTGCAGGTCAGCACCACCCCGACGCACCTGTTTTCCGGCAACGGAGTGTCGGTCCGTCCCTCCCTCGGGAGCCCCAACAACCTGCTCACTCGTTGACCTAGGTGGGTGGGGTACAGTAGCGGCGGACTCCCCCTCCTTCGGTCGATCCGCAGATACCCCGGGGACTCCGGACCCCCCAAGTCTCTCCGCCTCCATCACCACCAAGACATCCCCCACTTTGGCAACGGTCCCTGGCGGAGTCACGATTTCCTGGATGTGCCCGGTTGCTGGAGCGGGCAACTCCACCAGGGCTTTGTCGGTCTGCACTTCCACCATTGGATCAAACTCCTGCACCCGCTCTCCTTCTTGAACTAACCAATTGACAATTTCCGCCTCGTGAATGCCCTCGCCCACATCGGGTAGCCGGAACTCCAAGCTCGCCATGATGATTTCACTCCCACCGCCGCAAAGTGCGTGCGTATCACAATACACCACTTAGATTGATTCTTAAAAAGTCATCACCCGTCCAATTCCATTTTCAATTCGCTGGGCTGTGGGAGCATGCCAGTCCTCCAATTGGAAGAGAGGCGGTGGCACATCCCAACTGGACACTCGCACCACCGGAGCCTCCAGGTCCAATAAGCACTCCTCTCCCACCCGGGCGGCAATTTCTGCTGCCAACCCCAATTGTAGGACCGATTCTTGCACCACCACGGCCCGGCCCGTTTTGCGCACGGAGTTCAACACCGCCTCCTCGTCCCAGGGAGAGAGAGTGCGCAGGTCCAAGAGTTCAATACTCCAGCCCTGTTCCCGTTCCAGTTGGCGAATCACCTCCAGTGTTTCCCGCACCAGGGTTCCCCAAGCCACCACCGTGACATCCTTACCCTCTTTGACCACCGCCGCCTTACCCAGAGGCAGGGTATAATACTCTTCTGGAACCTCGGTGCGAAATGCGCGATAAATTCGCATGGGTTCCAAAAAAATGACTGGATCAGGAGATTCGATGCTGGCCAGTAAAAGTCCTTTTGCATCGTACGGATTCGAGGGCACCACCACGGTCAGACCGGGCGTGTGAATGAAGTAAGTCTCAGTGGATTCGGAGTGCATCTCCGGGGCGCGAATCCTGCCACCAAAGGGGGCACGGACCACCAATGGCAAGCTGTAACGGCCCTGCGAGCGCCAGCGCATGCGGGCAATATGAGCGACAACTTGTTGAAATCCAGGGTAGATAAAGCCAAGAAACTGAATCTCCGGCACAGGTCGCATGCCATTGGCCGCAAGACCCACCGAGGCCCCGAGAATCCCCGACTCGGACAGCGGAGTATCCACCACTCTCTCCGCTCCAAACTGCTCTTGTAGACCCTCCGTGGCGCGAAACACACCCCCGTTACGGCCCACGTCCTCACCCAACAACACAATGTGCTCGTCTGCAGCAAGAGCGCAACGCAGGGCATCCTGAACCGCTTGGACCAAAGTCAGTTGGCTCATTCCGCCACCCCCCTGGCCTGGGCTACTTCTTTTTCCAAAGCGGCCTGCTGAGCGAGTAAACGAGGGGGTATTTGGGCATAAAGATGCTCAAACAAATCCGCCGGTCGAGCGGGTGGAGCCCCTTCCATGGAAGCCACCGCCTGAATCAGTTTTTCCTCTACCTGAACCCGCCAACGGTGTTCTCGCGCGTCATCCCACAATCCCCATTGACGCAGACGCTTGGCGAAAGAGTCTATTGGATCTCGCTGCCGCCAGGTCTCCAATTCCCCTTCTGTACGGTACTTCGTGGGGTCGTCGGACGTAGTATGAGCGCCATAACGGTAGGTCAAGGCTTCAATCAAAGTGGGACCCTCTCCCCTTGCCGCCTTTGCAATGGCATCATCAACCGCACGGTAAACGGCCAAGACATCGCTGCCGTCCACACGTTTCCCGGCAAACCCGTACGCCACCGCCTTTTCAGCGAAGGTTTCGGTCGCTGTTTGGCGAGAAGCAGGGACACTGATGGCATACTGGTTGTTCTGACAGAAAAAAACCACTGGCAATTGAAACAACCCGGCGAAATTTAAGGCCTCGTGAAAATCTCCTTCCGAGGTTGCTCCATCGCCAAACATGACGAGAGTCACCTGGTCTTTGTGCTGGAGTTTAGCCGCCCAAGCAATGCCGACGGCGTGAGGGAGTTGAGAGGCAATGGAAATCGTCAAGGGAAACACCCACACTCCTGCGGGAATTTGCAGTCCCTCCAAACGCCCATTCCAGTACATCAACACTGTGGTGATGGGTATACCGCGCAACATCATAGTCCCCGAATCCCGATAGGTAGGAACTAGAAAGTCTCCTTGCCGCATGGCCAGAGCACTGCCAACCTGGCAGGCCTCCTGCCCTTCCACCGGAGCATAGGTACCAATTCGCCCCGCTCGTTGCAGTCTCAGCAAACGCCTGTCAAACTCCCGAATAAAGACCATTTGCTCATAGAAGGACCACAACTCCTCCGCAGAAAAGTCCTTCGGGACTGATGGTTCCGGGTTTGTTGGAAAAAAATCGTCCTTACCCCCAGATCCATCCGAGTTGTGCCCCGTCACGGGCACCTCTTCCACCCTGTTTGACATCATCCCACTCCTTTTAACAATGTGATTTCCCACGTTTCCAGCAACCTATATCAGCAAGAAATTGGGTCCCCGCCATGCAAAGCAGATAAGTCCCACTCGCCCGCCAAAACCATCTGTCGCAACAGGGGAGAGGGACGGTATCTATCCTCCCCCTGTTCCCGCCAAACTGCAGCCAAGGTGTGATACACCACAGGCACACCCACAACTTGCAGCCAGGCAAAGGGACCTTGGGGCCAGTTTGTTCCCAATCTCATGCCCAAATCTACATCCTCCAGACTGGCGGTCCCTGCTCGCAAGACCTCGCAAGCCTCACTGCACAGCATCGATAAAATCCGCAGTTGCACACCCCCGGCGCCATCGCGAATGGCGTGGGGTTCCCCCCCCAAGGCCCGAATAAAGCCCTGTGTCATGTCATCCACTCGCTTTGCTTTTTTGGACAGGCCCTGCTTAAGGTCCTGTTTTAGACACTGTAAGGGCCGAGTCCATTCCCAGGCCTGGAGTTCTCCCCCTAGAGGGCGCAAGGGCAGAGACAGGCCAAACCCCCGCAACACACTGGGTTGCACTAACCAGGCCGCCAATTCGGTTGCCGATGGGCCGGCCAGAGAAGTGAGCAAAACGGTATCGTCTCGGGCTCCCCGTTCAACGGCGCGCAGGAGTTTACCTACATATGGTCCGTCCCCGGCGAAACTGGCCACCACCAGATGGGCTTGATGTCCCCGCACGAAAGACTCCAGCACTTCCTCCCGCCAACGCATCGCTACGGAGTCTCCTGTCAATGTCTCATGAGAGTACACTAAACCGCACTCCGTTTCCACCACACCTTGGACCTCGGCCAGCCGAGCGCGTAGGGCGCTGGCCAAGGGAGTGTCTCCCACCACCACCGCGTCCACCAAAAGTTGTTGTACATCCCTCTCGTCCCGGCCCATGGTCAAATCAATCGTTTCCCCGTCAGGGTTGTTCGCCGCGACCGCAATCGTGTCTTCCAGGCGCTTGCCAGAATCGTCGTACCGATAAAAACCTCTTCCGGTTTTCTTGCCCAACCTGCCCGTGGCCACCATCTGTGCTTGCAACGGATGAGGACGAAACCGAGGTTCCTCGTGGAATGCGTGGTAAATTGACTGAGTCACATCAAAATTGACGTCAATGCCAATTAAGTCCATCAGTTCAAAGGGCCCCACAGGAAAACCCAACCCCTGCCTCACCAAGGCATCCACCTGTGCCGTTCCGGCGGTACCCTCTGCCACCAATCGCAGGGCCTCACCATAAAAATTGCGGGCCACACGGTTCACCACAAACCCCGGGGTGTCACGACAGACAATGGGGTGTTTAGCAAACTTCCGCACCCATGTCAGGGCTCGCTCCAAGGTAGCCTGATTCGTATCTTCCCCCACTACGACTTCCACCAGTTGCATCAACGGCGCGGGATTGAAAAAGTGCAGCCCAATGACTCGCTGCGGGTGCTGCAATGGAGCTGCTAAGGCCGTCAAGGACAAGGATGAAGTGTTGCTGGCCAGAAGAGTGTCAGGGTTGCACAGGGAGTCTAGCGCGGTGAAAAGTTTCCTTTTTATCTCCATTCGTTCAGGCACCGCTTCAATGATAAGGTGGGCGTCCGCCAAGTCCTCCAATCGCGTCACCGCCTGCAGACGCAACTTGGCAGCTTCCCCTTGTGCTGCAGTGAGGTGCCCCTTTTCCACCAGCCGCACCAATCTTGCTGCAATTCCTTCACACGCCCGTTCCAGAACTGCGGGATTTGCATCGTACAGCCGGACAGAAAAACCCCTTTGTACCGCAACTTGCGCAATTCCGGCTCCCATGGTTCCAGACCCTATGACAGCGACGGTTTGCGTGGCTTTGTCCGCCACTTCACTCCCTCCTTCTGACCTACTCTCCAGTGCTGCAGCACGAGGCTTTATGGTATTTTAGACAATTATCCCTTTTCTAACGACCGTGGAATTGCGGCGGACGCTTCTCCAGAAAGGCCCGTACCCCTTCATGAAAGTCCTCACTGTTCCCCGCTTTTTCCTGCAACTGAGCCTCCCTCTCCATGGCCTCGGTCAAAGTCGCATCGGTGTTGCCATACAAGGCCTCTTTGGTCCAGCGATAAGCCAGAGTTGGCCCCTTGGCCAAATCTCGAGCATAATCCTGAGTTTTTGCCAATACCTGTTCTTTGGAATACAAGCGGTTCACCAGCCCCCAGGCCAGCGCGGTGGGACCATCAATTACCTCACCACTCCAGGCCCATTCCACCGCCTTGGCCATGCCAATAGCCCGAGGTAAAAAGTAACTGGTACCCGAATCAGGAACCAGACCAATGCGTGAAAAGGCAGTGGTAAACTTGGCGTCGTCCGCCGCGAAACGCAGGTCACAGGCCAAGGCCAGACCCAATCCAGCACCGGCACAGGAACCGTTGATGGCAGCCAACACCGGTACCGGCATGGCGCGGAGCCTGCCAATCAGAGCATTGTACCTGTCCCGTACCAAATCACCCAAAGGAGTGATTGAAGTTGCGGTGCTCTCGTCATTCCCCATCACGTCGCCCAGGTCCTGACCAGCGCAAAAACCGCGTCCAGCCCCGGTAATCACCACCGCCCTCACCTCGCCGTTCGCCGCCGCCTCAGTGAGGGACTGATACAGTTCCGTACTCAAAGCTTCATTGATGGCATTCATGACCTGTGGACGATTCAAGGTGAGGGTGGCCACCCCTTCACTCACCGCGTACAAGACCGCCGTCTCCATGGACCTCACCTCCGAATGTTTCTACATCCACATCGGCGAAGAAAATCTGAATATACTCTCCAGCAAACTCTTGGGCATCTCGCCCACTGGCTCGACCTGGCGGTGATTTGAGAGCCGCCAGAAGCTGTTCTCGGCTGGCAAAGTACATGTCCACCTGTAAAAAGGGGTCTGCTGGCTTTTCGTCCCAGACAAACATACGACTGATCTCAAGCTTTAATAACCCTGGAAAGCTGCGCACTAAAGAGAGGTGCACTGTTTCGTAATGTTCCATAAAGGCATCCACTTCGGGAGGCCGTCTATACAGGGCAGTCATTTTCACCATGTGTCTGTTCATCTCCTAAGAATACGGCTTCATTCTCCTGGTGCTGACCTCAAGTGAATTTGGCAAGGCGAGATCTCGGTTAGCTGCATCAGGCGCCGTCTTCGGCCCACAGGTCATGGAAACGGTCTTGCAACACCCGTTTGAGCAGAATCCGCTGTTCCACTTGTCCCTCCCCAAGGAGGACCTGATTGTTCCACACTGACACATTGCAAACCACTCGACCGCTGTCTTCAACCGCAATACAAACGGCCCGCGCCAGCACCCTGGCACCCACGGGAGCCGGGTGAATGTGGCAAACCTGTACTCCGGTCCCCACCCCATCCTCCTCTTCCTCGAGATAAGGCAGGATGACTTGTCTGGCCGCCCATTCCATGTGGTAAACCATGGCTGCAGTTCCGTACACGGGATGAATCAGCATGCCGTTAAAAGCGGGTCGCATGGCCTCTGTCACCACATCCTCCACTGTGGCCGCCACCCCAGCCCGCAGCCCTTCCTTCATGATGCCACGCTCCCCTCCACACCAGAATTGTCGTACCAGGCCTGTGTGAACCCAGCACCTATGAATACGCATCCACAAGCCCATCACTCTAAGGGCTATTTTACCTGAACTTTTGTGAAAAATTAAATGGCTTAGACAACTCTTTCCGGATAGACCCTCATGCCGCTGATAGCGGCACCAACAAGGGATGTAAATACGCGTGGCAACATTCACTAAACTAGGTCTCACGGGCTCATGACCACATCGGTGGCATTCGGGGAGGATATTTGACGCCGAGGATAGAACAAACCCGCCACAAGCGGATCACCAATGCAACGACTTCACTGTCTGGAGCATGTGCTCCACCTCGTCCAAGCGGATGCGCAATTCTACCAGCTTTTCCGGAGACGCCGATTGACACGCTTCTGCCAAGGCTTTGGCGCGATGGCGCAAACTACGCGTAAATTGCCGCACGGCGTTTTGATATCCAACTTCTTCTCCGGTGGCGGACATGGTTGTTGTTTCAACCTCCTATCACCCCTTTGCACCCTGGGCATGGGAGCGAAAGGGCAGTTAGACCCACATGCCCCTACGGGGCACAATAACGGCACCAGTAAGGGATGTAAATCCACTTTATTTGTATTTATTATATACCCTCCATGCCGCTGTTAGCGGCACCAGCAAGGGATGTAAATCCACGTTATTTGTATTTATTGTATAGGATAATGAAAATACCGGACGGCTATTTTCCATCTGGACTCATCATACGCTATGGAAACACCCAACTTCAAACGCTCTACTCCATGAAAAACGGGCAAAAAAGCAGTCTTGTCTCCCGTTACAGCCACTTGCCGGTCAAACGGCATCAATCATCCACCCGAGGAGAGCGTTTACCCCCTTGTAGGACAACTCCCCGCTGTTGACGTACCTGACTCCAATAATCCCTGGCGTCATGACGGCGAGACCGATGGTTTAACAGTTCTTCCACCTTGGCCTCCGCAACGGCCGCCCGTTCTCTATCCATTTGTGTCCAAGCCCCAGAAATGGTGGCATGGGAGTCGGGATCCATCCAGCCCGCCAACAGTTCCCGTTGGGCGGTGGTGAAGTCCCCCAGAAAGGCTGCCGACACAGCCCAATAAATGTGGCGCTCAAAGGGCATCAAAAATTCTTCCAACAGCATCTCCGAATCATCATCATCGCCCGACTGTGCGGTGGCCGTTCCAGTCAAGACCGCCACCTCTTGGCCGACTTCCTCCTCAGTCCAGGGTGCACGAACGGGTCTCGTCAGCAAAGACTGAATGAGCCGCCCCCGTTCCCGTAAAAAGCCGTCCCACAGCGCCTCTCGTAAACGAGCGCGTTGTCGGTACAGATCCCAATCTGCCATCCAAGCTCGCTGCGTTTCCTCATCCAACTGGAGACGTGCGGACAGGATTTTCAACGAGTCCACTGTGGGCATCACTCGTCCTCGCTCAATGTGGCAATAAGCACTTTGTGAAACACACCCTTGTCCCAGGCTGAGTTGTGTCATCCCTCTTTCTGTGCGCCATTGGCGCAAACGTTCCCAAGGTGGTTGAATCCTCACTTTGTGTCGTCCCCCCATAACTGTGCCAGCGGAATTTGTAACGCCTCTGCCAGCTTCTTGAGTTTATCTAAATTCTTACCCCTTACGCCAGCCTCAATGGCATAAATATAACTCACCGAGACCCCCGCCTGCTTGGCCAATTCGCGAACAGAAAGCTGTTTTCGCTGACGATACATTTTCAGCGTCGCTCCCAGGTCTGCCATGCCGCCGCCTCCGTCCCGTTCAATTCCCCTATTGTGAAATTATACCGGATGACTGCACAGATGTGTAGAGCAATTTTACTCAATCGTAGAAAACGAGTGAGAGATAAAAGCCCAACCAGAGGTTTGCGCACATCCTCGTTGCACGGGGAAATCTCACGCCGTATGATGGCATCAGGCATCTTTTGCGAACAATCCGCACCCGACAACAGTCTGTATGTGTTGCATCGGGGGAGAACAGGCGGTTTCTTGATTGATCCATCAACTTTGGCAGGCTAGTCGCGAGGATCCAGCCTTCCCGGTCCCTGGCGAAAATGTCGCGACCTTGATGAGTTTCATTGAACATCATCACAATTTAGAGTCCATGGGGTGGGGAGCCATCCGCCACGTCTGTTGGCGAGGCACAATAGGGGGATTTGTCACCCTGCATGTACTTGAGCACGGTCTTTTCCCTGTGGGGATGCGAATAGCCGAGTGTGGTACCTACCTGCTGCCGGAAATGCGCAGACGAGGACTGAATCCCCGGGTGAAGTGGGAAACCGTCCGGCTGGCCTGCGGCGATTTCGCCGTGGACTGGTGTGTTTTTGTGGTCTTATCGCAAAATCAGCAGGCCATCCGTGGACTCAACAAACTGGCTTGGCCCTTTGTGACGACAGTAGCCCGCCCTGACGTAAATGCGGTCCAGGCTAACCGTTCAAACGCACCGCATGAACACCCGATGACGACATCCGACGGTTTAGTCCACACCGCGCCGAGTCCTTTATGGACACGCTTTGCGCGTTGGCAGGCCTGGAAGACGCAGCAAGAAGTTGTGGTCTTCGCCCTGCATCGCGACAGTCTTCCCCAACTTACACCCCCACCCTTCCCCGCAGAAGAGGACCACCGAAAACCTTTATCGTTGTTTTGTCCACAATTGTAGACACCTTATGTCCCCCTCCGCTATAATGGCTCTGTGATCTCCTTGTAAAGGAGGACCCCACATGTCCATCGGGGACAAGGTTGCACAATTGCGCAAACAGCGCGGCTGGACACTCAAACAACTGGCAAATTTATCTGGAATATCCATGAGCCACATCAGCGCAATCGAACACATGGCCCGCCCCAACCCTTCGCTGACCACGGTGACCAATCTGGCAAAAGCCTTTGAGGTGCCCTTGTCGTACTTCGACGAATCGACATCCGGGGCAGAATTTTCACCCCAACCAATCCAACAACCAGGGTCACAAGACCCCCGTCCCACAGCGGCACAAGCTGTCGCGGGTCCGGAGGAAACGTGGACCTCCGAGTGGGTACAAGCCTTGGCTCGCCTCTATGACCCGGCAACTCGACAGTTTATTGCTTCAGAACAGTCTAAGCCATACGTTACCCTGGCCATGGAGTTGGCCAAACAGGAAAGCAATGCGGACCCTTCTTTCCTGCTGCAACTCATCGCTCGCTTCATGCGGGAAAACCAAATCCACTATCGTCCTTCATAACGCCGCCGGATTCCGCCGGACGGAGGGTTGCCGTCTGTAGCGAGGCGGTTGTGCCCATCACCGGATCGACGCAACACGCCGTACGCCAGCGCGGATACCAGAAAACCCACGTAAAAGCTCAAATCGGCCCCCTGCAAGGCTTTGGCCACTGGACCTTCATAAAGAGGACCATTCATAAATGGAGAGGCTGCAACAATGCCAATGACAAAAGCCAGTAGGCCCGGCAGGTATACGCGGCTACGGGATCTGCCATCCGCATCCGCCTGTCGATAGGCGCGAAACAGGTAAAAGTCTGTCAGCAAAACCCCCATCCAGGGCGTGATCCAGTACCCCAACATGAGAAGAAAATTCTCGAAGTTGTGTTCAAACTGGGCCGATCCGGTCAAACTCAAACCCAGCCCCAGCAGGCTAGCGACGACGGTCAATAGCCAGCGCGGCAGGTGAATATCAAAGGCCCCAGCCGACAAGCCGTTGGAATACAGGTTAAGGGCGTCCGCTGCAGTGCCTCCGAGAATGATGGCTATCACCGCCACGCCGCCAAACCCACCCATGACGTGGTACAGCGCCACAATGGGGTTCGACTGGGCCCCCGCGAGAATGGCCACGGCCACTCCCACCAGTTCCAGCCAGACGGTGGCGACAAAAGACCCAAGAAACGCCCAGATGACAATCGCCTTGCGGGATGTCTTGGCAGGTAAGTAACGGCTGTAGTCAGATGCATAAGGCCCCCAACTGCCACTGTATGAAAACGCGGCTGCTACCATAATGGCAAACAGGGGCCACAAACTTCCGTGTACAGTTGGATGGTACGCCGCTAGAGCCGTCGGGTGCTGCAGCGCAATAACGGTGGCAATGGCAAACAAAATGGCCAAGAGCACAGACATGATTCGCTCGTAGGCGTGAATCAAATTGTGCCCATAGATGGCCAGGAGTCCTTGGATGAACACCAAAATCACGGCCGCTTGCCAGAACTGCAGGTGTGGAAACAGCACCCTTAGGCCGAAGGAACCGAGAATGTTGTTTATGGTAAACCAACCGATGGTGCTGACATAGTTGAATAGAGCCGGCAGGTATCCTCCCATGCGACCAAAGGTGATGCGGCCAATCATGAGTTGAGGCACTCCGTAAGAAGGGCCCATGGCGGCAAATAAGCCCACGACGTACGCACCCAATAGGTTCCCCACGACAATAGCGGCAACCGTCCAGCCCCAGGACAACCCCAGGGATATCGGTAAAAATCCCAAGGCGAAATCAGCAATCGTCAAGTTGCTACCCAGCCAGAGGGTAAACTGACTGCGGGCTTGTCCGTGGCGTTCACTGCGACCCACATGAGTCACTCCAAAGGGTTCCACCTGCAAAACGCGATTGCCATACTCGACTCTGTCCGTTACCGGACGCATAAGCCCTTCCCCCTCAACCAAAATTGTGCATACACTTGTATATACACCAGAAGAGGGTGAAAAACAAGGAGGCAAGACCGATTCAGATCAGTGGGCATCTGACGCATCATCCAAGGAATCCCACCAGTACACCACCACTCCCACGGCTTGCAGCCGACGAATGGCCTCCTCCACATCGCCTCGGTGCAAAGAGGACAGGTTGTGCATGTGGGTTCCGGCCGTTAAAGAAGAAAGCAGGGATGCTTTATCTTCCCGGATGCGGCGCATGAACATCTCCACATCTCGGCGGGAGGACAGGTCCAGAGACCCCCGCAGTTCTCCGTATACCGGGTGTTCCACCTGGACGTCCACCACCTGAACACCGCAATCCACAAAGGTGTTCAGTTCCACCTCCGTCATTTCCGGAGAATGGTTGACCGATACGGCATAACGACCCATTTTCGGCTCTGTGGGTTGTAGTCGGTAACCCCGTGGTGTGGACAAGATGTTGTCTCCGGCAGCCCGCAGCAGGGCGATATCGTGCACCACCACCTGCCGGGTCACGCCGCACCGTTGCGCCAGTTCCGAGCCAGTCAATGGCTCCGGACTGTCCGCAAGGGCGGACAACAACTGCCGTTGCCTATCCGTACGCTCCCTCATCTCCACCATCCCTTCTTGTCCAATCACATATGTTGTCTCATATGATGAGCCATGATGCGGTTTATATCTCTCCGATATCATCGTATCATCCGAACCAAAACTCGCAAACAGGGATCGAGGTCCTCGTATCGTGAGATAATTTACATATCAGAACCACTCATGTGGGTCTTAATTTTTCATTTTTCTGCCATAAAATTGACAACAGTCTCAAGAAAAGTTTCAATAGAGACCACAGAGCCCTTTAAAAATACAGAATTAGGAAATGGGGACGATTCAGGTGGATACACATCCAGTGGTCACTCTGCGCAACATCACCTGGCGCAGGGGCACGCAAACCATTTTGACAGGTGTGAATTGGGAAATTCTCAAGGGAGAACACTGGGCTCTCATTGGTCGCAACGGCTCAGGCAAAACCTCGCTCCTGAACATTCTCACCGGCTACGTCTGGCCCACTATCGGAGGTGTCGAGGTCTTAGGGCATTCCTTCGGCACAGTGGATCTGCGGGAGTTGCGCAAGTTCATTGGTTGGGTCAGCAGTTCTTTTTTACAGGAACTACAGAGCCTGGGCCCAATACAACGGACCCTGGATGTCGTAGTCAGTGGCAAGTTTGCCTCCATGGGGGTGTATGAACAACCTTCCGCCGAGGACTGGTCACGGGCCGAACGAGTCCTGGATTGGTTTGGTTGCAGTGACTTGGCCCACCACGCTTTTGCCTCCCTTTCACAGGGTGAGAAGCAACGCGTCCTGCTGGCCAGAGCCTGGATGGGTAGCCCGCAATTATTGATTCTTGACGAGCCCTGTACGGGATTGGACGTCCCCTCCCGGGAACAAGTCCTGAGAGCCATTGACACCTTGGCCAAACAGCCGAACGGACCCACCTTGGTGTACGTAACCCACCACGTGGAAGAGGTGGTTCCTTCTTTTACCCACGCGCTCGTCCTCAACCAAGGGCAGGTATTGGCCAGCGGACGCAAGAACGAAATTCTCACCGGGAACACTCTGAGCAAGGCGTTCTCACTGCCTGTCGAGGTCAACTGGCAGTCCGGACGCCCCTGGTTGCAAGTGCGTTCGGACACCTCCACCACCAGCCCGGCAAGCCCCGGGGCCAACGTCCTTGAGGTGTATCCAGCCTAAAAAATCCCTTGCGATACATCCGAGCGCCAGTCCCAGTTCACACCCCTGTCGTGCGGTGCCTCTGTCGCCATACCGGGCGGAGGCTCAGGACGTCAGCCCCTGCACGAACTTCTGCTCATAAGTGGACATGGGCTCGCCAAAACTCTGTTGAAAGCTTAGCGCCACCGCTTCTCTTTCCGACCGCAATAAAAATTTTTGCAGAGTCGCCTCTCCCTTGGCCTGCACCAAGCGAGACACCGCGATGTAGTCTTCCCACTCGACATTGTAATTGGCTTGCAAAATGTCTTGTTCACTGGCACTCAAAGGCAAAAGTTGGCCCGATTGAGCCACTTGTTGCAATTGTCGATTGTAAGCCTGGGTCAGCAACCGCACGGAAGAAGCATTTACCCGAGACTGACCTTGCAATCCATCCATCCAAGCAGTCCCCTCGTTGATCCACGTCGGCAGACGTCCCCCTAACCCCACCTCATTGAAGGCCACATGGGTCAGTTCATGTGTCAATACATTGGCCAAGTCCGCCCGGCCATGCAAGGCGTACACAGGAATCCAGACGTCGTTCCCCACGGTCAATCCGCCGGTGTTTTCGACAATGCTGTTGACCTCATTGTTGGCCAGCCCGGTCTTTTGCAAGGCTTGGGCGTAAGCTTGAGAGGTAGAAAACAGGACAATTTGCGCCCCTCGCGGTTGCAAGTGAACATTTGTATAAATGATACCCAAAGAGATTTGATTGACCATTTGCAGACTATCGTTCACCCAGCCCGGGCTCACTCCTGCATCTCCGGCAATCACCGCAATCCCCGCATTTGCCTGACGACTGCTTTGTCCCACTTGCGGCAATTGCCGGATGTGGTGACGTGCCAGCCACTGTTGTTCCGCCAAGTCCTGCACCACACGCAGGGTAGATTGCAAATCACCCACCGTCTGCTGCAAAGGGCGAGCATCCCATTTCCCAGTCTGCAAGAAGGTCTGCAAGACCTGGGTATCTGCCACAAGGGACTGCTGCAGGGTGATGAGTGGGCGTTGCAACGTGGCCAAAGGCTGCTGCAATGTCCCCTGCGCATGACTCCAAACGCTTAATCCGGTGCTGTACACCTGTTGCAGCCAGCCAGAAGACAACGCAATCCAGGCCAGCAGACCCACCAGTAGCGTCTTGAGCATTGCGCGACCTCCTCAAAAACTTCTTCGTGATGTCAGTATATCCTGTGCATAGATGGGTGCCAACGGGATTATCCTACACGGGATGAAGGGAGAGATTCCAAGTGTGGGCCTGGATTTTTGTGGGATGCACAGCCAACACGCTGGCCTTGTTGGCCATCGCCTTACGAGATGCCGCCAAACCCTTGCGGGCCTTGAGTTGGGTGGTCATGGGTCTAGTATTGCCTGGGTTGGTCCCCCTGGCCTATTGGGTCTTGTCTCGTCCCCTTCGTCTGCAATCCTCCCTGATGGGTGCAAACACCTTGAAAAGGGGGCTCTCCCGAGAAATTTCAGAATCCGTCTCGCTCCCCTCTCCCTGCAGCGGGCAAACGTTTTGCGCGGGTGGGGCTGAGAGACCCCTTACAGAAGCGGCAAAGCTTGCACTGGACTCTTACAGCAGTCTCGAAATAGCTTTGCAGCGAGCAGTGACTCATTGGACTGGCCAACCCCCTTCAGCAGGGGAAGTACGCTTGTTTTTTGCTGGAACAGACACCTACGAGTCCTTGCTGCTAGCCCTTTCCCAAGCTTACCGTTCCATTCAGATAGAGTATTATATTTTCCGCGACGATGTCATTGGCAGGCAGATCACCGAGGTCTTGAGTCGCCAATCCCAAACAGGGGTGCGGGTACAGTTTTTACGCGACGGCTTGGGCAGTCGGGCTTTTCCTCGTGCCCAAGTGAACCGACTACAAAAAGCCGGAGTGGCTTGCCGCAATTTCTTTCCCTTGCACTTCCCTTGGCTGCAACCCACCTTGAACCATCGGGATCATACAAAAATCGTCGTGATTGACGGCGACATGGCGTTCACCGGTGGAATGAACGTGGGCAACGAGTATACGGGAGCCAAACTAGGTCCTTGGCGGGACACCCACCTGGCCCTGCGCGGTCCGGCCAGCAGAGAACTGGCGACGGTGTTTGCTGCCCACTGGCAAATGGCTACCCGAGAACCCGAATTCTCCTCGTCCCGGACTGAACCATCCCCCGCAACCCTACGGCGAGATCGGCTGGCTCAAGCTCGTTGGGCCCGGGAATGGGGTCCAGACCGCTGGCAAACCCACTCCCTTGCCCATGGGGAATGGTCGGCAGAACTGGCGCAAGTGACCAACCCGCCAGCCTGTTCTGGTTCTGACTCATCCATCTGGTATCCGGCGGTGATTCAGGTAGTTCACTCGGGTCCCTGGGCACCTGTGCAGAGCGTACGTGAGTTGTATTTTCTTTGTCTCACCCTGGCTCAACGGCGGGTGGACATCACCACTCCTTATTTCGCTCCCAATGTGGATTTGGTGATGGCCATGAAAACCGCCGTTGCCCGTGGAGTAAAAGTGCGCCTGCTTGTGCCGGAAAAACCGGATCACCGCCTGATTGACCTGGCCAGTCGCACATACTATGAGGAACTCCTGGAGGCCGGAGTGGAAGTGTTTGTTTACCAACGGGGACTTTTGCACGCCAAGGGAATGACCGTGGATGAACGTCTGGCCGTCCTGGGTGCCGCCAACCTGGACATGCGTAGTTTTCGCCTCAATTTTGAAGTCTGCACGGTTTTGTACAGTGAAGCGGTGGCCAAACGTCTGGGAGAACAGTTTCAAACAGATCTGCAGGGGGCAATTCCTCTCCCCATGGAGAACCTGCGTAACCGCGGCCCCGCCGTCCGGGTGGCACAGCGAGCCGCTCGACTATTGATACCTTTGCTGTGAAGGAGCGCCGAGACGCGAGGTTTTACGGCGCATTTGATAAATTTTACTCCGATACCACACCGCCCGGTGTCGCCCACTTCCTGGCTTCCGTCCCGGAGTTGATAGACCCTTCCACCTGCCGGGAGAGATTTCCCGCAGAAGCAATCCCCACTTGCCGCGGTTGACTTGGCGGCCAGTTGTGTGAGTCCAATTCGGAAGCGGACAAACTCCGTCTCCGTCGCACCTCCACCCGTGGGGATAAATGAGGCACCCGACTCCTGGCACCCTTGAGCCAAATTTCTTGCCATAAAGCAAAGGTTAACAATACCCAGAGGGACCTCCCGTGGTCCCGCACGCCTTCTTGGTGTTCTTGAACCATTCGTTGAATTTGCGCCACATTAAACAACTCCGGGTCCAGGCTCGCCAAGGTCTCCAATAAAAGAGGTCGCAGGGGGCCACGCAGCCATTGCCGATAGGGAACGGGAAAACCCAGCTTTGGTCGATTGAACACCTCGGGAGGCAACCAGCGTTTTGCGGCTGTGCGCAAGACAAACTTTGTTTGGCCCTTGGCCAAGCGGTCGCGCGTAGGGATGGCGGCGGCAAATTCAAACAAGTCTCTATCCAAAAAGGGCACCCGCAATTCCACGGAATTCGCCATGGTCATTTTGTCAGCCTTGGTCAGAATGTCCCCCGGCAACCAGGTGGACAAATCCACCATCTGCATTCGAGTCACGTCATCCAAGTCACCGGTAGTTCGGTAGATGGCATCGGTATGAGCAAAGGAAGTGACCGGCCAGCCCGTTTGATTGTCTAGGCGCAAAAGCAGAGCCTTCGCCTCTTCGCTAAATACATTGGCGTTGCCCACAAATCGGCGCTCCAAAGGCGTGGTGCCGCGCAATAGCCAACTTCTCCCTTTGAGTCCATAGGGCATATGCCGAGCCAGCCGCACCAGCCACGCCTTGAGCCAAGGGGGTAGCACAGAAAAGCCTCGCAAAGACAGGGGTTCATGATAGATGGGATAACCGCCGAAAACCTCATCCGCTCCTTCACCGGACAACACCACGGTGACGTAGCCGGCTGCCACTTCAGACACGAAGTACAGGCCAAAGGCACTGGGGTCTGCCACCGGCTCCTCCATCCACTCCAGCAGACGGGGCAAAGAGTCGGCAAACGTCCGGGCTGACACGGTCACGCTGTGGTGCTCACTGCCCAGCCAAGCAGCCGTACGTGCAGCGATGGCCAACTCGTCCATTTCCGGGTTTGCTCCTTCAAACCCAACGGAAAAGGTGCGCAGAGCATCGGGGCGCCCCAGTCGCTCGGACATCAGGGCAGCAATGAGGCTGGAATCTAGGCCACTGGACAAGAGCGAGCCGTGCGGCACTTCTCCCTGCAGGTGTGACCCTACGGCTCGCTCCAGGTGATGTGCAACACCCTCGACATAGTCGTCCAGGCTGCGTGAAGTATCCGGTTGGAAATGGGGAGCCCAGTACTGGTGCAGGGTCATTGCGTCATCGCGCACGGTCAAGTAGTGACCTGGTGGTACCCGGTACACACCTTCCATCATGGTGGCTTGACCGGGCACGTATTGAAAGGTGAGGTAGTCCCACAGGGACTGCAGGCGCAAAGTAGGCCGTTCTTGGAGCAGGACGGCCAAGCTGTGAATATCGGAGTCAAAAGCAAAGACATCTGGACGGTTTAGGTAATAAAGCGGCTTAATGCCAAACCCGTCCCGAGCCAGGTGCAAAGTCTGACATTGCTGGTCAAACACGGCAAAGGCAAACATTCCCCGCAGGTCATTGACACCCGCAATGCCCTTTTCCTCGTACAGGTGAACAATCACTTCCGTATCTGCCTGAGTGCGAAAATGGTGCCCACGCAATTCCAAGCTACGACGCAGTTCCTTGTGGTTGTAAATCTCGCCGTTAAACACCACCCACACGGACCCGTCCTCATTTGCCAAAGGCTGCTGACCGGAGGCCACATCCACAATGGCCAAACGACGAAAACCCAGACCCACTGGTCCAGCAGAATAATACCCATCATCATCGGGACCGCGGTGCATCATCATGGCCGTCATGTCTTGCAAGACCTGACGGTCCACCGGTTTCCCCTGCTTGTTTACCATCCCGCAGATCCCACACATGCCGCAATTCCCTCCGTCCGCAGGACGGGATTTTGAGTGTTTCCCCGCCCTGCATATCCATACGTTCACCCTAACAGAAACAGGTGACGGGGAACTCACGGGTACATGATGATTTGATGAGAAACGGGTGACAAGGCCCTGAATTCAATCGAAAGGCTCCAGACAACCGATGATCCACCCACATCCCCCGACAGCCAACCCCCGGGCATATATGCTGTTACACTATACCATATTTCCAACGAGAACAGACGGCAATTTTTTCTGCAAAGTGAGCAGCCGAAACTCTCACGGCCTGAAGACCCCCACCCAGGTTGAAAATATCCAAAGGGTCAAGACGAGCTATTTTTGTATAAAACAGACACGGTCACGCATGTTTCCGCTTATTTGGGGAAATATCTAATCGTACCCAATTCAATCCCTCGACAGGAGATTGAACATGTCACGACATCGACAGACCCCACGTCCCCTGCGAGACTGGATTT
>DAHWFY010000149.1 GCA_027336365.1 Bacillota bacterium | reverse complement strand
CGGTACGTGAAGGAGCATTTTGGGCGACGACGCAGCAATGCGCCGGGGAGTTCTGACCCCTTTCCGGACAACCTCTATAAGTGCGTGTCCACATAAGCGATGATTTCCTTAGCTATATCCTCTGGAGTCCGATGGTCCACATGAATTGTATATGCGGCTACCTGTTCATAAAGGGAGCGGCGTTGCTCCCACATTTGACTTACCTTTATGGCCACATCTTCCTCACCTGACAATAAAGGTCTTGTCCTCGATCCCTCAACGTCCAAATGAGTCAACAGCGTATCTACGCTACCTTGCAAGAATACCACGGTCCACTGTTCCCGTAAAAGGTGTCTGCACTCTGGGGAAACCACTAAACCTCCACCTGTGGCCAATATACAAGGAGTGCCTGCAGTCCAATGGGTAACCCGCACCAGAGAGTTGTACTCCGACTTACGAAACTGGGTCTCTCCACCGGTTGCGAATATCTCCGCAATGGTCAACCCTGTGTCGTGAACAATTTCCTGATCTAGGTCTATAAAGAGATACCCCAACATGTGACTGACGACCTTACCTACCGATGTCTTACCCACGCCCGCCGGTCCCACGAGTGCGATACCCTTCATGTTCATGCCTCCCTTCCTTTGTTCATACGTCACTTTTCAGATCAAGTGCGTCTAACGCTATGATACAATGAGTTACGCAAACGGGACATCACCCTGATGAGAATTACCAAGTGACTTATTCGAGTGACCATCCAAATGGAAACGAAGCGAGTTTGTCAAATTCATGCGGATATGCCTAGGGTTCACCTCTATTATCGATCCATTCTGTAATTTTTTTTGAGACTGGGTTCCACGAGAAGTGAATTGTATCCATTCCGCCAGACTCGCCCACCGCCACAACGAACACGTGCCACTGGGTATCCTTTGTGATTGTCGTGGTCACAATCCCATTTGGAAACGTTTCTCTTTGTTGACTTATGGGTAAACTTCCTTGGCTGAGCAATTGATGTAAAACGGTGTCTGCCTTCCCTCTGGCCAACCAATAGTCCTGTTGGTGCAAGTGGCGACTGTTCTCTACCGAGGCAGTTCCGGTAACTAAGGTGTAAAATACGGCTCCCATCAGTCCTCCCACCCAAATCATGGGTAGCAGGCTGAGTAGCGCACTCCCCTGAAGGCCTTCATGATGGTAAATTCGAGGGATAAACCTACCATGTTGGGGGTGTAACCAAGGAATCATAGGCAGCCTCACGTTTGCTCCCATTGGTAAACTCTCCTTCAACAATAACCATCCCATCATCCAGGATAAAGCTGACCTTTTTAAGCCCCGTGCAAAGGACTGCAGTTCCACCCCCTAACTGAGTGCGAACCAGTTGACCACGAGAGTTTACCCCGTAGTGATATTTAAGGTGGTTAACGGTGGTCAAGTCTAAGTTTGTAGTTGCCGAGACGTTGACGTTTAGAGACTTATGCACATCAACGGCAATAACTCGTTCTAATGACTCCCATTGGGCTGTAGTTTCAGTTCGTACAAGCCACGTTTCCTCTGCTGTGCGCAATGTCAACATCCACCCGGTGACCATCACAGCCAATACCGAGACAAGGTTAAAAACAATCACGGTTTCCAATAAGGAAAAACCGTCAGTGTTGTTCCACTGTGGTATTGGGAAGCCACAAAACTTGCTTAGCATCTCCACAGGTCGCTGTAATTTGAGTCGCATGAGCAGTTTCATCGGCGAGCACCTCTACCTTGCGAAGGGTGGGCCATTCCGATGTTCCTGGATGCCACGACCGACCCGACAGGGAATGCTCAGCCGCTACATAGGCTAGATCATCGGCGAACGCCTGTAACTGAGTCTGACGTAGGGCTGAGCTGGCACTAGCCAATCCGTTCATGAGGCTACTGCTCATCCAGACTGTGGCCAACACGGTCAAAATGACCTCCATGAGGGTCATGGAACACTCCCCCTGATTTGCAACCCTGAATTGAGATAAAGCGTAATATCTCGTTCCATTCCATCAGTGGTCAGCCGCACCACACCCCCTATGCTCGATTCACCGAGCGAATTGTAAGTAATTCTTCCTGATGTAATTTGTAGGTATCCGTCCACATAATTAACTTCCGGTTGAAAATGGATGCGGCGAACAAAGCTTGTTCCGTCATATACCCCGTATTCCGGTGTGTAAGGATACAATTGAATTGTCCAGAGCGCAGGACCTGTCTGAGACTGTTGTTGAGCAATCCGTAGGTCCCACAAAATCTGTTGCTGGGTCAGCAACAGTCGTTGATCGCTAACCCAGCGAACCGAGGAAGGCAAAGTGAAAGCCATTAAGACGGTCATCAGGGTAAGAGTGACCACCAACTCGAGTAACGTAAAACCCGTTGCACTCATTTTTAGAGTGTTCTGTTGCCGACTCATTGACCCAGTTCCCCATGCACTGTGCAAGTAACCACCACTTCATTGGGATGAGTCGTTGTGTCAATCTGATACTGTCCTCCGTCGGGATCGACAGGTAGAGAGGATAACAGCATTTTATCCTTCAACTCTTGCAGTTGGTGAACAGTGTCTCCCGCAGGATAACTGTGATATACCAACTTGTATTCAATTAGCGCTTCCCGAATGGTACGCTGGTTTTGCTCACAAGCGGATTTTTGTGCTTGCTGTCCCGCAGATAATAGATGGGGCATTACGACAGCCATCATTACGGACATGATGAATACGGAGATGACCATTTCCAGCAGGGTAAACCCATGATTTTCTCGTACCTTGTATGACCCGATAAGACGTTTTTGAATGCGCATTTGCCTCTCTCCTTAGAGCGATGCTCAGCAGACAGACTTGCTCAGTCAACGCTTGGCTTACAAGGGGCCTGTTTGCCCCACCTGGCCAGCCAGAGTGTACATGGGGATGAATAAAACTGCCATCGTCCCGGCGACAACCATCCCCAACACCACAATAAGGGTGGGCTCTAACCAACCAACCCAGATCTGAGTTAATACTCGCAGTCTCCGTTCGGTATATTCAGCAACTTTCATCAGGGCAGCACCCAAATCTCCCGTGCCTTCCGCCTGACGTAGGTAAGCCGTTAAAATAGGGTCCCAGGGACCAGCAAACGCGTCAGTCAGGGCTATCCCCCCAAGAATGTTTTGTCGAATATCCCGAGCATTCTGCCGCATCCAAAGCTCGTCGCTTTCATTCTCCAACAGGTCCAGAGACTGTACAATCGGCACACCACCCAGAATCAACATGCCAAGCAGTTGGGCCAAGACCCGCGTGCGTGCAATTCGTTTGATCTGCCACACTGGCGTCATTATCGGAGTCCAGATTGGACGATGCCGCGAATCCGGAGGGTTCGTTCTTTTCACAAAAGTCATGGCAAGACTGAGTATGATCATGCAAGCAGAAATGAACCAGGGACCCACATGTAAGACATGTAAAAACCAATGCATTGAACGCGGAACATTCACTCCCAATTGATGGTATAGAGACTCAAATTGAGGTAATACGTGGGTGTCAATGAACATCAAGACACCCACCACCGTCATGAACAAAAGGGCCGGATACGTGATAATGCGGATAACTTGGTTATGCCACTGCTGTTGATTATTGACTTGTTTGGCCCACAGGCTCATTGCCACAACCAGATTACCTGTCTGTCCGCCCGCTTCCATCATCACCCTCAGCGGACCTGGAGTTTTCTGCCCCCATACATTGCTAAGAGACTCACCTCTTTCCACTGCCGCAACAAGGGCGGTAATATCGGCCTGTTGTCCACGTCGTACTGAAATTTCTTTAACCAAATACAGCGCCTCACGCAAAGGAATACCTGCTTGAGTCAACACCATGAGATGGTCCACCACCTCAGGAAAAGTGTGCAAGAAACGATGACTCCAGATCCGTTGAATCACGGATACTTTCATCTCTTTCAGAGTCCGCAGCTTTCTCATTGAGCCATCAAGCCCAATCGCTCAGATCCGTCCACAGCCAACACGGCTGTGCGCATAGCCGTCCAATTGAGGTCAGAACTGATCCATTCAGCAAGTTCTGGGGTGACCATAAAAATACTAAACACCCCTGTACGTTCAACGATTGCCATGCCGTCCAAGGGTGGACTGTCCCGCAAAGTACGAGAAGTATGCAACTTTTGTACAATCACGGCCTGCAGCACTTCACCAATCGTGTTCCGAGGAATACCCAAATCCGCAAGTCTGACGGCAGTTCCAATGAAGTCGTGAGCATGGGTGGTTGTTAATACCAAATGCCCTGTTAAGGCGGCTCTTACTGCAACCTGGGCAGTTTGCCCATCTCGGATTTCGCCAACCATGATGACATCTGGGTCATGACGCAAACAGGCTCGCAGTCCTGACTCGAAACCGATGCCCACTTTTTCGCGAACCTGAACTTGGTGACACCCCGGCAGGGTCTGTTCCACCGGATCCTCAATGCTTACAACTCGCTTACCTTGAATGGCTAGCTCTGACATCAGGGCATACAGAGTGGTTGTTTTTCCTGATCCCGTACTTCCCGTAACGGTTATCAATCCACTGGGTGTGTCTAGCAATGCGCGAACTTGTTGTACTTGCTTTGGACTCATGCCTAGATTTTGCAAACTGTTTTCCTCCTGTGCTTGCACGGGTAACAATCTAAGCACAGCAGTTTCCCCTTGCACCGTGGGCAGGGTGGCCACTCGCACGTCACATAGAAAGTTTGCTGCATGCCAATGAAAAGCTCCATCTTGGGGCAGTCGAGATTCCGCCACATCCAAACCTGCTAAAACCTTGATACGGCGTAAAACACTTTGAGCTTCTGGAATTTCTTGAGAAACATTCAACGACACAATGCTGCTCCCGAGTCGACCCCGTGTCTGCAGTTTGCCTTGCTCTGAGAACAGGTGCACATCGGAACACCCCAGAGTAACGGCCTTCGTCAATAAGGCCTGAAAAAAAGAAATCGCCGGCGATTCCTCCACACGTATCCTCCCCTCCCATTTCAGGAAAGAAATTCGTTGTGGAACGCCAGCGACCTGTTTTCTTCGAATTATCGAACAGATCTTTTTGCAAACTCTTACAAAACAGCACATTTATCCTCTATGATAAGCTATCTCTGACAATTTTCTCCCCACATCACCTGCCAACGTCCATTCCCTAAGTGGAGCAACAACAGGTGCCATTGAGCCCAAGCGGTCAGACAGTCATCGAAAGACGAAAAGGTAAATCCACCCTTTGGGTGAGTATGAAATGTGGCATGTACCTTACCTCCTTGAGCCAGTACCTCATAAGCGAAGGACACCACTGCCTGAGGCAGTGCCTGAACTCTCCACGGAGATGCAATTGCAGGCAGTATCTGCAAAGCCAATCGAGAGTCGGTGGCTCGTTCGAAAATGAAACCTATCACTTCGCTGGGTAGACCCTCTTCAGCCGCTTGGTGGGCCGCAAGGAGAAGTTCAGTCGTACACCACAGGGGCGATCTACTCGACAAATTCAAACTCGAAATCGCCAATACGAATCAAATCTCCTTCTTTCGCTCCGTGCTTTCGCAAGGCTTCATCCACCCCTCGATGACTTAAAATAGCCTGAAACCTGCGAACCGCATCATACTGATTGAAATTGGTCATTTTAACTAATCGTTCTAAATCTGTGCTCACAACAACAAATCTTTGGTCTATGCGTCGAATTTCCACGGGAGTGCTTTTCGGATTGGCTCGATAAACTTTGTGGGTTGCCGCATCATTTTCACCGATGACTTCAATTCGCACCTGTTGAGGCATTGCATCCAGGTGGTCTGCAAGGGCCAAAATCAACTTTTGAAGTCCATTCTTTTGGATTCCAGACACGGGAAAAACGTTCAAATTGGGGTAGGCTCTCTGAAATAACTGTAAGTGTTCCACCGCTTGTGGTAGGTCCATTTTGTTTGCCAGCACCACCTCCAGACGTTCATCCAGACCATGTCCATACGCGGTCAGTTCATCACGAATCACACGATAGTCCTGAACAGGATTTCTTCCTTCAACGGCTGCCATATCGACGACGTGTGCAATAATGCGTGTACGCTGAATGTGGCGAAGAAACTCTTGGCCTAAACCGTGCCCTTCGTGGGCACCCTCAATGAGTCCAGGCAAATCAGCAACAACAAAACTTCGTCCATCTCCTGTGTCTACCACCCCAAGTTCCGGGTTTAAAGTAGTGAAATGATAGTCAGCAATCCTCGGTCGAGCTGCAGAAATTGTAGACAGCAAGGTAGATTTACCAACACTCGGAAAACCAACCAAACCCACATCAGCCAATATCCGCAGTTCTAAAAGAACTGTCCGTTCTTCCCCGGGTTCCCCTCGTTCAGACAACTCAGGAGCTGGATTAACGGACGTCGCAAAAAAAGAATTGCCGTGTCCTCCCCTTCCTCCTTTCGCCACAACCAACCGTTGCTCAGGATGCACCAAGTCACCGAGCACTTCCGCCGAGTCGGCATCTTTCACAACAGTCCCGGGGGGGACTTTCACCACGAGGTCCGATGCGCATTTCCCATATTGATTTTTCGGTTTTCCGTGCTGACCTCGTTCTGCCTTGAAGTGCTTTTGGTAACGAAAGTCAATCAACGTTCGCAATCCAGGATCGACGACAAAAACCACATCTCCTCCCCGTCCACCATCGCCACCCGCAGGCCCACCGAGGGGTACAAATTTCTCCCGACGATATGACACAATTCCGTTGCCTCCATCTCCTCCCTTCACATAAACTTTTGCGGTATCGACAAACACAATAATCCTTCCCTTCGAATATCTTTATTGGACGTTTCCCAATCAGCTATTACATACAACCTCGGAAAGAGTCCATACCACGTGAGGGGCGTAGGCAGGAGCTTCAGAAAACAGGCCCGTCCACCGAAATGCTCTATCGCCAATGGGACGTACCTCCAAGTGAATGCACAACTCATCTTTTTCAACACATTCTATGGGGTGAATGACCTTTGCCTCTAAGTCTACGCGTTGCAAGTCGTCCAAAATGGACCGATTCCCCAGCCAAGCGACGCAAAGGCTAAGTTCCTGAGCGAGTTCACTACTGATACTCCCCGTATTCCACTTACGCCAACGCAGGCGAGGATACCGGGCGGACTGAAATAACACGGATTCCCCAGACAGTCCCAACTCGCTTTGACAGATTGTAAGA
>DAHWFY010000148.1 GCA_027336365.1 Bacillota bacterium | reverse complement strand
AACGTACGCTCTGTGCGCATTTTGGGCTGGCCTCCTGGCACTGCTTGGGTCTGACCAGACCCCTTTCCGGACACGCATTTGTAGTGTGTGTCCGAGAACTCGTAGGACCTAACCCATGGGCTATCTTGCTTTGCTTGCCTGAAACGCTATACTAGAATTAATGCGGGCAGCCTACTGTACGGGGTTGCCCACTATACTGTTCGGGAAGGTCATGGCTAGGACGATCTAGCGCAGGGAAGCTCAGCTCAGTTCGACTCAGAGGCGTTTTATCCGGCAGTTTGTCAAGGGGTGTTGGGAAATTGCCACGTCTGTTGGTGGACGATAAACCATGGAGGGTTCAAACAACTTCAAGCAGGAGTGTGACACCGCTTGACGAATTCCGCGAAAATCGCGCTGGTTCAAATGCGTCCCCGCCTTGGGGACCTGTCTTATAACCTGCAACTTCATTTGGAGAAAATTAGGGAAGCCAAAATGCAGGGGGCGCGTCTGGCGGTGTTCCCTGAGCTAGGGTTGACTGGATACCAGGTGCAGGACTTAACATTGGATGTGGCAAGAACCTTGCATCATCCAGAGATTGAACAACTGGTGTTAGCCAGCCAAGATATGGATGTGGTTTTTAGCTTTGTCGAAGAATCGGACGAGCATCTGTTTTACGTGACTGCGGTCTATGCGGCTGAGGGTGGCATTCGCGGTGTACATCGTAAGGTCTATCTGCCTACTTACGGAATGTTTGATGAGGGACGATATTTTGCATCAGGATGGGGGTTTCGCGCTTTTCCCAGCAGGTTTGGCCGAGTTGGGATGATGATTTGCGAAGACGCCTGGCACTTGTCCAGTCCTTACCTGCTTTCTCTGCAAGGGGCAGATCTGTTAATTGTTATATCCGCCAGTCCAGCCCGTAGTGTTACAGATTCGGAACGATTTGGCTCCCATCAGTTTTGGCGTCGCCTATTGGAGACTTATGCCAGCTTACTGAGTACTCACATCGTGTTTGTCAACCGTGTGGGGTTTGAAGATGGAGTCAGCTTCTTCGGCGGTTCCGGAGTGGTGACGCCCGATGGCACATGGGTTACCGAAGCTCCTGCTTTGGCAGAGTCGATAGTTTATGGAGATCTGAACCCGGATATCGTCCGGAGGTCCCGCTATTCCACGCCAATTCTTAGAGATGAGAAGCGGGAAATGGTATGGAAACAATTGGCTGGATTGCAAAAAGGGGGTGGGTTCACTGATGAAACCTGAAATTGCCCGCCAATTAGAGGTCAATGTTGAATTGACCGCGGCAGTATTGACCGCCTTTATTCGTGAAGAAACGGAAAAAGCCGGTTTTCAGCGGGTGGTGATGGGGTTATCTGGGGGTATCGACTCCGCCGTGGCTGCTTATCTGGCGGTGGCTGCTCTTGGAGCAGCCAGCGTGCACGCAGTGATGATGCCTTATCGACTCAGCAGCGCTAATAGCTTGCAAGATGCCCAGGCTGTGGTTGCAGATTTGGGGCTAGATGCTCTGGAAGTCGATATCTCGGCACCGGTGGATGCTTATTTCGTACATTTGGAGGCACTACTGGGTTGTCAGGCAGACAATCTTCGCAGAGGGAATCGAATGGCCCGTGAGCGAATGGCCACATTGTTTGATCTATCGGCTTACTGGCATGCTCTGGTTCTAGGAACGAGCAATAAGACGGAACTCTTGTTAGGGTATGGAACTCAATTTGGTGACTTGGCTAGCGCAGTCAATCCCATTGGAGACTTGTACAAAGCCCAATTGCGGCAACTGGCCGAGTATTTGGGTGTTCCTGCCAGTATTCGTGAAAAACCTCCCAGCGCAGATCTGTGGGTCAATCAAACCGATGAAATGGAATTGGGATTTACGTATGATGAGGCGGATGAAATTCTGTTTCAGTTAGTCGACCTGCGCCAATCTCCTCAGGTTTTGGTGGCGGCGGGAGCGCGAGAAGCGGTGGTCCGTGAGATTGTGCGTCGAGTTACGCAGAATCAGTACAAGCGCAAACCGCCGGTGATAGCAAAGGTTTCCACACGAACGGTGGGGATAGACTTCCGATATTTACGGGATTGGGGAATGTGAGACGATACTCTGACGGAGAGGAGCATGTGCATGTCCGGGCACTCCAAGTGGCACAACATCCAGCGACGAAAGGGCAAGCAAGATGCGGTGAGGGGGCAGTTGTTTACCAAGCTATCTCGCGATATTTATCAGGCGGCAAAAGAGGGCGGGGGCAATCCCGATACAAACTTTCGCCTTAAAACGGCCATTGACCGAGGGAAGCAGAGTAACCTGTCCATAGAGAGCATCACCCGGACGATTGCAAAGGCCACCGGGTCTTTGCCAGGTGTGCGCTATGAGGAAATTCTTTATGAGGGATATGGACCTCATGGAGTAGCCATGATGTTGGAAATCGTGACAGACAATCGCAATCGCACGGCCGCCGATGTGCGTCACATTTTTGCGAAGCGGGGAGGCAACTTGGGGGAATCTGGCTGTGTGGTCTGGATGTTTAAACGCGTTGGTTCCATGACGATTGAAAAGAAGAACTGTCCCGTTTCTTTGGACGACCTGATGCTCATGGCTTTAGAGGCAGGGGCAGATGATATCCGAGAAAACGGGGAAGAGTATGAAGTAATCACTGTCCCAGAGAGTTATGTAGCGGTGCGAGATGCCTTGGAATCACAAGGAATTTCACTGACCGATGCCGAATTGACCTATGAAGCGGAGAACACAGTCCCACTCAAAGATGATGACTTAGAGGACGTATTAGACTTGGTAGATGCTTTGGAAGAATTGGATGACGTGCAAAACGTGTACGCGAACTTTGACGCTGTGGAGGCGTAATCTCTGGATCTTATCCGCTTCCAATCAGGTGGAGATTGAAGTAGCCTCCAAATGAAGGTCTATGTACAAAACGGGTACCCTTGTACTATTTCTCTTGAGGTCACACAGGTGGAATATTGGGGACCGTAAGAGACCGTATATAAAGTTAAAACCACGGCATGCTAGGCCTAAACGGACGGTTTGGGGTGAATTGGCATGGCGGATCACGAGAGTGTCGCTGATTGGGTTGTTGCCAAATTTGTTGTTCTGGTTTTGTCGATTACAGCCATTTTTTGTATAGCTCAAGGAATTTGGGGCCCACAGCGAGTCTGGGCGGATTCTCCGGCGGTGAACGAATTTGGGCAACCCATGGACGTCCCGGCTTTTCAGTCTGCTCGTACACGGGAGAATCCGGCCGTCTTTGTAACCCTTTATGGAGACGGTCACGGGCAGTGGGAATTTCATCGGGTTACAGATGATGCGGTGACAGGATTTTGTGGAGAACACGGTCCATGGCGATTTGATAATGCATTGGCAGCATTTTTTCAAATGCCGGTATACGTACGAGACCTTTCTTCTCGGCGGATTCCAGTGGGGGATTTGGGTGTGTAATCTCTGGCTCAAGATTCGATTCGCTGCGGTGGTTCATGCGGGCATCCGGATGGCGAAAGAAGGGGCGGCATGGTGAATGCGGGTGATTGGGATTGACCCGGGATTGGCGCGTATGGGCTACGGTGTTCTTGAGGTCACTGGAAATCACTTGCACACCATTGACTATGGATGCATTGAAACCTTTCCTGAACAGACGACAGCGGAACGTCTCAATATTCTTTATCAAACTCTGGTGTCGGTCATTACACGTTATGACCCAGATATCATGGCGGCAGAAGAATTGTTTTTCTATCGAAATACGACGACGGCTTTCGCCGTGGGACAGGCTCGTGGAGTTGCAATTTTGGCGGGTATTCAGGCAGGAATGCAGGTGGTGGGATACACTCCCATGCAGGTGAAACAGGCGGTGACGGGATATGGCAAGGCAGATAAGCGCCAAGTTCAGGAGATGGTGCGCGTCTTGTTGGGCTTACGAGAAATTCCTCAGCCGGATGATACTGCGGATGCTTTGGCGGTGGCGATTACCCACGCCCACAACGGTATGCTACCGAAGGAGGATGGGTTTACTCGAGATGGCAGTACGGGTTTTCCAAAACAATCGGTACAGGAACCACAGAAACAGAAACAGAATTTTTCCAGCGGGATGGACGGACCATTTCGGTCGTTGTCTTATCCACTGGGAGTTAAACCAAAAGCAGGAATCAAACCCAAAGGACTGAAGCCGGAGAAATAGGAGCTTTCCAGATGATTTCATTTTTGCGTGGAGAAGTGGCCTTCACAGGTCCTGGATACGTCGTTTTGGATGTTCATGGTGTGGGCTATCATGTGTTGATGCCAGACGGGGCGGCGGCGAGTCTCGTTCACGGTGTGGATGTGCAGGTATTCACGCACCTGCAGGTGCGTGAGGACGGGGTGAGCTTATACGGTTTTTTGTCTGCTGAGGAGAGAGATTGGTTTGGGTTGTTGCTTCGGGTTTCGGGAGTAGGCCCGAGAAGTGCCTTGCAGATTCTATCCCATATTCAATGGGATGCTTTTGCGTCAGCAGTGCTGGCTCAAGACAGCGATGTCTTATGTCAATTGCCTGGAGTTGGCAAGAAAACTGCTCAGCGTTTGATTTTGGAGTTGAGGGACAAGGTTCGCCGCATTCCTCATGAGGTATCTCAAGCGCAGCGTGTATCCGGAGACGTTCATTCCTCCGCAGGGGGGGGTTCAAGTGCTCTCGCTTGGCAAGTCGTTGAGGCTTTGGTTGGCCTTGGCTATAATGAGAAGCAAGCTACGGAAGTTGTACGGCAAGTAGAGGCAGAGATAGGGCTGGAAGATCTAGGTGCCAGTTTGCGGGCCTGCCTGAAGCAACTCGCCAAACCTGTCTACTTGTCCTAGGGATTTTCACGAAGGGGGCAGCCGAGTTTTGACCGATAGAATGGTTGCCGCAGAATGGAACAAAGAGGACTCAGCTTTTGAGTCCTTTCGGCCGCGTTTTTTAGATGATTACATTGGTCAGCAAAAAGTTAAGGATAATTTGAAGGTTTTTATTGAGGCGGCAAAAGCAAGGGCGGAGGCTTTGGACCACGTTTTACTCTATGGTCCACCAGGACTGGGTAAAACTTCCTTATCCATGATTATTGCCAATGAACTCGGAGTTCATATTCGCATCACCTCCGGTCCTGCGGTGGAACGTCCCGGGGATTTGGCGGCTCTGTTAACCAACCTGGAGCCTGGAGATGTTCTATTCATTGACGAGATTCATCGGTTGTCGCGGGCAGTAGAAGAGGTTTTGTATCCCGCGATGGAGGATTATGCCCTGGATATCGTTATCGGTAAAGGGCCTGGAGCTCGCTCTGTGCGTTTAGACCTACCCGCCTTTACTTTGATTGGAGCAACCACTCGAGCTGGATTGCTGTCCGCACCCTTGCGGGATCGGTTTGGTGTAATTTCCCATCTAGACTATTACGAAGTACATGAACTCACACAAATTGTAAAACGAACCGCGAATATTTTGCACCTTCCTATTGATTCCGTAGCGGCAACGGAGATAGCCAGACGTTCTCGTGGGACTCCTCGTGTGGCGAACAGACTGCTCAAGCGAGTTAGAGACTTTGCTCAGGTGGAACACACGGGTACCGTAAGTTTGACCATTGCTCAACAGGCTCTGCATCGGTTGCACGTGGACGAGTTGGGGTTGGAAGAATTGGATTACCGGGTGTTGGATACCTTGCTGAGCAAGTTTTCCGGCGGTCCAGTTGGTTTGGATACTCTGGCAGCAGCGGTGGGCGAAGAGGCAGGGACCATTGAAGACGTTTACGAGCCCTATCTGATTCAAATGGGTCTATTGCAACGAACATCGCGGGGAAGGATGGCAACTCGTTTGACTTGTGCGCATTTACAGGTGCCTGTCCCAGCGGTGTTGCAGCAAGATCAGGAATGAACGGGTGCAATGGAACGGTGGAAGGGCACGGGCGTAGACGTGGTGGATAATGATGAATTTTTTTAGTGAGGAGTGAGCCACCCCCACGTAAAAATGGGAGACTGCGAATTCTGTGGAGTGAGGTGGAAAGGGTGAAGGGTCTTTTGTGGCCCGGAAAACCAAAAGACAAAGACCAAGATCTCTTGGATACTTTGCTTCCCCTCGCAAAAACGGGAGATGTCGATGCCCGTAACCGATTGTTGGAGGCTTATATTCCTTTTGTCTTGCGGGTGGCCTCCAAAGTTGCTCATCGCTATGTAAATCGAGAGATGGACGATGAATACAGTGTGGCCTTGATGGCCATGAACGAGGCCATTGATGGATACGATCTTGCGCGTAGCAGCCATTTTCTGAGTTTTGCAGAAACCATTATGCGTCGTCGCTTAGTCGACTACTTTCGTTCTCAACAAAATCATATGCGCTCTATTCCGTGGACCGAGTTTGAAACTTCGGATGAAGACGACAACGGAGTTGTCAATTACATGGAGGTGCGTACTTCTCTGGCTGCCCACGTGCAGGCTGAGGAGGTGGCGGCACGAAGACAGGATATTATTGAATACAGTGACTTATTGACACATTATGGATTGAGTCTCCTGGAATTAACAGAGTCTTCACCAAAACATGCGGATGCCCGTCGCAATGCCATTGAGGTCGCTCGTTTGGTGGCCTCTGATGAGGTCCTGTTAAAGTACGTGTTGGAAAAGAAGGCTCTACCGCTGAAGGAACTGGAGAAACGTGTTTCGGTTTCTCGAAAAACTCTGGAGCGACAGAGAAAATACATTTTGGCTGTGGTGTTGTTGTTCAGTGGCGACTTTGAACACCTGAAGTCGTACGTGTCCGAGGTGTAACTCGATTTTCGAGGCAAACTAAGCAGACGGTGCTGTCCATGTGCCATGGCCTGTCGGGGAGAGGAGGGGAGAGGCATGCAGCAATCGCGCAATGGCATTGTGCTGGGGTTTCACGATGAATATGTTGTGGTGTTGACGCAGACAGGCGAGTTTGTGCGGTTACCCCGCAACGCGGCAATGCATATCGGTGAGGAGGTAGAGTGGGGTCCGATAGGTGAACAGGATGTACCACAAGCGCAGGTTGAGTCTTCTCCCCACGTGCCCCTCATACCGGTATATGGTAAATTATTTTACAAAAATCATGGAGGACCCTTCCAGACAGGAAACCGGCGGGTCTCCTTCGTCACCGGTCTTGCCCGTACGCCATGGGCAAAGGCAGTTGTTCTGGTGGCAGCGGCCTTGCT
>DAHWFY010000147.1 GCA_027336365.1 Bacillota bacterium | reverse complement strand
GAAGCTTATGATAAACGAGGAGGAAGATGAGCATGAACAAATAAAAAACAAGATAATTCCATGTGAGAAAATTATTACTTTGGTCGTGAACAGCTTCCAATAGAGCATATACTCCACCCAGCAAGATCCCATAACCCAAGCTTTCCCACATTGAACGGCTGAGGAGATACATTGTAATAAGAACATCCAAACCGATGCCTATGGATAAGTTCCAACGCAATACTCCCCCATCCAAAAGAAATATCAATGCAATCCCAACCATTGCGATTACCCTGGCCAATCTGGGCAAGTATTTGCGAATCACCAATTCAGACAGTTCGTGAGTCGCAATAATTTGCCCACCAAAGAGCCAAGCGGTTGTGAACCACGAAATCCAAGTCATAAGCAGCCCCGCTCCGTCATCTTCCTCATGACCTCATCCCAATACAACACACTACACCCTGGAAATCATTCTGGGCAACCATGTTGACACCAAGAGTTTCACCGGAGTCTCGTTGTCATCAACATGGCATACACCACGAATTGTTCTCATTTGGGGGAAGACCGCCATGCCGCTGATAGCGGCACCAGCAAGGGATATAAATCCACGCAACTGTATTTACTGGTTAGGTGAGATAAACGGAGATATTCCGTTTGCTGATATGGGGGAAGAGTACGGGGAACACGGCAATACGCCTCATTACACGATTTCCACACACCTCTTGTGAAGAGACAACACACGGCCTAATTCAAACTCCACCAGGACAAATTCCGCGCCGCAAAGACTGCGCACAAGTCCCACCTCTCCCTTCCATGCCACCACTTCAATGCCATCCTCATACAGATCATCCACCACTCGAACTCGCTTGCCCATCATTTTCACCGCGTCAATGAAAGGTGGAGAATGTTTTTCGCTCCATTCGGACATCCACCGTTCTCCATCCATCTCCGCGAATTCCAGTTCCTCATTCACATCTATTCCGTCCTTTCCTCACGTATCAGCGACATGTAGGTCTACCCTGCTGTTTTCTGTTTTTCTTCTGCCCCGGTGAGTGGTGAAAGGGCCGCTCCAATGATCTCGCGTACCGACGAACAACCGTGCCTCTGCAAGTAATCCTGCATGCCAGCAATCACGTCCACCATGCCCCGCGGATTCACAAAGTTGTACGTCCCCACTTGAATGGCTGTGGCACCTGCCATAAGATACTCCAAGGCGTCTTGCGCAGACCGAATCCCCCCCACTCCAATGATTGGGATACTCACAGCTTTAGCTACCTGGTAAACCATTCTGAGAATAATTGGTTTTATCGCTGGGCCAGATAGGCCACCCGTCACGTTGCCTAACTTAGGACGCCTCGTTTCAACATCAATAGCCATAGCCAATAGGGTATTTGCCACCACTACCGCATCGGCCCCAGCAGTCTGTGCGGCCAATGCCACCTCGACAACCGACTGGGTGTTGGGAGACAACTTGGCCCACACGGGTAGTGAAGTCGCCTGACGCACCTTACGAATGACACGGTAGGTTTGCTCAGCATCCATGGCGAAGGACTTCCCATCGTCTTCCAGATTGGGGCAAGAAATGTTCACCTCCAGACCTCGGACTACGGATTGTTTTTCAAGAATACTGGCCAGACGCGCAAAGTCATCCCCTGTGTCGGCCGAAATGCTAGGAATCAATGGTACCGTCAAAGCAGCATAAAAAGGCAGTGTTTCCGCGATGAACTTCTGCACCCCCTTGCTGGGAATGCCAATGGCATTGAGCAGTCCCGCTGGGGTTTCCGCCAATCTCGGGCTGGAATTACCCTCTCGGACATCCAAGGTAATGCTCTTGGTAACGAGGGCTCCCAAGTCATTCAGGTGGATAAACTCCGCCAATGGCTCGGAAAACGTCCCCGATGCGGGCATCACCGGATTGTTCAAGATCAAGTTGCCAATTTGCACACTCAGGTCTGCGCCTGTCATGGATAGACCACCTCTTCCAGTGGAAATACCGGTCCCTCCTGACAAACCCGCAGATGTACGTCCTTGCCGTCCCGCCGGAAGACTCGCGTACACCCTTGACACATGCCGATTCCGCAAGCCATGTGCTCCTCTACCGCCACTTGGCCAGGCAAACCCCGACGAATCGCCACGTCCCTTAACATGCGTGTCAATCGGGCCGATCCGCAGGTGAACAAGGCGTCTGTCTGTCCTTGGTCCACCAACGCCTCCACCCGTGATTGCAGGGTCGCCAGGTCACTGGATCCGTCCTCATCGGTCACCGGGAAAACATGTGCTCCCATAGCGGCAAACTCTCGCGCTCCCAGAATGTCCCGAGGCGTCCGTGCGCTCAAAATCACGTCCACCGCCATCTCTCTGCGGCGAGCAACAGCTACCAGTGGAGCCAGGGTGGCCATCCCCACCCCCCGGGCCACCACCAACACCCGATGCCAGCGCGAGTTCAGGGTAAACCCCTGGCCCAAGGGTCCCACAAGGTCCAGTGGATCTCCTCCCTGTCGTTGCGCCAACAACTGAGTCCCCTCACCCTTGACATGATACAGAAAGTGGATTTCGTTCCGCAGGGGGTCCATCTTATACACACTCATAGGTCTCCGCAACAGAGGTCCGGCAGAGGCCACGCCGCACAAGAGATGAAAAAACTGACCTGGCTGGCTAACTTGTGCCAATCCTGGCACACACACCGTCATGTGCTTATAGCGGTCATTCACCCAGTCGTTGGATACCACCACCCCAATCGCTTGTCTCACGTCAATCGCCTGTCTCTCAACCTCAATGGCCCGCCTCACCTCCGTCCTTTGGCTCACGTTAACAGACCCTCTTTCTCGGTGTAGACCACCCGTCCTCCCACTACCGTCGCCACTGCTTTGCCCCGCAGTTTTGTCCCGGTAAAGGGACTGTGCTGCGCCTTGCTCAAAAAACGGTTGGGATCCACCGTCCAGATGAACTCAGGATCAATCACGGTGATGTCCGCCACCTCCCCCACAGCAATCTGTGGAATAGGCAAACCCAGTACCCGTGCTGGGGCCACCGACATCCTAGCCACCACCTGGTCTGCGGACAGCTTGCCCGTATGCACCAGGTGAGTGAATGCCAGGCCTACACTGGTTTCCAGACCGACAAAGCCAAAGGGCGCCCGGGACAATCCCTGCTGCTTTTCGGCCAGAGTATGGGGAGCATGGTCTGTGGCAATCACGTCCAGCGTCCCATCTTGCAGGCCCGCCACCACCGCCACCACATCCTCCGCTGGACGCAAGGGTGGGTTCACTTTGGCCAAAGCTCCCTGGTCCAATAGAATGGCATCTGTGAGAGAAAAGTGGTGGGGCGTGGCCTCTGCCGTCACCCGCACACCGCGCGCCTTGGCTTCGCGGATGAGTTGCACGCCACGAGCAGTGGATACGTGCTGAATATGCAACCTTGCCCCCGTATCGGCAGCAAAAAGTAGGTCACGTGCAATCACCAGTTCTTCACCCAAGGCGGGAATGCCCTCATCCTGCAATAATTGACTGACCTCGCCCCGATGCATAGCTCCGCCGCGCACCAAATGGTGGTCCTCACAGTGAGAGGCAATAAGGGTATCCAGTTGAGCGGCTGTCTGGAAAATATCATACAGGACAACCGGATCCATCACCGATTTCCCGTCATCCGTAAACGCCACCGCACCGTGCTGTAGCAAATTGGCCATGTCCGTTCGCTCGACACCTGCCAACCCCTTCGTCAATGCAGCGGTAGAGTGCACCCGCACCACTCCATCTCGACGTGCGGTCGCCAAAACCCCGTCGAGGATACTCACATCGTCTACCGTTGGCCGGGTATTGGGCATGCACACCACAGTGGTCAGTCCTCCCGCTGCCGCGGCTCGCGTGCCTGTGGCCATCGTCTCCTTATCCGGAAATCCAGGGTCCCGCAAGTGCACATGCATATCCACCAAACCCGGCACCACATAGCACCCAGAAACCTCCAACACCTGTGCGTCCACAGGAGAAAGAGCATTCCCCAGGGCGACGATACGCTCCCCTTCCACCAGCACGTCCAGAGGTTCATGCAGATGAGTTTGGGGGTTGAGGACCACCCCGCCGCGAAGTAAAATCCTGCGCATATTCAGTCCCTCCCCGCCAACTGCACAACCGTTTCGTAAAGTAGATCCACACCCACGGCGATATCTTGCGTCTTCGTGTACTCCTGTGGCTGATGACTCACTCCGTCTTGGGACGGCACAAAAATCATTCCCGTTGGACACAACCGAGCCATGTTCATGGAATCGTGTCCAGCCCCACTGGGCATTTTTAGAAAAGAAATTCCCCGTTTGCGGCTCAACTTAGTCGTCACAGTGAGAATATCGGGATCCAATTGGACTGGCGACTCGTCTGCCAACAACCGGGTCCGCACCGCAACTCCCCGTTGCCCACGAATGACGGCAACTTGTTGCAGAAAAGCTTCGCTCAATTCCTGCTTACGCCGAGCATCGCCACTGCGAAATTCCACCACCATCTCCACTCTTCCTGGAATGGTGTTGGCAGACCCTGGAAGGACACGCAAAACTCCGACGGTCCCAACGTCTGCGGCATCCGTCGCATTTCTGGCCATCCGCTCCACCGCCAGGACAATCTCCGCTGCGGCCGTCAGAGCATCCTTACGAAAGGGCATCCGTGTAGTGCCAGAGTGGCCCGGTTGTCCCTCCACCTCCACCTGCCAGCGCGTCGGTGCTGCAATGGCCGTCACCAAACCCACTTGATATCCCTGGGCCGCCAAGACTGGTCCCTGCTCAATATGCATCTCTATAAAAGCCTTCAAATCGCCTTTGTCCCGTTTGGCATCCACCAGTTTATCCACGGCCAATCCCCGAGTTGCCAATGCTTGGGGAAGAGTCACCCCGTCCGCATCGTGTAATTGCAAGAGAGATTTGCTGTTCAAGGTACCCACCATCGCCTTGCTGCCAACAGTGGCCACCCCAAAGCGAGCAGACTCTTCTCCAGTGAAGGCAATCAACTCCAAAGGGTGACGGGTGCGAATCCCCCTCTCGTTGAGGCGATGGATGACCGCCAGTCCAGCCACCACGCCCAACACGCCGTCGAAAGCACCCGCCTGCACCACCGAGTCTAAGTGAGACCCAAATGCAACCGCAGGCGCTTGATCTTGTGTGCCACTGCGTCTGGCAATCAGATTTCCGGCGGCATCCACACGCACCTGCAGTCCCGCCGCCATACACAGTTCTCGCAACCTGTCCTGAGCCAGTTTCTCGACTTCTGTATAAGCCAACCGAGTCACTCCGCCCTCCGGGGTGCGTCCATAAGAGGCAAACTCCGTCAGCAGTTGAGTCACGATGGATACGAGGTTTGATGCTTGTATGATGGATTCCACTCAATCCCCTCCTCGCTACTCCCAGTGTAATCCGGGATTATTCCGTCGGGTATGTCTGCACAGACAACGCTCTGCGGCAAGCTTTCGTCGGTACATACAGTCCTCCACCTTGTGTTTTTTCTGCAAGAAACGACAGACCGTGCCCTAAGAAGGGAAGCTCGGTCCTTCCAAGGGCACGGCTTGTACAATCATTTTGCGAATTGTCTGAAGAATCCATATTGGTACCAGAGTTCACGTCAAAATTCCGCAATAAATCCCCAGCGGTTGATACCCCATCGTCTTCGTTCCGCTGACAGTACCAGTTTACGCCAAGGCCTTGCCCTTGGTCTCCGGCACCAAAAACAAGAGAGCCAGCGCAGCAACCAAGTAGATGGCGGACAAGAGCCCCATGGCCCAGGACAAGGAGTGCGTCATGGCCAAGGCTCCAATCACAAACGGTCCAAAACCGCCCACCGCCCGCCCGGTGTTAAAAATGAAGTTCTCCGCAGTAGAGCGAGAATGAGTGGAGTAGTGTTCCGCCAAGATGGCGCCATACCCTCCCATCATTCCATCCACCAAGAAACCGAGGAAGAAACCTAAGAACAACAATAGAGTGGGATTTGCTTCATGAAAGAAAATCCAGATAATTACGGCCGATCCCAATTGAAAGACAAGATAAGTTGGGCGGCGTCCCCACCTGTCCGCCAGTTGACCAAACACCACAATCCCCACCATCATGCCGAGAATCGTCACCAGAGTCCAAGTCAACGACTTATTGAACGGGAAGTGCAGTTGCTTTGCCAGCATTGTGGGTAACCAAATCATAATTCCGTAGAACCCAAAGTTTTGCACACTGGTCATGACAGTCAACCCCAGTGTCGTCCCTGTGGCTCGTCGAGAGTGGAACAATTCCCGCAACGGGAAACCAGCATGCGTATTGACTTTTGCTTGCTGCTGCCAGAGAGGTGGCTCTTCCAAATGACGGCGACTCCACCAGGCAAACAGAGCAGGCAGAGCCCCTACCAAAAAGGCGCTTTGCCAGCCAAAGCGAGGCACCAAAAACATGCTGCACAGTAAAGCAATAATCATTCCCAACTGAAACCCAAGAGCGACGATAGAAGTCGCTCGGGACCGATACTTGCGCGGCCAGGACTCGCTGACCAAGGTCATGCCAATCCCAAATTCACCACCCAGGCCAATCCCAGCAATAAACCGCGTGGCATCCAGCCAAAACAGATTGGTGGCAGCCGCCGTGAGTCCGGTAAAAATGGCAAAAATGAGGATACTTAGAGAAAAGGTCTTCACACGGCCATACAGGTCTGCAAGAATTCCGAAGGTATAGCCACCCAACACCGCGCCAATCAGGGTGATGGTTGCAACTCCTCCGGCTTCAGCCGACGTGAGATGCAGACTTTTCATGACCAAGCCCAAGACGTAAGAAATCACCATCAGGTCCAGTCCATCCATGGCATATCCCGTCATGGAAGCCCACAGAGTTTTCCAGTGATACCCAGTTAACTCGTCCGTGGTCTCGGTTCGCGCACCATCCGGTGACTGGGATGATACGTCGCGAATCAGTTCGTCGAGCACAGCTTCTCCTCCTCCATTTCAATTCCAAACAAATGTTACAGTTACCGCAAAGGAAGGTCCCGTTCCGCATACCAAGCTTATATCCTCTATGGATTTCGATTTTACGTCATTATCTGACGCTTTTCATTGTCCCGACAGACAAGTCTTAGCGCAGTTTTTTGTCCAAAAGGGGGCGTGACAACGAGCAAAGCACCCACTCACTTACGTAAGAAAATATTACACGAGGTGCATTTAAGCACGGATTCATCCATTATTGCGTGTCCGAAACTTTCATGGCCTGATGGCCACCACCCACCCTTTGCATGTCTTCAACCTTCGATGGGAAGACACCACAAAAAACTCTCTTGGCCTGACAACC
>DAHWFY010000146.1 GCA_027336365.1 Bacillota bacterium | reverse complement strand
CTGTGCTCACCTTCGCAGGGCTGAGCGCGGTACAGGACTTGGTTGGCCTGAAGAGCACTCGTCACCTGTCCCTGTGCGCTCCGGCAGCCATCTGGGCGGGCAGCGTGTTTCTCTATCGAGACGTCGCTGTGCTCGCACACTACCTGGTGGACGTGGCTACGGCCCTATTCATCTTCACCCTGGTGGGTCTCCCCGTGTTGGCAATGGCCACTCATTTACTGCGCCGGGTCTTGCACAGGGGTGGATCATCCCAGTCCTCCAAGCAACCCGCCCGAACGTGACCTAGCTACACGGACGGTGCAAGCGGGTACGACGGTGCAGGCGGGAACCCGCCCAAACGTGACCTGGCTACACACTACAACAGCGGCAGTCCGGTCACCCTCGCTACCTCCGCATCCCACGCTGCCAAATCCTCTCGCCCCAGTTCGGCCAACGACGTCTTGCCCAAAGCCCGCAATCCCACCCGCATCTCTTCCCCACAGCCCGTCAGAAAGGCGGCCAAGCTGGTTGCCCCCTGTTGTGTGTCAAATCGGTTCTTTAACCGACCTGTGGCCCAAGCCAACTGGGTAGGTGGATCATATGGGGTGGCCTTGACAATCTGGTTGTGCATGGTAGCAAACAGAGCGGCTCCACCAATGTAAACCGCCTTGGCTCCCAAGGTGACCGCTTTCAGCATGTCCCCCGGGGTGCGCAGTCCCCCTGAAATCACTAAATCGACTTTTTTATCCCACCCGTGTTGATGCAAAAATTGGTTGGCTCGTACCAGTGCGGCCAACGTGGGCAACCCGAAGTCATCCACCAAAATCCCGGGAGATCCGAAGGTTCCCCCTTGGGCCCCATCCAGCACGATGACGTCCGCCCCAGCCTGACAAACAATGGCCAACTCCATCTCCAGGCGGTGACTGGCCGCCAATTTCACGGCAATGGGTATCCCCCCCGTCAATTTGCGCAAGTGACGGATCAGGCGCTGCAGGTCCCGAGGCCGCCCCACCTCCGGCAATCCAGCCGGAATGAGGAGTTCATTCGGCGGAATCTTGCCGTTTGCGGACAAGTCACGATAAACCTCAGGGTCCAGGGTTTGAGGGTCCACCTTGGTGCCATGTCCCCCGTTGGCTCCTTGGCCGAAGCGAATTTCCACCATGTGCGCCCGTTGCAGGACCTCTTCCGTGGCTCTCCAAGGTCCTCCGTGATACTGCATGACAATTCGGTGAGCGGACTGCAGGTGTTCTGGCAACACCGGACCTTGCCCAGTGTTGAAAGCGGTGCCTGCCAACGCGGTGCCTTTGGCAATGGCCAAGCTGAAGGGCTTGCTCAGAGCAACCCCATAACCCATGGCTGTGACCATCACGGGCAGGTCCAGGGTCATCGGACGGGCGGTTCGATGACCTAGAATCACGGCAATGTCCACGGCCACCTCTTCTCCCAAAGGGCGGCGGACTAACTGTGCGGGGGAAAACAACAGACCGTCAAAGTGAGGAAAGGGACGGTGGGTGCCAATGGGTTTCAAAAGAGGATGGCCTGCAGCAGCACGTAGTTCGTTTTCCACCACCCACTGCAACCCCAGATGACGGACGGCCGTGACACCTTCCCAAAGATTTCCGGCATACGGTTTGGAGAAAACCTTCCGCATCACCAGGTCCACCCACAGGTTGATGTATGCCCGAATCAAAAAGTGAAGCAACACGGCAGCCGCAACCAGCCCAAGGATGGCAACTGCGGCCGATAAAAGCCACCAACTTCCCATGTCTTCACGCTCCACCCCACTCAAATCCTCGTGGTTAACACTCGCCGCAACGAGTTTAAAACACTAACCCCCGTCCACTAAGCCCCCAGAGTCTGAATTCAGCCCAACGGGATTGCAGAAGGTCACCCACATCAGTAATCCAGGTGCCCACCGATGCGCAGACGATGTCGAAACACCCAGTATGTCCAAGCTTGGTAAACCAGAACGATAGGCAGTACTGTAAGTGCCACAATGGTCATCACCCGCAGAGAATATGGCCCAGAGGCGGCATTAAAGATGGTCAAACTCCAGTTCGCATTGAGCGAGCTAATCATCACTCGCGGAAACATGTCCAAAAATACAGTGATGGATGAAAAGATAATCGTCAGGGTGGTCATGAAGAATGCCCAGCCATCTCGTTTCCAATGAATGAAAAAGGGCACCGCCAGTAGACTCATACCAGCAAGGACAGGGACGGCGCCTGGGTCCACCCCGGCTTTGATGAACATGTCGGTGTTGTAATAGCTCATGACCACAAACGCCAACAACACCAGACTGGTGAGTACGCCGATGCGGCGAGCCGTTTCACGCGCAGTCGCCTGCAACGCATCGTCCGTGCGCAAGGACAGATAGAGGGCCCCGTGCAAGGTGGACAACAGAACCAAACTCAAACCACCCAACACGGTGTAAGGACTGAGCAGGTCCCAAAAGGTTCCCGCGTACTCCATCCTCCCATCGATGGGTACCCCTTTCATAAAATTAGCTACCGCCACCCCCCACAAAAGCGGTGGCAACAGACTACTGGTGAACAACAGCCAGTCCCAAGTCTGACGCCAACGAGAACTGGCCAATTTGCTGCGAAACTCGAAGGCGACGCCGCGTACAATCAGGGCCAGTAAAAGCAAGAACAACGCCATGTAAAAACCGCTGAACAAAGTGGCATACCAGTTGGGGAAGGCGGCGAACATAGCGCCCCCGGCAGTGATTAACCAGACCTCGTTGGCATCCCAAAAGGGACCAATGGTGTTGACAAGTAAACGCCTTTGCTCATCCGTTTGACCCATCCAGGGAATGAGAATCCCCACTCCGTAATCAAACCCTTCCAATACAAAGAAGCCGGTGAATAAGGTGGCAATCAGTACAAACCACACCACATTGAGCGTCACCGCTCACACACCCTTTCCTCACGACTCACGACTCACAATTCATAACTCACACCGCACCGCTCACGGTTCACGACTAATCCTTCACGACAAGGCCGACATCCGTTTGGCGTCCATTTCCGAAGGATCCTCACCTAAATCTGGTCCCTTGCGGATGAAGTAAATGAACAGGTAGACATCCACAATCCCCATGACCAAGTAAATCAAGCCAAACCCGAGCAAAGTGGTCCAGACCATCGCCGACGTCACCGTGGGAGAGACGCCCAGATTGGTTCTCAATAGCCCCATAACCACCCAAGGCTGTCGACCCATTTCGGTCATAATCCAGCCTGTGGTGTGCCCAATATAGGGCAGGGCAATGGCGAACACCATCCACTTCAAGTAGAGAGTATGCTGACTCACCCGATTTTTAAGCGTCAAGATGACCCCGTACAGGGCCAGTAGGACCATCAGTGTGCCAGCCACCACCATCACCCGAAAACTCCAGTAAATAACCCACACCAGTGGAATGTAGTTGCCCGGCCCATACCGGGTTTGATACAGGGCTTGAATCTGATTCATGCCCGGCACCGCGCCATAGGTGTGATTGTATGCGAGGATACTCAACACGTAGGGGATTTTAATGTCAACGGGATTGACATGATGGGCCCCGTCAATGACCGCGAAGATGGACCAGGGAGCATGATACGCGCTGGTGTTCCACAAGGCTTCCGAAGCCGCCATCTTCATGGGCTGTGCCACCATCAGGTGCTGAGCCTGTTCATGTCCCAACACCACCGTCAAAACGCTGCCCACCAAGGCAAACATCACGCCGATTTGAAAGGAACGGGTGAACACCTCCAGGTTTCGCTTGCGCACCAGGTACCATGCGCTCACACCGGTGACAAAAAAAGCCCCTGTGGACAGGGCACCAAACCAAACATGAGGAAATTCAACCCATAATTGATAGTTCCCAATGAGAGCCCAAAAATTATTCATCTCCGCCCGGCCATTGTGCAGGACGTAGCCCACCGGTTCCTGCATGAATGCGTTGGCAGCCAAAATCCATACGGCCGACAGGCTGACCCCAATGGCCACCAACCAAGCCGCCAAGGCGTGCATTTTGGGCGACAACTTGTCCCAACCAAACAACCAGACGCCCACAAAAGTGGATTCTAAAAAGAAGGCCGCCAAGGCTTCAATGGCCAAAGGTGGACCGAAAACATCTCCCACAAAACGGGAGTAGGAGGACCAGTTCATGCCAAACTGGAACTCCTGCATAATGCCCGTTACCACGCCAACGGCAAAGTTTATCAAGAACAACTTGCCCCAAAACTTCGTCATCCGCTTGTAATCCTCGTTCCCACTCAACACGTACAGAGTCTCCATGACGGCAACAAGGAAAATCAGACCAATGGTTAAAGGAACAAACAAAAAGTGGTACACCGTCGTAATGCCAAACTGCCAACGAGCCAAAAACACGTTCAGCAACCCGAACACTCCTCTTTCCCCCACCACTTTCCAGGGACATTGTGCGAGGAATAGTGTACCCAGTTGCTGAAAATTTATGTATTTCCACACGGAATTCCCTTAATCGGTCAAGTCTTTCTCAGTCCAGTCGTTCAGTCAACCTGCTAAAGTACAGAAGCCTCAGTCTCTGCCTGAGAATACAAGGCCGCACCCAAGCGGTCCTGTTCCACCTCCCACATGGACCGATAAACGCCTCGCCTGCCTAGCAATTCCACATGAGTTCGCCGTTCCACCAGTTCCCCGTCCTGTACCACCAAAACCTCATCAAACTGCTCCAGGTGCACCAATCGATGGGTGATGAGCAGCACGGAGCGTCCCTGAGTGGCGTTCAACAGCGTCTCCATGAACCGCAGTTCCGTCACAGGGTCCAAACCCGTGGTGGGCTCGTCCAGCACCAGGATGGGGGCATCTCTCAACAAAGCTCTGGCAAGAGCCAAGCGTTGCCGTTCTCCGCCAGAAAAACGGGTGCCAAACTCGCCCACCAACGTATCGTAACCCTGGGGCAAAGCGGCCACCACAGGGTCAATTTGCGCTTGGACTGCTGCCGCGCGCAACTGTTCCATGCTGGCTGCCGGTTGACCGATGTGTAGATTGTCTGCCACAGACTCGTGAAATAGATGTGCGTTTTGTTCAATGACAGCAAAATACCGGCGCACCGTGTCCGGGTCCATCTGGCGCAGGTCCAAGTCACCCATGCGCACCGCTCCCTCCGTCGGATCCCACAGGCGCAACAACAGGCGAATTAAGGTACTCTTACCTGCCCCACTGGGTCCCACCACGGCCACCCTGCGCCCCGGTGTTAAGTCGAAGGAGATATTCCGCAACACCCAGCGTGCTGAACCAGGATAACGGAAAGACAAATTTTCCACTCTCAGGTCAGAAGCCACGGGGACCTGTGGGCTATCCGGAACTGTGACGGCTGGCGATTGATCTGTTAAAGAGAACATCCGTCTTCCCGCCTCCACACACTCACCCAATTGCTGCAAAGCCGTGGGCAAAGGCATGACGGCTTCAAAGACCGCCAGCGCAGTTTGCACCAACATAGCCAGGTATACCCCGTTCATCTGCCCGTTTTGCACTCGGATAATGCCTAGCCACAACACGCCCCACATGGTCAAAGAGTTGATGACCAACAGCAGTCCACTGCCCAGCCCTTCCACATGGGCCAGCCAGCGTTGCTGTCGGGCCAATTGCTGTTGATCCGCTTCCACCTGCGCCAGTACCGCTTGCTCTTGGCCGAAGCTCAATACATCGGCCATCCCCTCCACCATATCCACCAGATGAATTTGCAGGACCGCCCGCGCCTGTATGGCTTCTCTTCCCGAACGTTGAGCCAACAGGTGAATCAACCCGGGAACTCCCACTCCAGCCAAGGCCAATCCGGCCATCACTGTTATCACCAGCCAAGAACCGAAGGGAGCAAATAGGAGAGCTGCAAGACCGGTAATCAACATTGCAACCACGGGTGGAGCCACCGCCCGCAAGTAAAAATTTTGCAGAGTATCAATGTCGGCCACCAACGTGGTCATCACGTCTCCGCTACGACGAGACTGCCACAATAAAGGAACCAGCGGTTCAATGCGTTGGTACAACCAGACCCGCATTTCTTTAAGCAAACGAAAAGTCAGGTCATGAGACACATATCGCTCTCCATAACGAAATGCAGCCCGAGATAAACCAAAAAACCGCACCCCCACAATGGGCACCCAGATGAGCAGGATGGTGATGGGATGCAAGGCGGCCTTGGCAATCAACAAACCGGAGGTGGCCATTAAACCCACGTTGGCGCCGACGGTGCAAAAACTCAGGCAGATGGACAGGGCCGTCTGCCTCGAATAGGGGCGAACAAAGCGGAACAACCGACATATCACCTGAAAGCGCGATAATGCGTGCACTCGGCTCAACCCAATTCACCCCCGCGATACGCCAATTGCAGACTGTGGTACAAACCCCTGCGTTCCACCAATTGAGCGTGAGTTCCGTGTTCAACCACTCGCCCGTGGGCCAAGACCAGAATTTCATCCGCCCGCTCCACGGTGCTCAGTCGATGAGCCACCACCATTGCGGTTGCCCCCGTCAGAAGTCTGTCCAATCCAACCTGTACCGCCCGTTCTGTGGCGGGATCCAGATGAGCGGTGGGTTCGTCCAAGAGCACCAGGGAGGCTTGTTTAAGCAGTGCTCTAGCCACCGCCAAACGCTGCACCTGGCCTCCGCTGAGATTGACCCCGCTCTCGCCCACCAGGGTGTCATACCCTTGTGGGAGTTCCACAATCCAGTCGTGGGCCCCCGCCGCTACGGAAGCACGTTCCACTTCTTGCTGGTTGGCCTTTGGATTTGCAAACCGCAAATTGTCCCCAATGGTACCCGCAAAGATGTGGCTATGTTGACGCAACAAGCTGACGTGACGTCGCCACTGCAGGATGAAGTGGTCTTGCAGGGGGATGCCATTGACAAGAATCACTCCCTGTGTGGGCCGGAGAAAACCCTGCAACAGGTCCAACAGGGTGCTTTTCCCTGCTCCGCTGGGTCCCACCACGGCCAGGGTTTGCCCAGGATGAAGGGTGAACGACACCCCCTGCAAGGCGGGCGCATCCCCGGGTCCATAAGTGAATGAAACACTCCTAAATTCCACAGTAAAAGGCGGCGTCAGAGATGCCCCAGCGATGGATCTGCTGTTTCCTGGGGTCACGCTCCCTATGGCTGAACCATACCCTGTAAAAGACGTGTCCACTCCGTGAGCCATACCCTCACCGAAAGAACCATTCTCCGCAGGAACCAGCCCCGGAGCCTCGGCGTCCAAAATATCAAACACTCGTCCAGCGGCGGTGACGCCATTCAACCCAGCGTGAAATTCACTACCTAAAGCCCGGATGGGCTGATAAAATTCCGGTGTAAGCAAGA
>DAHWFY010000145.1 GCA_027336365.1 Bacillota bacterium | reverse complement strand
CAAGCGAACAGCCTGATGAGGGCCAAAAACCGCCCTGGCAAATTCCTCTAATATCCCCTTCAAATCACTCATGCGAATTCCCTTGTCCACCACCAGTCCCTCTATTTGGTGGAATGCGTGAGAATGCGTGGCATCGTCCGCGTCCCGCCTATACACCCGACCCGGGACAATCACCTTGACCGGTGAAGCACCCGCCATCTTTTCCATGGTCCTGACCTGCATAGGTGAAGTATGGGTACGCATCAACAGAGTGTCCGTTAAATAAAAGGTGTCTTGCATATCCCGAGCCGGATGATCTTTGGGGATATTCAGTTTTTCGAAATTGTATGCATCCGACTCCACCTCTGGTCCCTCCGCGATGGTGAACCCCATCCCGAGAAACACTTCTTCTATTTCGTTGACGATGCGGCTGAGCGGGTGCATCGCTCCACGGGCATGGCGACGTCCAGGCAGAGTAATGTCCAGTCGTTCAGCCTCCAGACGGCGTATCATCAGCAACTCCTCGAGATGAATTTTCGTCGTTTGAAGGGCTTCCTGTAAAGTTTGGCGCACTCGATTAATCCGCTCTCCTGCCTGCGGGCGATCCTTGGTTCCCAAACGCCCCACTTGGCGGGACAGCGCCGTCACCACGCTCTTCTTTCCAAGGTACTCTACCCGCCACTGCTCTAAACCTGCCTCATCCTGGACCTGTTTCAACGAATCCATAGCAACGTTCTCTAATTCACTCAATTTCAGTATCAGCATCTGTAGATCCATGTTCACGCCTACCTCCGCTTCCCTGTTCCCTCTGCACCCGAGATATATGCTTTGAGGTGAATCTCTGTCGAACACCTGTCTCAAGGAAGGAAAAAGCAACCCATCCCAAGGGACGAGTTGCTCGCGGTACCACCCTCATTGATTTGCCAATTCCGTTTCTCCCGCGTCGTCGGTCTCTCCTGAACCGTCTGAGTCCATGACGCAAGGTTACAAGAATGGCACATCCACTCAAAGAACGTAACGGGTTCTCACCGGTGCATTCTGTCGTCAAAGTGACACGAGGTCTCGCCATGCGAGTCAACCCCGATCTACCCTGTCCGTTCAAACGCACAGCTCCAAGGTGAACTTCACCCAGGTCCAGCCGGGGGCCGTTTTCAATCTAGGGCGGCTCCTCCCTGTACGGGGAATCCTGTGGCTACTCTCCTATTCACAGCCGATGACCATAGCGGTTTTTCGCCTAGTATAGCCATTCTCAACACCAATGGCAAGTTCACTGCGGCACCGAAGTGTATTTAACCCCGCAAACTACGGCGAGTTAAGAACGCTCGTACCACCACGTTGATGAACAATACCACCAGTAACAATAAAAAGGCCGCACTGTAAGCCAATTGGTGAGCAGACTCGTAAGGTTGCTCAATGTAGGTCCAGACCACGTAAGTGAGGTACCCTACCTGACTATGAATCAACTGAAAGTTTGGATTCACCGAGGACCATCCTGCGGTGTACAGGAGGGGAGCCGTCTCTCCCATGCCAATGGCGATGGCCATCAACACCCCGGTAGCCATGCCACTGGCTGCGGGTCTCCAGATGACTCGAGAGATAGCCTGAAAGCGGGTCATTCCCAATCCCCAGGCAGCCTCACGCAAAGATAGGGGAACCTGTTGCAAACTGGCCTCCGTATTCCGCAGAATGTAGGGTAACATGATGACCGTCAGCGCGAAACCGCCAGCCAATGCAGAAAACTTCCAACCCCAGGCCAAAACCATCAGCAAATATCCAAAGTATCCCACAACAATTGAAGGAACACCGGATAGCACTTCAGTCAAAAAGCGAATCGTTTTGGCCACTCGTGCAGATGCAAATTCAGAGGTATAAACCCCACCCAGAATTCCCAAGGGAGCTGCCATCACGGTCGATAGGAAAACAAGTTCCAGAGTCCCCAAAATGGCATTTTGCAATCCTGCAGGTGTTCCTTGAATGACATGAGTCAGCATGTTCCAACGAAAAGATGTCGCACCGCGACCCACAATGGTGCCCACTAAATTCACCAAGCCAAACAGAACCAAGGCAGTTGCCGACCAAGCCACGGCCCAACCCATGTTTGCTCGCCATTTTCGCCATTGCGAATGCGTCGTCTTCATGCCCTCACCCCTCGCCTGCGGTGGTGAACGCGACTCACCAACAACCGCGCCAGCAGATTTGTGAACAGGGTCAATACCAACAGAACCAAGGCCAGTTCCGACAGTGCATGCACAGCCATGCCAGAGCCGTCCGACATGGCGCTGTCCAACTGACTAGCAATCACAGCGGCCATAGAAGAGATGGGACTGTACAGGTTGTGGGGCAAAAAATTGATAGCGTTCCCACTGACCATTAGCACCGCCATTGTTTCTCCCATGGCTCTTCCCCACCCTAAAGCAACCGCTCCGATGAATCCCTCGCGAATGTAAGGCACCGCAATGTAGCGCACGACTTCCCATGTTGTCATTCCTAGTCCAATCCCACCCTCACGGTATAGTACCGGAACTTGTTGCAACAAGTCTCGCGTCGTGGCCGTAATAATAGGCACCACCATGACAGCCAAAACGATACCACTGGTCAACAGTCCCATGCCCGTTCCCACGGGCCCGCGAAGATAAGGAATCACGACTCCTACGTGAGTCAGCGCTGGTCCTAACCCATGTGCCACAAAGGGCGCCAACACCACCATGCCCCACAGACCGATAACCACACTGGGAATGCCGGCCAGTAGCTCCACCAATATGGATAAAATCCATTGCACCCAGCCGCGCAACCTGTAAGCAAGAATGAGTGCGGTGAACAGCGCAACCGGGATTGCAATCAAAAGGGCAATGACGGAAGAAGCCAGAGTTCCGACGATGAAAGGCAAGGCGCCAAAGGAGGCCCCTGCCGCAGCCGTGACTCCGTTTTTATGCATCAGAGCCCCGTATGTATCCCCCACATTCCACTCAATCCCTGTGATAAAGTGCCATCCCATCAGCCGAATGCTGGGAATTGACTGTACCACCACGACCGCGGCAATGGCCAATAACAACACGACTGGGCTACTGGCGGCAATGCCAGTAGCCACGTGAAAGACCGTGTCTGCGGTTTTAGTGCCCGAACTGACCTTTCTCATTTGACAGGCCTCCCGCTTGTCCAAGTCACGCCCATCCCGAAGCAGGCTTCCTGGAAATCCTTGTTAGCCAGTAATGTTGTCAATCTGCGCCTGACTCTTTGGTGCCACCGATGCTGGCAGAGGCAAAAAGTGCACTGGCGTCATATACTGTGCACTATCACCACCATTGGTACTGATGGCCCATGATAAAAATTTCTTTAACGCCGCTGCGGTTGCAGGGTCCGCCTGTTGCTGTTTCACAATGGCATACTCAAAATTGATAATGGGATAAGATTGAGCACCCGGTGCATAAATCAGTGAAATGGCCTCGTTCGTCGGCACCTGGCTGACCATTTGATTCACCGCTGCTTGAATATTAGCCGTTTCAGGAAGGACAAAGTTGCCCGACTTGTTTTGTAAAGCTGCGTAACCCAAGCCCTTCTGTTCCGCTTTATTCAGCCAGCTTATACCTACATATCCAACGCTGTATTTATTTTCAGCCAAAGTGGTTACCACACCGTCGTTGCCATTGGCACCAATACCTGTAGACAAGGAAGGCCATGAAACCTGCGTACTATACTTCACGGTATTCGCCCAATTGGAGTTGGTATCTGTTAAGAACTGAGTAAACAAAAACGTATCACCACTGCCGTCTGACCGATGCACCGGAATGATTTGCTGATGAGGAAGCTTCACCGTCGGATTCAACGCTGTCAAAGCTGGGTCATCCCAATACTTAATCTGACCCTGATAAATCTTTGCCAACACATCTCCAGTGAGTTTCAAGTGTCCCGTCACACCGGGCAAGTTATACATCACTTGCTGGGCTGAAACGGCCAGCGGAATGTTCATGACACCCTGATTGGAACTCAACGTGCTCGGTGGTAAGTAGGCATCCGAAGCACCCAGTTGCACCGTGCCCTGAAGCGCCTGAGAAATTCCGGTCCCGCTACCTGTAGACGCCGCATTCAACCGCACGTTGGGCGCCACCTGTTGATACGCGTGAATCCATTGGTCGTTGAACAAAGGATAAAGGAGTGATGACCCGGTTTCATTCAGCGTCACCGTTTGTGTGCCACCCTGTCCGCCAGTGCCATTGGCGGCAGTACCGGACCCATTGGCCGTGTTGCTACCATTGCTCGTACCACACCCCGCCACCAGTGCCGTCAATGCCAATCCTGCGATGGAAAGAGAAGCCCACTTCGATGTCCCATTTAACAAACAATTCATCCTCCTTGACCCCTCACATTTTTTGTCGAGAAGTATTATTTCCTGTCGACATCCAAGGTATCAAGAGAATGTGAAGCGTCTATGCACTCTATGTTAAGACTGTGTAAAATTCATAGACGGTTCACTGCGCAACAAGGTGAACCAAAAGTCACTGCCCATCCCAGGCTCACTGTTCACACCCAGATCTCCGCCATGGACAGTAATGATGTGCTTGACGATAGCCAACCCCAGACCCGTCCCCCCCGTAGCGCGGCTACGGTTAGGATCCACCCGGTAAAACCGTTCAAATACCCGTTCTTGATGCTCTTTAGGGATGCCAATTCCCGTGTCCCGGATGTGCACCTCCACCTTTCCTTCATTCACCCGCCAGGACACCGCAACACTTCCCCCCGTGGGAGTGTAGTGAACCGCATTGCTCAATAGGTTTAAAAAGACCTGCAACAATTTGTCCTCATCCGCCCAGACGCTCACCTCTTCATCGCTAGGGGGTACCAGTTCTACCCCTCGCTGCTGAGCCTCACCGAGCACCCGTTGTCGGGACCGTTCCACCACTCTGAGCAAACCAATGGTCTGCGGTTGAATGGAATCCCCGGAACTTTCCAATTTAGACAGGGTCAATAAGTCCGCCACCAGATTGCCCATACGTACGGATTCGTCATAAATCACTTGCAAAAATTCCTGTCTGGAGGGCGCATCCATCTCATCGTTAAGCAGTGTCTCCGCAAAACCACGAATGGCCGTAATCGGAGTTTTCAATTCATGAGAGACATTAGCCACAAAGTCGCTGCGCATGCGAGCAACCCTGCGCCACTCGGAGACATCGTTGAACAACACCAAGGCGGTGTAGGACGCTCTCTTGCCCATGACATCCGGAGAAGACATCTGCACCGCCACCACCCTGGCATCCAGGGTAAGATCCACCCGCACCTTTAATTCTCCGTGCCAAGAGGTTCCGTTCAGTAGGGCATGGTCAATCGCGGCGCAAATGCCAAAATTTCGGAACAGTTGGGAATGCTGCTTCCCTCGCCACTGGTCCTTCGGACCGCGCAGCATCCGGCCGGAGGCCTCATTCATCATTTCCACCTCACCCTGGGCACCTACCAACACCACCCCAGTGGTCATACTTTGCAGAATGTGATTCAGCACATCCCGCTCTCTGGACAATTCCGACAGTTGACGGCTCAAAGCGTCGAGCATGCGATTCACCGTCTCGGCAAACTCTTGTTCTGCCCCCGCCCCTTCCTTAACCACCCGCTGATTATAATCCCCTGCCATCACGGTGTCCCCAACACGGCGAACGTACTGCAAGAACTGCCGTCGTCGCTTGAACATCACCAAGGCGACTCCCGCCGCCACCAGCGCAACAACCAGGCAGCCACCTAGGAATGCAACAACCATCAAGGAAAAAAACCTCCACTCGGTGTCATACTCCACGCGACGCGAACACAATCAGTGCTAATTGAGGTCCGGGTGTTTACCGGTGATGATGAAGATGACGCCCTCACCCACATTCGTCGCGTGGTCTCCAATACGCTCCAAGTACCGACCGATAAATGCCAAACTCATGGCCTGATTGGCTGCGTTTGGCCGGTCCTTGCCGATTGCAAACAGCTCCTCCATCATCTGACGATAGAGATGGTCCACCTCGTCATCCTGAGTCGCCAGGTTCTCCGCCAAATCGAGACTGTTCTCCACATAGGCATTGAGAGCATTGGAGATCATGGTGTCCACGATGGTTGCCATCCGGGGAATGTCCACCAACGGCTTGATGAGGGTTTGGCCCTGCAGACGAGACACCGTTTTCGCAATATCCACGGCGTTATCCCCCATGCGCTCCAAGTCTGTAGCAATCTGCATCCCGGCCACAATCTTGCGCAGGTCTGTGGCCACTGGCTGTTGCGTGGCAATCAAGCGAATGCACAAATTTTCAATTTCATGCTCCTGCTGATTGATGTAGATGTCTCCATGCACAACCTGGTTGGCCAGATTCATATCCCCAGTTTTTAAGGCCTCGATGGCCTTGCGGATGCCCTCCTGCACGTCCCCTCCCATGTGCAGCAACTGCAGTTTCAATTCCCGTAAGGAAATATCAAAGTTTTGGCGTTGTTGCACGGTTCATTCCCCTCCTTCAGTGCCACGGTGCGTTTTTTGTCAATATGGTAGTACCGTGACTCAGCCAAATCGTCCGGTGATGTAGTCTTCTGTGCGTTTATCACCGGGATTGGTGAAAATCGTCGTTGTGTCAGCAAACTCAACCAACTCCCCATTCAGGAAAAAGGCCGTCTCATCCGCAACGCGTGCCGCTTGTTGCATATTGTGAGTCACAATCACAATGGTATAAGTATCCTTTAACTGTTCCACTAATTCTTCCACCCGCAAGGTGGACACGGGGTCAAGAGCCGAGGCAGGTTCATCCATCAGTAGCACCTCTGGTTGTACGGCAATCGCTCTGGCGATACACAGACGTTGTTGTTGACCTCCGGACAGAGACGTTGCCGGTTCTGACAACCTATCCTTCACTTCTCCCCACAGAGCGGCCATCTGCAAACTGCGCTCCACTGCCTCTCGTAACTGACCCCGATTGCGCATGCCCCCAAGACGCAGTCCCAAAGCAATGTTATCGAAAATGGATAGAGTTGGGAAGGGATTGGGTTTTTGAAAGACCATGCCAATCATTCTTCGCACATCCACTGGGTCGCCCTTGTATAAATCCTCGGTCCCTAAATGCACATCACCTTCCACTCGTGCTCCTGGTACGGTTTCATGCATTCTGTTCAAGCAACGAATAAAAGTAGACTTGCCACACCCGGAAGGACCGATGATAGCCGTCACCTGGCTCGCCGGAAGTTCCATGTCAATGCCCTTGAGTGTCAATTGATTTCCATACCAAGCTCGCAAGTTTTGGACTGAAATTGGCTGGCTCATGCTTACACCTCTGTACCCGGTCTAGCGTACGAAACGCGACGTCTCATCAACATGTCAACACAGTCCGCCATAAAAGTAAAGAATAAGCCCACTCCCCAGTTAAAGAGGCTGTCCGGAAATGGGTCAGAACTCTCCGGCGCATTCC
>DAHWFY010000144.1 GCA_027336365.1 Bacillota bacterium | reverse complement strand
GACATGCTTTAACCAGAGCAGTTTAACCATCATTTTATGTTGACCCCCATGACGGTCACTTTCACCTCCATTCGCATAGACTCTCGCCCGCTTAGTCATTGGGAACAATGGGAAAAACCGGTACGAGGAAAGGGCAGTGGAAGAGACTATTGGCGAGTTTCCCAGTGAGACCCTCCGTGAGATCCTCCGTGGGGGCCTCCAGTGAGCCGCCCCTGTCCGACGGATTGGGGCGCCCATCTTTGGCGGCAGGAGGGTTCGATGATTACGGTTCTGGAATTAAGGGTCCACCAGTCGTTAAATCGTCCAATGATGAGAAATGAAATGCAAATAAGGGTGCGCAAGTCGCCTATTGCACGTTTCCCTCCGTATTTGCACCGAATTTGCCGGAATAAGGGCTTGGCGGACGCTTGTTTAGGCGATCCGTAGCTTGAAAGGGACTAGTAGCGACCTGTGGCCCCTTATTTGAGACCGCCGATTCAATCTGCAAGCAAATCACATATTACAATGTGGCGGGCTGTGAAACCAATTTTGTGTGCACCAAGTACCTGTCCGGAGCGAAACCGATGAAAAAAAACGGATAGCAGGTCTGCAGAGTCAACGTGGAGTAAGAAGTAGGTTTCAAGACCTGCAGATCTGTTTGGGGAACGATGGAGAAAGAAGTCGCTTCATAAACAAAGCTACCATAAACCGTATTGAGAATAATTCGATCTCCCTTGCGGACCTTGCGCAAATTAAGAAATACCGTATCCCTATGCCCGGCCAAATAGACATCTCCCACCTGCCCAGGCAGCGCACTGGCCACAACGTGACCCACGCCCAGCCCCAACTGGTCCCAGCCTGCACCTTGAATCACCGGAACCCGAATGTTGACTGCTGGAATAGACAACTCGCCAATTTTTGTCCCCACGGCGGGCAACGTGGACCACAGGCGTGGACGGACTGCCGAACCAGAAACCCGCGGTAAAACTTCACCTAAGGTTTGTTCGGGGTGGTAGACAGGCAGGGGACGGTCATTGATAAATACTGTCTGCAAGGCATAATTCCAGCCAAAGTACATCACCACACCCATCCCCGCCGCCATCCACAGACTGAAACACGCCCAGACCCACCGCCGCCATCTCCATTTGTGACCTTCTGAAGTTAAAGTGATGACGGTCATTGCCATGACTTCAGCACTCTCCGGGCCACCCCCATCCCCAATCCACCTGTCATGAGCATCCCCACTCCAATAAGGATCCACAAAGGGTCAGCAGTGGCTGTGATTGGAAGGATGGTCCCATCATTGCCCACGGGAACCGTTGCAACGGTCGGAGTGCTGACCCTCACGATTCCTCCGTGCCCCCCCGTTCCTGCCGATCCGGTGGTGCCACCGACACTTGGGACCCCACCGCTGGAATGGACGTTGCCGCCTGGGTTGCTGCCCCCTCCCAAAGGAGTGCTCCCACCGCCGCCTGGGTTGCTGCTTCCTCCCAAGGGAGTGCTTCCACCGCCGCCCGGGTTGCTGCTTCCTCCCCCAGGATTGCTCCCACCGCCGCCAGAGAGTAGGTTTACGCCAACCCCAGTGTCCCCTCCCTGAGCGACAACACTCCCGTTGCTTGACAGTTCATTCACCGCGATGCCAGTCTTGCCACCGCTACCGGAGGCGCTACCTCCTTGCGACTGTAAATTGACTGCAATTCCTGTTTTTCCAGTGGCCTGCGCACTCCCACCACTGGACAGAACATTGACTGCGCTTCCTGACGATCCCGTGGCAGTGGCACTACCCCCATTAGAAAGCAGATTCACTCCCACTCCGCTCTGTCCACTGCCAGAGACACTCCCTCCATTGGACAGCACGTTCACCCCGGTCCCAGTCCCGCTCCCATTTCCTTGAGCCGTTCCACCACTGGACAGAACATTGATGCCCAGGCCGTTTGTTACACCCGCTCCCTGCCCAGAAGACAAGGTCATCCCCACCACCGATGTTCCATTTTGAGAACTCGGCATCCGAATGGACAGACGGGTGCCATCCGTCTGAGTTGTGAACATATTTTTAGGAAGAGACTGAAGAGACTTTGACAAGTCGGAAGCGACTCCGGTAGCCGTGCTCGAACCAGGCATTGTTGAAGCCCAAACGGTTCCTGGTACGGACACCGACAAGCAGACCATTGACACTGTCGCAGCACCGATTCTCTTTAACATGGATATCACCTCACCATTGAATTCACCAGAGGCTGTACAGAACACGTTGACAATAGACCTTCATGTCGCTGTCAGCGGCACCAGCAAGGAACATAAACCCATGCAAGTGTATTTACGGAACAGGATTCAGCCGTCAATACTACAGATCACGATTTTATTTAAAGAACTTTGTATTCTTTATAAAGAACGACTATGTTCATTATAAAACACCATCTGGAAAATGACAAGAACGGAATAGCCTGTGACCGTACCCCTGCTATCTGGGATTCTAATTGTCCCCTTGGAGAGTGAATGAGAACCCCGTGGGCGAAAGAGGTGTCTCCGTGATTCTAATTGTGCCCTTGGGGAATGAACATCAAGACGAGAGCGGAAATTTCGTTAAATTGAGGTACGAGATCTGTGCTACGGCGCCCAAAACCGACTTGGGGCGCCGCAACGCATTATCGTCATATTATCCTTGGGAGGTTGACGCGGATGTGGTTGTGGTTGTGGATGTTGAAGTAGATGTGGATGTTGAGGCGGATGGTGCCACCAAGGGCTGAGAGCCTGGGGGCATCACCGTCACTAGAGATCCATAGTGCAAATTTAAGTAGGCCTGATGGGCCACCGAGGGAGGCAATTCTACACATCCGGCGCTCTGCGGAAATCCGTAAGAAGCACGCACAAATCCATGCACTGCATCGCTTCCCCAGAAATAATTGATCCACGATACCGGGTCCGCGTAAGATTGCCCATTCGGATTGCGCCCCTTCATCACCTGAAAGGGCAGGCGTTCAAAAACTGGATGAGTGCCCAACTTGGTCAGGGCCCCTGTAACTCCCGTGTTCGCCTTGGTGGTCAAAATAATTTGCCCATTTTGCCATAGCCACAGAGTTTCTGGCTGAGTCTCAGATACATACACGTAACTATAGGGTGTCGTATTCACTTGATTCGCCAAGACTGCAGTCTTCAGTGCCGTCCAGACCTGTGGACCGGCAATACCATCCACCGTTAGTCCGTGTTGATGCTCAAACTGCATCACTGCACCTTGGGTGACCACATTCCACCACCCCGTCTGCCAAAGGTTTGTCAGCGGAGTTGGTGTGTTGTTGAAGCGCCAAGAAAAGCTTCCCGCCGGGGGCTGATAGGCGGAACTCCAAGTGGTTGGATTGGCCACACCAGCGGCAGGTGTCCAAGTGACAGGCAAATATCCAAGCTCCGCCAGCCATTGCTGGAGACGTAGTGTGGTCGCTTGTGAAATCCGCCAAGACAACTGCAAATCTTGCTGCAGATAAGATCCCGATGCCGCTCTGGGTCCCTGCGGCCCTCCAGGCAGGGTGAGGGTTATGGGAGTATCGGGTGCCCATCCGGAACCACTGGGATGAAAAGTCCAGTCCGTAGATGAGTCCTTTATCCACTGCCCCGGCACGGCAGGTGTCATCACCCACTGACTTGGATTCGCCTGACTTAGTGGCATAGACCAGCGAACGGTGACAGGAGAGGTGGGCAAAACCGTCGTTTTGCTCGCACCACTCGAAGATGTCCCGACAGAAGACCCTGTTCCCCTGGTTGCGGTCCCAATACTGAGACTTGCCGTCAGCCAGGGGATGGTGTGCCACTGAACGGCCTGCACTGGTCCAGGAGCTTCCCAGGACCTAGCCTGTGCCTGAACATACCAGGTTCCCTCCGTACCCGGGGTGCTCTGGGCGGGCCCCAAAGTCACCAGAGTGGAGGGCTGAGACAACTGAGCACTCCACGTTCCCGGTTTAAGGGTTTGAACAGCTACCACCGACTCAGACCAATTCAATTTCACCTGATTGCCTAAAGTCACGGACTGATCTGGATTGGTCAGACGAGGCACCCCAGGGGTCATCACGGTTTGATGAAATACCCGGGGTGGCAGCCAATTGGGGCCCTGAATCGTCAAATTCAATTGTACCGGCACACCGCTAGGCAGGAGACGGGTCGGCCACAACTGGTTTTGCCTGTCCACCAAGGCCACGCTGGTCCCTCCTGGCAGATCCACCGAGGCATTGGTCATATGGGCATTGACTCCTCCCAACTGTACTTGAGCCAAGGCTATAGGACTTGTTTTCACGGTTGCCCGGGGAAAGACCAACCATCCAACCCCGGCAAACATCACCAATATTCCCATGGTAAATACCAGTCCCCAGAGCAGGCGTTGCCCCAGCTTACTCCTATGTCTATGGGATCTCCTTGAAACAGAGGTTTGTGACACCACGGACTTTGCCCCCTTTTCAACTGTCTTTCCGACATTCCCGGTCCCTGGACGGCAACTCGGAAATGTAATTGGCAAAGACCATGGATTTCAGGTATTGCGATTTCGTCCTACATTCATCAAACCTGTCTCCATATTATAGACGGTCTTCCTACGCCATAGGTTTCACGATTGCTGAATTTAATGGTGTTCACACCTCTCATATTGATGGGGAAACCTCCGGACTCTCTTGGATCAATCTCCGGCCATGTTAGAGCCCACTCCGGACCCTGTTGAGACAACCCCTGGGTCTTCTCAGGTCAGCCATCGGCCACGTTTGTATGAACGAATACCCATATGCGAGGGTCATTTGCAACAAAGGGTCCTGGTCAGTGAACTCGTTCAACTAAAGATGAACAGACCCAAGGAGTGTGAAAATGGATGTATTTTGTGGACGGAGAGCACGAGTTGCACTACCGCCAACTTTTGCAGAACAGGGGTAACGACTTGCGGTCAGAGTACCTCCCCTTAGTCTACATTCTGTCTGTCCCCACTATATGGCAAACATGGAATTTATCATACAGGCAAAAATTCCCTAGTCCCATTGACTGGGCGCTGCAGGTGGAAGATTTCCCGATGTTGTCGCAAGCCCACGCGCTCTTGGTGGAATCGGGCATCAGTCTGTATAGCGGAGCACTCATGGCTCTCGGGGAGGGAGTACAGACATGGGATGGGAGACTGTATAGGCTGTTCTTGCAGGCAGTGGAATTGAGACGAAGACTAGTGTTTGGTACAGGGATGGACGTAACCGGGATTGGGATACAGTTCATGTAGCGTGGGATGGATATATCGCAAGGTCCTATTGAATGGCTGAACAATAATCCCCTGCCCTCATGATGAACCGTGCCCAAGCCGTGCCCGATACCGTTCCCAATGCTGTCCCCACTATCGATATGCATCATGCACCAGGAATTTTGTAGGGGTGTGTCGAATTTCCTCCCGACAGTTCATCAGTGGGGGGGCACGAACGTGTCGAAAAATTCGACTAAGAACTCTCTTAAACATCCCCGGGCAAAGGGGCGTCAGCGTACATCCGGTGTACAACACAACAAAAGGCGGAAACAGAACCCCAACACTGGCATCAGTAAGGGAACCCTTGCAGTAACCAGTTTCTTCATCGCCCTGGGCGTCTTCCTTGTCTGGACGGCCTTGGCTCCTGTGAAATTTCCACTGTCTATCTCCTTCCCGTCCATCTCCTCCACTTCATCGCGAGGGATGTCCCCTTCCCTGGGTCTGTCAACCCAACCAGTGGCTCATCCCTTGTTACCCTGGGTACCGTGGCAACAGCCCACTTCTGCGGGGAATGTTGCACGATAGCGCCTGGATTGAAGCGTTTGTTTGCCGACATCGGTGACTGATGTGTCTCACACCTCACCAGTACCCTCAAATGCAAAAAATTTTTGTTTACAAATCTTTTCCTTGATTTTTTATTAACCTGCAATATAATTTCAATACAATTTCAATCTGCGCATTCTATGTTCAATTTGGGGATAAAGCACATGCTGACTTGAGGAGTGGATTTGGGGATGTCCGATGTGCCAGTCGTTCAGTCTGATGTCATTCAGCCAATCTTTAAAAGGAATCGGCGGCGGTGGTGGTATGCTGGTGCAGCCGTGGTGGTGGTACTGGGAGCAGGGATTCCACTCCTGATAAACCAACTGAAGGCCACACCCTCTGTCTCACCATCGGACATTTATCAGGTGAGATATGGGGCAGTGTCTGAAACGGTGAGCGCCACGGGGACCCTGCAAGCCCCGACAGAGATTGACCTCAATTTTACCGGTACCAGTGGAATATTGAGTAGCATGAATGTGAAAGTGGGACAACATGTGACCGCAGGTCAAGTATTGGCCCGTCTCAACGATGCCAGTGCCCAGGTGCAAATTGCTTCCGCACAGGCGGGAGTTGCCCAAGCACAAGGAAATCTCGCCCAAGCCCAGGCAAAACTGACCCAAACACAGGAGGGACCCACGAGCGCAGACCTCGCGGTGGACCAGACCTCCGTGACCAAGGCCCAGGCGGCTCTCGCGGGAGCTCAGCAGCAGTACCAGGACCAATTGAAGTTATACAATGACCGCACCAGCCAAGAACAACAGGTGGTGAGCGCCCAACACGCCTTGGCATCGGCCGAACAACAGGCTGCACAGGCGCAGGACACCCAAACAGTGACCACAGACCAACAAAATCTGACGACAGCTCAGCAAACCCTCAGTCAAGCGCAGGCCCAATATGGGAACATCACGGCAGAACAAGTACAGCAAGCCTACCAAAAGTACCAATCTGAACTGGATTTTTATAACAGTTGGCAGAACGGCGGCTATGTGGGATCCAATCCCTACACGACACCCATGCAGGCTGCCCAGACCTACTACACGCAACTCAACTCAGCCTATCAAGCCCTGCAGCAAGCACAACAAGCGGTGACCCAGGATGAAAATGCTCTAACCGCAGCCCAAAATTCGACTGCGCAAAGCCAACAGCAAACGCAATTGGCCGTCCAACAGGCACAACAAAATTTACAGTTGGCACAAGCGCAATACAATGACCGTACCGCAGCCCAACAGGCATTGAACAACGCGCAAAACCAAGTGCAACAGGCTCAGGCCAATCTGCAGAGCGCCCAAGCGGCCTTGGCTCAAGCCAAACAACCACCAGACCCGGCTTCCGTTCAAGCCGCTCAAGCCTCCGTGCTGACAGCCGAGGCGGGAGTCCAATCGGCCCAGGCACAACTCCAGTCGGCACAACTGCAAGAAAGCAACACCATTCTGAAAGCCCCCATCTCCGGGGTGGTCACGCAGGTCAATGCGAATCCTGGTGAATTGGTCAGTGCGCAAACACCGACTGTAGTGTTGGATGACTCGGTAAAAAGCGACCTACAAGTGAATATTCAGGTCAGCCAGTCGCAAATTGGCTCTGTGCAGGCAGGTCAGCCTGTCAGTCTGACGGTTTCCGCATATCCGGGCGTCACTTTTCATGGCACCGTGACACAAGTCTATCCCACTCCTCAAGTGGTTTCCAATGTGACGGAATACA
>DAHWFY010000143.1 GCA_027336365.1 Bacillota bacterium | reverse complement strand
ATTTGCGACGAAATTTTCTATGAATCCTCCAGAAAGCCAAGTAATTCAAGAGATTTGAAATTCATGCGTCAGCACTGCTTCTCCGCCGTCCGACGAGGTTGCCTCTAGTTCTCATGAGTCTTGGTTGACTGCCCGACCTGTGAAGTGGGGGAAGGTGCTCAATCAGGAGGACTGTATTGGATGTCACGCCTGTAGCACCGCCTGCAAATCGGAGCATCTGGTTCCCCTGGGGGTCAATCGGACCTATGTGAAACAGGTGGAAGTGGGGACCTATCCACAAGTGAGTCGTGAATTCCAAGTGACTCGCTGTAACCAGTGTGACGACGCTCCCTGTGTGCAAATTTGTCCGGTGACGGCTATGTTTCGCCGTCCCGACGGAATTGTGGATTTTGACCGGGAAATCTGCATTGGCTGTAAAGCCTGCATGGCAGCCTGCCCTTATGACGCTATTTTCATCAATCCGGGGACACACAGTGCGGAAAAGTGTAACTTTTGTGCACACAGAATTGACCAGGGTCTGGAACCCGCCTGTGTCACCGTGTGTCCTGTAGGAGCCATCGTGGTGGGGGATTTGAATGATGTGAATAGTGATGTTTCTCGTTTAATTGCCCACAACAAGGTGGATGTGCGCAAACCGGAAAAAGGGACACAACCAAAGGTGTTTTATGTGGGTGCCAGTGACTACACTTTGAACCCTCTCAAAAGCGATTACACGGGGGCTCACATGTATGCAGAGCAGAGTGAGGGGTATCCGGTGCAACACTTGCCTCGTAAAGCCTCTGAAGAAGATTTGGCGACCGCAGCCTTTGCTTCTTTTCCGGATTCATTGGTCTCCATGACGCATCAAATTCAAGAGACGGCTGCTAGTGCGGGGCAAGGTATGAGGGGAGATATCGGCGCCTGGTTCTCCGCAGGGGGCTCATCTGCAAGTCTCAGCCATTTGAGCATGGGGGTGGGTACCACCACGGGAACGTTTCCAGGCACCGCCGTGCGGCCGCAGAGTGCAACTCACCGGGACAGTCGCGTGCATCACAGCGTCGCGTCCTTTCGTCTAGCCTACGATGTGCCCCATCATTCTCCCTGGCATTGGCCGGTGTCTCTATACACCTGGACAAAGTCGTTGGCTGCCGGGGTATTTGTGATGTTTGCTCTTTTGCAGTTCTCTGGGGTGGTACTGACACCAAGATGGAGCATGTCCAACGCGGTAGTGGGTGGTTTTTTCTTAGCCATGACCGGGGTGCTGTTGATTTATGACCTGGAGCATCCCTTGCGGTTTTATCGCCTGTTCACCCGTCCTCAGTGGAAATCCTGGTTGGTGCGGGGGGCATGGATAATTGGTGGCTACAGTTTGGTTTTGCTGGCTCAGTTTCTACTAGGGGTGCTGGGTGACAGTGAGGGGACTTTGACCCTGAGTATTTTTGGGCTGACTCTGAGTGGATTCACTGCCATGTATACCGCTTTTTTGTTTGCCCAAGCAAAGGGTCGAGACCTGTGGCAAAACCAGAGCTTGCCACTGCATCTGCTGACGCAAGCCACTTTGGCCGGTGCAGCTACCTATGAAGTAATGGGCCAATTTCTGACTCTCCCGGCAATTGGAATGCATGTCGTCCACATGACGCTGTTGATTGCCCTAGGGGTGCACTTGGCTTTGGTGGTCAGTGAACTCGCGGTGCCCCATTCTTCGGCCGGAGCCAGGGTGGCCGCACATCAGATGACGCGTGGGGCATATGCATCTTGGTACTGGACAGGATTGGTGCTGGGAGGTTTCATTCCCTTTATTTTAGTCTGGTTCAGCGGTGTACCGGGATCTGTTTTGGCGGCAGCGGTGTGCAGCTTGGCGGGGTTGCTTTCTTATGAACACGCCTACGTGCAGGCTGGACAGTCCGTACCCCTGAGTTAAAGAAGGGTATCCCCAGTGGTGAAGACAACAGGATGGAGGCTGAGAAAAATGAGCACAAAAGAACCAGAGCTTCACTCAAATATACAGGGACGAGTTGGCTTGCAGGCCCACCCCGCTCCTTCTCAGTGGGATGATTGGCAGGAGTTAGATGCTCAATTGTGGCCCAAGAGACAGGCTCATCACTACCAATTGGTACCCACGGTCTGTTTCAACTGTGAGGCAGCCTGCGGGTTGCTGGCTTACATCGATAAGGATACGCAAGAGATCCGCAAGTTCACTGGTCATCCCCTGCATCCGGCCAGTCGCGGTCGCAACTGTGCCAAGGGTCCTGCCACCGTGACGCAAATACAAAATCCCGAACGCATTTTGTACCCTCTCAAGCGAGTGGGACAGCGGGGTGCCGGAGAGTGGGAGCGGGTCTCCTGGAATGAAGCATTGGATGATATCGCCAGGCGGATTCGCAAAGCATTGCAAGAAAATCGTCATGATGAAGTGGTTTACCACGTGGGAAGACCTGGCGAGGACGAATATACTGAGCGGGTTTTGAAGGCTTGGGGAATTGATGGGTTGTCTTCCCACACCAATGTGTGTTCTGCAGGGGCTCGCACCGGATACGCCTTTTGGATGGGGATTGACAGACCAGCCCCAGACTATGCCAACGCCCGTTTTATTCTGATGATGAGCTCCCACTTGGAATCGGGACATTACTTTAACCCCCATGCACAACGGATTATTGAGGCACAGCAAGCAGGGACGAAGATTGCCGTGATTGACACTCGATTATCCAACACCGCTGCCAAGGCAGACTACTGGATGTCTCCATGGCCAGGGACCGAAACGGCCCTGCTGTTGGCCATGGCCAATGAACTGATTCAGGACGAAAAATTTAACTTGGAATTTGTTCGCAAATGGGTCAACTGGGATGAGTTTTTGGCAGATAAAGAATACTTACAGCATTTATCTAATCACGGATTTATTGCGCAACTCCCGAGTGGGCAAACCTTTTTCGACTTCGTCACCGTGTTGAAAGACCTGTATCGTCCTTATACCCCCGAATGGGCGGAAGCGGAATCTGGCGTTCCGGCGCATGTCACGCGTCAGGTAGCGGACGAGATTGCCAAGGCAGGAACCGCATTTGCCGCGAATATTTGGCGCAATGCAGCAGCAGGCAACAGGGGTGGTTGGATGATCACGCGCGCCTTGATGTTTCTCAACGTCCTCATGGGAGCGGTGGGAGAACCGGGCAGCATAATCCCCAATGCCTGGGCCAAGTTTGTGCCTGCCCGCCACACTACACCTCCGCCGATTCGAGTGTGGAATGAAAATCACAATCCCCGCGAGTATCCTTTGGCTTTTTTTGAAATGAGCTTCGCATTACCGCACATTCTGCAACGACGCAACAAGCGTTTGGAGGTATACTTTGCCCGCGTCATCAATCCGGTCTGGACTTTCCCCGACGGGTTTACGTGGATTGAAATGTTCAAAGATGAAAACCGCGTGGGATGTCACGTTACCCTGTCTCCCGTTTGGTCGGAGTCGTCCCAGTTTTCTGATTACATTTTACCCGTCGGCTTGGCGTCAGAACGACATGATTTACACAGTTATGAAACACACGGCTCCCAGTGGATTGGCTTTCGTCAACCGGTGCTGCGAGCCGCCAAGGAATTGCAGGGAGAAGAGGTGACAGATTCTCGCGCAACCAACCCAGGAGAGGTATGGGAAGAAAATGAATTTTGGATTGAACTGTCTTGGCGAATCGATCCGGATGGTTCCATGGGAATTCGTCAACATTTTGAGTCTCCGTATCGACCAGAGGAAAAAATCACCATAAATGAGTATTATCAGTGGATTTTTGAGAACGCGGTCCCTGGGTTGCCAGAAAAGTCCGCTGAAGAAGGTTTGACACCCATGGCGTATATGCGCCGCTATGGAGTCTTCGAGGTGACGCAAGATGTCTTTAGGTTGCAAGAAAAACCCGTCCCAGATGAGGTATTGGCGCGAGCGAGAGTGGTGATACCACAAGAGACCACATCTGAGGACAAGACAGAGCAACAAACAACAGAGCAACAAACAACAGAGCAACAAACAACAGAGCAACAAACAACAGAGCAACAAACAACAGAGCAGTCGGGAGTCTGGGTGAAAGACCCACCTCATCCAACCAATCACAGACCCTATCCGGGTCCGTTCAAAAACCCCCAGGGACAAACTCGTGTGGGTATTGTGGTGGATGGCAAGGCCGTACAGGGTTTCCCTACTCCATCTGGTAAATTGGAGTTTTATTCTACCACTTTACGGGATTGGGGTTGGCCGGAGTACGCCATTCCCATCTACCCACGCAATGAGCAAGAACGCAGGCAAATGGTCCACATTGTCACGCAAGTTCATCCCAAAGACATCCACTTTGCACAACACGAGTTTGTGCTGTTGCCCACCTTCCGTCTGCCCATGTTGATTCACAGTCGTACCAATGGGGCTAAGTGGCTACACGAGATGGCCCATACAAATCCGGTCTGGATTCACCCCCAAGACGCTGCTTCACTGGGCGTGAGTACTGGAGACTTGGTCCGTGTCAGCACTGAAATCGGGTTTTTTGTGGATAGGGTATGGGTGACAGAAGGAATTCGCCCTGGGGTAGTTGCGTGCTCTCATCACTTGGGTCGCTGGCGATTGTTTGAGGACAAAGGCAGCGACCGTTGGAGTTCCTCGCTGGTGCGCATCTACCAAAACGCCAAGGGTTGCTGGGAAATGAAACAAATTCACGGTCCAGCTCCTTTTGACAGTAGGGACCCAGACTCTCGTCGCATCTGGTGGTCAGACGGCGGAGTGCATCAGAATTCAGTTTTCCCGATACAACCGGATCCAATTAGCGGCGCTCATTGCTGGCACCAAAAAGTCAGAGTGGATAAGGTAACGGATACAGCGCATTTTGGGGATGTGCAGATTGACACACACAAGTCTCATGAGGTGTTTGCCCGTTGGCTGGGACTTACGAGACCCGCTCCCGGTCCGGATGGAACCTTTCGTCCTCACTGGTTGCTGCGAGTGCTGAAGCCACACGTCTCCGCCTACCGGGTTCCTGGCAAAGACTTCATACAGGAGACGCCTCCGAAGCCAGAACGGGAGGCATAGTGGTGCGTGCCGAGAAAAGGGTGAGGCCTGACCCAAGCTGTGCGAAAAGGCCAGCCCAAAGTGCGCACGGGGTTTGCTCCTCAGTGGGGAGTGTTTATACCGAAGTGAGCCTCGTGCCGTATGTTTATGGTGTCTTCCTCCCGAGGGGTGAGGACACACGCAAAGGGGGAGTGTCTGTCAAGATATATATAAATTTTTATACAAAAATAGCTGACTATGACCTTTTGGCCGTTTTCATCCTTGGTGGTGGCCGTTAGGCCATGGTTGTTCGGTTTCGAGTTTGCAGTTCAACGGGATTGAGGTTATGATCTTAATTAACGTAAGTTTCGGAAATGAGGATGGCAGCAAAAAGAGGGGATTGGGGTGCAGAACAAGAACCGAGGTCATCGGCTTGGCAGGGCCGGGTTGCTTGGCTGGGTGGTATCGGGCATCGCTTTGGTGGCGGTTGCAGGGTGCAGTGTGTCCGGCACGGGAGAGGCAAGAAATCAAGCTACCCATACAGCAGGTGCCGGACTCGGTGGAGGCAACACAACTTCGTTAAATGGGGTGGGTTCAGCCAAGGGGACTGCGGTTTCAGCGCAAGCTAAAATACAAACCACAGGGCCGCACCCGGAAAATCCGGTTGGCATTCCGTTGCGGGACCCGCAGTGGCCTGCGGATATAAAAAACTATGAAACCACATCCAGCGTGGTTGTGAACTCACAGGTAAGTGTACCCATTTTGGAGTACCATGAGGCCAATTACTTCCCCGGGGACCTGGCCACTTTGCGTCCGGGACAGTTGGACCAAGAGATTCAATGGCTGGTGTCTCACGGGTTTCATACGATTAATTTTGGCCAACTTTACGACGCTTTTTACCACGGCTATGTGCTGCCCCCAAGACCCGTGTTGTTAACCTTTGATGACGGATATGAAAGCGTTTATTTTAAGGTATTTCCCTTACTCAAAAAATATCACTTGCAAGCCACCCTGTTCATTGTCAGTGGATACACTCATGTACAACCGGATAGGAGCAAAAAATTTCCCACCCTCACGGTTTCCGAACTTCAGCAGATGCAGGCCAGTGGGCTGGTGGATGTGGAGGACCACACGGTAACCCATCAAGACCTGTCTACCCTGACATTGAACCAAGATCAGCAGGAAATTGTCAACTCCAGCCAAGCATTGTCGGGATGGGTACATCACCCAATGATGGCCATTTGCTATCCTTATGGGGGATATAATGCCAGGATTCTGGCCATGGCTCAATCTGCTGGCTTTTTGTTGGGTACCACTGAACACCAGGGATACGCAAACTTATCCCAGGGAGTTATGACGCTGGACCGCATCGCAGTGTTGGTGGACACCTCTGCGGGGCAGTTTGCCAACTTGCTCACACCGTCATTACAGCAATCTGAACTGACGGTGGAAGAATTGTATCAAAAGGGTGCACAGGATTTTTCTCACCATCTGTATGCTCAAGCCGTCGCCTGGGAGAATCAAGCCATCGCTCGGGATCCCTTATATGAACCGGCTTACAATGAACGAGGAATTGCACGTGTGTTCGGAGGAGATTATCAGAGTGGCATGGCAGACATTGAAAAAGCGTTGTCTCTCAACCCTGCGGACGGATATGCAAAATTCAACTATGCCCTGGGGTTGGAGCTGTACGGTCATTACGATGAGGCCATCGCGGCTTACCAATCTACACTCCAGATGTCTGACAGTGGGTGGTGGAAGGCCTGGTGCAATTATGGCATTGCCAGTATCTATGGACGCCGAGGAGATGTGACAGACACGGTGGCCTATTTGCGTAAGGCCATTGCGATGGATCCGGCCACCAAGGTGGCGGCCCGAACTGAAAAAGACTTTAATCCAGTGCGCGCAAGTACCCGTTTCCAACAGTTGATCCAGTGAACCTTTGCCTGTTGTCTGTGGTCTATGGGTTACGGGATGGTGGGGACAAACTCGCCTTCCAGTGATTCATTGACCTTGACAGGGGGCGGGAATCCCGTCAAGATGGGGACAGATACCATAGATTTGGGGGTATCCTTCTGCGGATCCTATCGAGAATTCTCAAACGTTCCATATTTTTTCTAGCCTACATCAGTGTTTCCACATCGGTGTTGTTGTTTCATGGGCCCTTTCCGATTCTCAAACACTATGTGATTGAAATCTTTACCACGTCCATGCACGGGTACTTGTTACGTCCCATGTCTTTGTACACCCTGTCGCAAGCCGAAATTGACAAGTATGCACCCAAGCTCGTGAATGTGCCGGTGACGGCAGCAGACCGGATGCACGCCCAGGCGAACTACAGCAACATCCGAAACTCTTCCATTACAATAAAATCATACCAAGGAACGATGTTTACTGCCAATGTCATGCTGATTCGTGATCCCACCCGTTTGACTGTGGCCGTTACAAAGTTCAATGGCAGTGTAGGGCAAACGGTCTCGGAATTGGTGGCTC
>DAHWFY010000142.1 GCA_027336365.1 Bacillota bacterium | reverse complement strand
AAAAAGACCTGGCCTGGTTAGATTCACTATGGTTTCAATTGCCTAGGCGTCGAGAATTTCGCTAATCGGCTCTATTGCCAGGATGTTCAGTTTGCAGCATGAAGGGGGAGGTGGCTTTAATTTTTAATTTAAATGCGAACGAAGTGGAAGAGGAACGGTCCCGGTGGCTGCATGTTTTATTTCCTAATTCCTATCCAGTGCTGTGGTGTCCAATTCTCAGCCATTATCGAGAAGACGGTACCCTGGATGAGGTACGGATTCACAGTCACATGTCCTGGTTGTCCCAGTGGGTGAAAGGGTGGCTGGTTCCCAGTTCGACCGGAGATGGGTGGGAGATGAACTCAGACGAGGAAGACCAGTGGCTGGATTTGCTGGAGAATTTAGCTCCCTCTCTGGGAGAGTCCTGGTTGTGGGTGGGGGTGTTGCGTGAAAATGTGGTCCATGGGGTCCAGCGGGTGAAACAGTTGTCTGCCCGTTTTCCTTGGAAATTAGGCCAAACGGAACCCAGTCCTCCCCGACTGGGAGGAAAACTGACAGTCTGCGGTGTGACCGTTTGTCCACCGACGGGGGCGGAGTTAACCCAGAAGAAAATTCAGGCGGATCTGGAAACCGTGGCGGCGTTGGGGGTTCCTGTCTGTCTGTATCAATTGCCACAGGTCACGGGGAATGAGGTGGCCCCAGAAACCTTTAAAAACTTAACGGAACACTTTGGTAATTTGTTGGCCGTTAAAGATTCCAGTGGCCAGGATAGACTGGCCGTGGCCATGGCGAGACAGAACTCAGTGTTGTGGCTTCGGGGAGCGGAGGAAGGGTATCTATCCTGGTGGAAACCGACTGGAGGAGTGTACGACGGATTCTTGCTCAGCACAGCCAATAGCTTGGCCGTCTTTTACCAGGCTATGTTGCAAGCACAGAAGGAGGGAGACGAGGCGACGGCCAAAGACCTTGATCAACGACTCAGCCGGGTGGCCCGAAGGGTGTTTGCAGTTGCCGGAGCCGTGCCGTTTGGGAACCCATTTGCCCATGCCAACCGGGCGTTGGACCATTTTTTTGCTTTTGGCAGACGCGCATTGTCTATAGAATCGCCCCGATCTCACAATGGAGTGGCCCTGCCAATGGAGTTGCTGGAGACAACGGCCAATGCTTTGGCTGAGGTGGGGTGGTTTCCGAAAAAAGGGTATTTAGAATAGTGGGGGTTCCCCAGTCATTGCCGAGGAATTGAAAAGCCAGGCGCGGTTTACCGTCACTTCAGAGCGACGGAAATTCAGCTTTGATGCGGAGAGTTATTTGACTTGGTGAACCCTCTCCCATCGGTTTCGAAAGGAGAAGTCTGGATGGAGAGCAAACCTTGGCGGAGTCGTGAAGTGGTGGAGGGAGTGCACCGTGGGGGTCAGCGGGCCTTGTTGAAATCCGCTGGACTGAAAAAGGAGGACTTAAGCAAACCGTTTATTGGGGTGGCCAATTCCTACAACGGGATGCACGCGGGGCATGTGCACCTCAACGGGCTCACGGAACTGGTGTGTCGAGGCATCGAGGAAGCGGGGGGCTATCCCTTCGAGTTTGGCGTGATTGCATTGTGTGACGGGATTACTCAGGGACATGACGGGATGCACTACGTGTTGCCCAGCCGAGAAGCGATTGCCGACTCGATTGAAATCACCGTCCAAGCCCAACGACTGGACGGGATGGTCCTGTTGGGCAGTTGTGACAAGATTATTCCCGGCATGTTGATGGCCCTGTATCGTTTGAACATCCCTGCCTTGCTGGTTACTGGAGGACCCATGCTGCCCGGTAAATACCAGGGGGAAAGCAAGGCCATCTACGAGATTCGAGAGGCTGCGGGACAACTATTGGCCGGTAAAATTAATGAACAAGAGTTTGAGCAAATTGAGCAAAACGTAACCAATGGGCCTGGCTCCTGCAGTATGATGGGCACTGCCAACACAATGGCCATTGTGGCGGAGGTGTTGGGTGCCACGTTGCCGGGTTGCGCAACAGCCCACGCAGTGGCTGAAAACAAGGCCTTTATGGCTCGTCAAAGTGGTCGGAGAGTTGTGGAAATGGTGCGGGAGGACCTCAAACCTACGGACATCCTGACCGCGGGAGCTTTCCAAAATGCCCTGCGCGTGGCCATGGCCATCGGCGGATCGACCAATTCTCTGTTGCATATTCCTGCCATTGCCGCGGAACAGGGGTTGCGTATCACCCCTGACGATTTTGAACAGGTCAGTCGCACCACTCCCTTAATTGTGAAAGCGAAACCCTCTGGCCATCACACCTTGTGGGACGTTGATCAGGCGGGCGGGGTGCCGACTGTGTTGAAAGAGTTGGCCCCATTGTTGTCTATGGAGGAAAAAACAGCTTTAGGCAAAACCTTGGCTGAATCCGTGCAGGGGGTTGAAAACCGCAATCCGGAAGTCATCCGTCCCTTGGCGAACGCGTATGCCGCACAAGGTAGCCTGGCCATTCTGAAGGGCAGTCTGGCACCCCGGGGAAGTGTCATCAAACAGAGCGGCGTGGCCGTCCAAATGCGTAAACACACGGGTCCAGCCAGAGTGTTTGAGAGTCAAGAGGACGCCGTTGAAGGGATGAGGGTGGGCAAGGTCCATGCGGGAGATGTGGTGGTGATTCGTTATGAAGGACCCAAAGGCGGACCCGGCATGCGGGAGATGCTGACAGCCACCGCGGTTTTGCTGGGGATGGGGCTGGGAGACAAGGTGGCTTTGGTGACAGATGGGCGGTTCTCTGGAGCAACGCACGGACCTTGCGTAGGGCATGTGTCTCCAGAGGCAGCGGCGGGAGGGCCCATTGCCTTCGTTCGGGATGGAGATTTGATTTCTCTTGATCTCGATCAGCGCACCTTGGATTTGCAGGTGGATGCGGCGGAGTTGGAGTCACGCAAACTGGGGTGGATTCCGAAGCCTGCTAAAATTCGCAGCGGTGTGCTCGCTCGCTATGCAGCATTGGTGACTTCTGCCGATGAGGGAGCGGTCCTGCGGGCTCCCGTTCCTCAGGAAGGAGAAAAAGACGATGGCACAAATAGATAGGAAAGGGGATTCATGCGATGCAAGGAATGGACTTTTCCGGTCAAGTGGTGTTGGTTACAGGGAGCAGCACGGGCATTGGCAAGGCGACGGTGTTGATGTTTGCTGAGGGTGGAGCAGATGTGGTGGTCCATGGGTATCAATCGATGACGGCGGCGCAAGCCGTGGTGAAGGAGGTGGAAGCAAAGGGGCGGCGTTGTCTGCTGGTTCGCGGAGACATGGCGGTGAAGGCGGATGTGGAGCGAGTGATGGCGGAAGTAAACGCGACTTTCGGACGGGTGGATGTCCTGGTAAACAATGCGGGTTCGATGGTGGGCAGGGCGCGTTTGGAGGAACTCAGTGAAGACTTGTGGGACCGCATCATGAACGTGAACTTAAAGTCGGCTTTTCTGGTTTCCCAAGCGGTGTTGCCTTTGATGAAACCGTTGGGGCGGGGCCGTATCATTCACTTGACCTCGGTGGCCGCGCGCAACGGGGGCTCTTTGGGCGCATTGGCTTATGCAACTTCCAAAGGGGGGGTGGCCACTCTGACTCGGTCGATGGCCAAGGATCTGGCGGAATACAATATTTTGGTCAACGCTGTGGCTCCAGGGGTCATCACCACGCCCTTTCACGACAAGTTCACCCCATCAGAACAACGGGACAACTTCAAGCAGCAGATTCCGCTGCACCGAGAGGGCACGGCAGAGGAGACAGCGGGAGCCATTCTGTTTCTCGCCTCTTCCTTTGCAGATTATATTTCTGGACAGATTATCGATGTGAATGGGGCGCAGTGGTTCAGTTAAGCAGGAGTTCCACGTGAACTTTTGTATTCATGAAAACGAGTAGCAGAAAGGGGGTATCCCCCATGGAGGAGAAACCATCCAAGACCGAATCAGAAGGCTCCAGTGCTTCACAACAGAGGTTGGCCACCCTGATGGAAACGGAGGACGCGGAACTGTACCGGATTCCCACGCGTGCTCCGGGGCCACAGGGAAGATTGCCATTAACCCCAGAAATGCTCCGGAAGTGGTCCAGTGGGGACTTATTTGGCTTGACGGAAAGTGTGGGGATGGGCTGGGACCCAGCAAAGGTGTTGGGCAAATCTGTGCTGATTCTGAGTACCCAAGGGGGATTGCGCGATTCGGATGGTTCTCCGCTGGCATTGGGATACCACACTGGCCACTGGGAAGTGGGACTGCTGGTGCGTGCGGCTGCGGAGCAGTTGCGGCAACTGGGGGCGGTGCCTTATGCCGCACATGTCAGTGATCCGTGTGATGGGAGGTCTCAAGGGACGGCGGGCATGTTTGATTCTCTGCCATACCGCAATGATGCAGCCTTGGTGATGCGTCGGCTGATTCGCTCTTTACCCACCCGCAAGGCGGTGATGGGGGTGGCCACCTGTGATAAAGGTCTGCCGGCGACTCTGATGGCGCTGGCATCGCTGCGTGAAATGCCAGGCATTCTGGTTCCGGGAGGCAGTACGTTACTGGCAGAAGACGGGGAGGACGCGGGCAAGGTACAGACCATTGGTGCCCGTTATGCCCAGGGGGAAATCACCCTGGAGTATGCGGCAGAAGTGGCCTGTCGAGCCTGCGGATCGCCAGGAGGGGGATGTCAATTTTTAGGAACTGCTGCTACTTCTCAGTTGGTGGCGGAGGCCCTTGGGATGTCTTTGCCCCATTCTGCGCTGGCGCCCTCAGGGCAACCTATATGGGAGGAGATGGCACGTCAGTCTGCCAAAGCAGTGTTGCGGATGGTACAAAATGGAATGGTAATGCAGGACATTCTGACGGATGCCGCCATCCATAATGCGATGGTGGTGCATGCCGCCTTTGGCGGATCTACCAACCTGTTGCTGCATATTCCGGCCTTCGCCCACGCCGCAGGTCGCACTATTCCCACGGTCAATGACTGGCAGGAGGTCAACCGGGCAGTGCCTCGTTTGGTCAGTGTGTTACCCAATGGTCCGGTGGACCACCCGACGGTCCGGGTGTTTCTGGCCGGAGGAGTGCCCGAAGTGATGTTGCACCTGCGTCGCATGGGACTATTGGACACCTCCGTGCGGACGGTATCTGGGGAAACCCTGGGGAATGTGTTGGACTGGTGGGAGGGCTCGGAGCGACGGGTGCGGGTGCGGGAATGGCTGCAGGAACTGGATGGTGTGGACCCAGACGATGTGATTATGAATCCAGACACCGCACACCATCGCGGATTGACTTCTACAGTCACGTTTCTCACTGGAAACCTGGCACCGGAAGGGGCAGTCATCAAATCCACCGCCATTGACCCGAGTGTGGTTGATGCGGACGGAGTCTATCGTCACGTGGGACAGGCTAAGGTGTTCACCAGTGAACGGGCGGCCATTGCGGCCATCAAAGAAAGCCAGATTGAGGCCGGTGATGTGTTGGTGCTTATGGGTCGCGGACCCTCGGGCACGGGTATGGAGGAAACCTATCAACTCACATCCGCTCTCAAACATTTGCCTTTTGGCAAACATGTGGCTCTGGTGACAGACGCCCGCTTTTCTGGGGTATCCACGGGGGCGTGTGTGGGACACGTGGGTCCTGAGGCCTTGGCGGGAGGGCCCATTGGTAAACTGCGAGATGGGGACCTGATTCATTTGGTGGTTGACCGCAACCGTCTGGAAGGCCGAGTGGATTTTGTGGGGGATGGGAACGAACAGGTTTCACCTGAGACAGGTGCTGAGATTCTGGCAACTCGCCCTCCCCACCCAGGTCTTGCCCCAGACCCGGATTTGCCAGACGACACCCGGTTGTGGGCTGCTTTGCAGAACATCAGTGGCGGAACGTGGCGGGGTGCCGTGTACGATGTGGATCGAATTGTACAGACCTTGGAGGCTGGGCGACAGGCTTTGGCAAGCGAGAATGAAAGGAACATCGTCAGTTGATAAACCCCTGTGGTGCAAATTGTAACAGATAGTGATGCAATCAGTCGATGAATGGATTCACTTCTGAACGCAGAATGAGTTGTGTGGGAGGGTGTGTATCAGGAGATGATTGCAAGCCTATGCTGAACCTTGGATATTTCTCAGAAATATCGATGAGAAATAATGGTGTAAAAGCAAGCCAATCAAGTTGGTACGAAACTTGCGTCTTGAACACATTGTTGGATGGATGTGTTGTATGAATAGGAGCGCAGGAACGCTGGGGAGGTGAGGTTAGAACCTGCAGTTTGGTGTGCTACTGGTCTTTATGTCTGTGACTTATCAGAGAATTGCCAAAAGGAGGATGACTGATGTCAAATGCTGTTGCAGCGACTGCTCCAACCCGACGTTGGACGCGCATTATTCCCATCGCCCTATTGATGTACACCATCGCCTTCATCGATCGCAACAATGTGAGTTTTGCTTTTGCTGGCATGGAAAAAACATTGGCATTTGGTGCCACGATTTCCGGCTTGGTGGGCGGGATATTTTTTATTGGGTACCTGTTTTTGCAAATTCCTGGGGGGCATATTGCGGCCAGATACAGTGCCAAAAAGTTTGTTTTATGGGCTCTTATCGTTTGGGGAATTATCGCATTTAGTACGGGTTTTGTACAAAATTTATGGGAACTGTTAACACTCCGTTTCTTACTGGGGGTTGCCGAGGGTGGGGTTTGGCCAGCCACGTTGATTTTGCTGTCCAAATGGTTTCCTCTCAATGAGCGAGCCCGGGCAAATTCTTACTGGATGATGTGCATTCCGCTGGCTTCCATTATTATGGGACCCGTGTCTGGTTGGATTTTGCATGTGTCCGATTGGCGTTATTTATTTTTTGTTGAAGGCGCTTTCCCTTGGGTGTGGGCCATTCTCTGGTGGTTTTTTATCGATGATGACCCCAAAAAGGCCAAATGGGTTTCGCCAGAAGAACGGGATTACATTGAGTCTGCTTTAGCGAAAGACAGGGAAGTAGTGGGTCAAAATGTCATCAATTACAGAGCTGCCTTTAGTAATGGGAATATGTGGTTACTAGTTTTATATTACTTTTTAGTCCAAATTGGATTTTACGGGTTTAGTTTATGGCTTCCTACCCTGGTCAAAACAATTTCTCATCAAGGAAATGTTGGTACAGGACTGTTGACCGCATTACCTTGGGTTGCAGCGCTCATTGGCTTGTACATTAACTCTAAACACTCAGATCGCACTGGCGAGCGCAAGTGGCATGCGTCCATCCCAGTGTTTTTCGGAGGGGTCTTGCTGTTTGCTTCAATTTTGGTGGGCAAGAACTTGGCGTGGGTCGCAATGACCTTTGTCATCCTTGCAGAAGGTTTTATGTTTGCCTACAATGGCGTGTTTTGGTCCATTCCGGCTGCACTGTTACCGACTGAAACGCTGGGTGGAGGCATGGGGCTCATCAATGGCATCGGCAATCTTGGGGGTTTTTTTGGACCGTTTATCGTAGGGTATCTGATTCAAACGACAAAAAGTTTCTTTGCGGGCGTCCTCTTTTTGATGTTGTGTTTGGTGGCTGCCGCCGTTGTCATTTTACTTGTGCGGGTAAAACAAACCTATGGGACTGCGGAAACAAACATGGGGGCTGCGCGGTAAACAGGTTTGATAGTGTGTGTCCGGACAATCTCTTATAGAGGTTGTCCGGACA
>DAHWFY010000141.1 GCA_027336365.1 Bacillota bacterium | reverse complement strand
GTCCTGAGCCAGGATCAAACTCTCAAATCAGTGACTCTCAGGGCACCCTCTCGCAAGGGGGCACCCCTGTATTTCCAAAAAGAACGATGGCTTGGTTGTGCGTGTTTAGTTTTCAAGGAACCCACATCGAACCCACTTGGGAGGTCCCCAAGTGAATCTTTGGCCCTTCGCAGAGGCCTGATAGCAAGCGCTCTCTCGAAGAGGCATTTGTTAACTTACCACACTCTCACAATGAAGTCAATCGAAAGTTTCTCGCTCACTTCCTCGTGAATTCCCTCGCCCATTCCCCGTGGCCCCGTGGGGCTCACGTGCGAACCTCTTGCCTCGCCCAGGTCAGACGCGATTTTGTGGGCCGCCGCAATGGCGACGGTTGTTACTATAGCATGGGGACCCCGGTGAACGCAAGAGGAATTTAGTAGAAATTTTAACCTTTTCACAGCGAGATTCTCTAGAGACAAACAAAAAGCAGGTCTGCCTCGCTCGCAAAGCAGGTCTGCTTCGCTCGCATTCTCTCGCAGGTCTGCTCCTCGCGGATGAAGGGTCTCCCAAGCCTCTATTCGGCCAACACCGCACTGAAAAACAGAAATAAGGGCATGGCGCACCCTTATTCCCGTTTTCCCAGGCGTTTTCCGCTCCAATTCAGGTGAATAAGGTCCTGACGACCCCTTATTCATGCGGACATCGGCCACCATTCAGTCCCGCTTCACCAATGCGTTGACAACGACAAAAGAAATCCCCATGAACACAATGAGCGCCAGCCACAGACCTCCTTGATGGTAAAGAAACTGCTCAAATCCAGTCATTCTCATCAAGCCTCCTTCATTGGAATTCATGAGACCTGTCATTCCACATCCTCATTTGAAACCACCCTAGCCACGGTGGCAACTTCCTCACCATCGGGGACATTAATCAACCTCACCCCTTGAGTGTTGCGACTTTGGGTGGAGATATCTCGCACGTGGATGCGAATGGCTACGCCAGCGTTGGTAATAATCATTAAATCATCGTCAGGATGAACCATCTTCAAGCCAACGACATTGCCGTTTTTAGGCGTGCAATGAATAGTCTTAATACCCTTGCCACCACGTGTCTGCACTCGATAACCCGAGATTTGCGTCTTTTTGCCGTAACCCCTGGTGGTAACCACCAAGACCTCTGAATCCGGTTCAATCACGTCCATACCAATGACGTTGTCGTCATCTTGTAGCTGAATACCCTTCACACCCGCCGCTCCGCGTCCCATCAGACGGACATCTGATTCACGAAAACGAATGGATAAGCCGTGATGAGTAGCCATAATAAGGTCCCGGGTACCTTCAGTCAGACGCACCCGAATGACCTCGTCGTCATCATGCAAATGGATGGCAATAATTCCACTCTTACGCACATTCACAAATTCCGACAAGGCTGTTTTTTTGACGATGCCATAACGAGTGGCAAAAAACAGTGCTAGACCTTTGATTTCCTCAGAATCCAGAGAGTGAATTGGAATTACTGTTGAGATTTTCTCATCCTGTTCTAAGTTTAACAGATTGATGATGGGAAGTCCCTTTGCCTGACGGCTATATTCGGGAATTTCGTAGGCCTTGAGAATATACATTCGTCCCTTATTTGTGAAAAACAGTAAGTAATGGTGAGAAGAAGTGACAAACAGGTGCTCCACAAAATCCTCTTCTCGCGTGCCCATGACACTAATCCCACGACCTCCCCGCCGTTGACTCTGGTAAGCTGTGACAGGGATTCGCTTCACATAACCAGCGTGTGTCATGGTCACCGCCACATCCTGTACCGGTATCAGGTCTTCTTCGCTAATTTCCCCTTCGGCGGCAACAATGGTCGTCCTTCGATCATCGCCAAAACGCTGCCGAATTTCTATCAGCTCATCTCGAATAACCCCCATCAATTTTCCTGTCTCTGCCAAAATTCCTCGCAACTCCGCAATGACCTTGAGCAGTTCCTCATATTCATGATCAATTTTTTCTCGCTCTAACCCGGTCAGTCGTTGCAGGCGCATGTCTAAAATGGCCTGCGCCTGTTCTTGACTGAGAGAAAAGGTCTGCATCAACTGCTCCCTGGCAATGTCGGCGGTTTGTGAACCACGAATGAGGGCAATCACCTCATCCAAATGATCCAAGGCAATCCGCAATCCCTCCAGGATGTGAGCCCGTGCCTCGGCTTTGTTCAGATCATACTGAGTACGCCTGCGTACAACTTCTTCTTGATGCTTGATATACTCAACCAACATCTCCTTGAGATTGAGTACCCGCGGCCTGCCGTTCACCAAGGACAACATAATGACGCCAAAAGTGGACTGCAGTCCTGTATGTTTAAATAAATTATTCAACACCACCTGCGGTTTTACGTCTCGCCGCAGTTCAATCGCAATTCTCATCCCATTGCGATCCGATTCATCGCGCAAATCTGTGATCCCATCCAAACGCTTCTCCCGTGTTAATTCAGCAATCTTCTCAATCAACCGGGCCTTGTTCTGTTGATACGGAATTTCTGTGACAACAATGCGGGTTTTTCCACCCGGCATTTCCTCAAATTTGGTCTTAGCCCGAATGGTGATGGACCCTCTACCTGTCGCAAAAGCACCGCGAATCCCTTCTCGGCCAAGAATCAAGCCCCCTGTAGGAAAATCCGGTCCCTTGACGACTTTTCCTAAGTCCTCCAGGCTGGTTTCCGGATTATCTATCAACATCACCGTGCCATCAATGACCTCTCTCAGATTATGCGGAGGAATATTAGTGGCCATGCCTACCGCAATTCCCGAGGACCCGTTCACCAAGAGATTGGGAAACCGAGATGGTAAAACCAAGGGCTCTTGTTCATTACCATCATAGTTGGGACCAAAGTCTACTGTTTCCTTGTTGATATCCCGCAACAATTCCATGGCGATGTGAGACATTCGTGTCTCGGTATAACGCATGGCTGCCGCTGAATCCCCATCGATGGAACCAAAATTTCCTTGTCCGTCCACCAACAGATATCGCGTGGAAAAAGGTTGTGCCATGCGGACCAATGCGTCGTATACAGCAGCATCTCCATGAGGATGATATTTTGCCAGCACGTCACCCACCACACGGGCCGACTTCTTATACGGCTTATCAGGAGTCATTCCAACCTCGTACATGGCATATAAAATACGTCGATGCACCGGTTTTAGGCCATCCCGAACATCCGGAATGGCACGGCTGACAATTACGCTCATGGCATAGTCGATAAAAGAATTTCGAAGTTCCTCACTGAGGTCTATAGGACGAATTTTATCTACGGGCTCTGCCAAAAAATGTCACTCCCCGGTGCACTAAACGTCCAGATTACGGACGTAGTGTGCGTGGTCTTCGATGAACTCTCGCCGTGGTTCCACCCTATCACCCATTAGGATGGTGAAGATAATATCGGCATCCATGGCATCCTCCATGCTTACTTGAAGCAAGGTGCGCACCTCCGGATCCATGGTGGTGTCCCACAATTGGATTGGATTCATTTCACCTAATCCCTTATAACGTTGAATATTAATACCGGTACGTCCGATTTCATCCAAATATTTATCCAATTCCTTATCCGAATAGGCATAACGAATGGCTTTGCCCTTCTGAATCTTGTACAACGGAGGCTGAGCAATATAAATATAACCCGCATCAATCAGAGGCTGCATGAAGCGATAAAACAGGGTCAACAGCAAAATTCGGATGTGGCTTCCATCCACATCGGCATCTGTCATAATGACCACCTTGTGATAGCGGGCCTTGGTGATGTCAAATTCTTCACCGATACCTGTGCCCAAAGCTGTAATAATCGCGCGGATTTCGTTGTTGGAAAGGATCTTATCCAAGCGAGCCTTTTCAACATTAATAATTTTTCCACGCAACGGCAGAATGGCTTGAAAGTTCTTATCTCTTGCTTCTTTGGCAGATCCACCAGCAGAATCTCCCTCGACAAGATACAGTTCACTAATGGAAGCATCCTTACTGGAACAATCAGCCAATTTACCTGGGAGAGAACTGATCTCCAAAGCACTTTTGCGACGAGTCAACTCGCGGGCCTTGCGAGCGGCCTCCCTAGCTCTCGCAGCCGTCACGGATTTCTCGATAATCTGCTTGGCCACAGCAGGATTTTCTTCGAGGAAAGCCTGGAATTTGTCGCTGAATAGACTGTCCACCAGCCCCCTGACCTCGCTGTTACCCAATTTTGTCTTTGTCTGGCCCTCAAATTGTGGTTCGGGGACTTTGACGCTGACAATGGCGGTGAGACCTTCTCGTACATCATCGCCGCTGAGGTTGCCGTTATTGTCTTTTAAGGCATTCATCTTACGGGCATAATCGTTAATCACACGAGTGAGAGCGCTTTTGAAACCAGACTCATGAGAACCTCCTTCATGAGTGTGAATGTTGTTGGCGTACGAAAATAGAGTTGTGTTATAGCTGTCGTTGTACTGCAAGGCAACTTCTACCGTTACGCCATCCTTGACACCGGACACAAACACCGGTTTTGCGTGGAGAACGGTCTTAGAACGATTGAGGTATTCCACAAATTCCGCCACACCGCCGGAATAGCAGTATGTCCACTGCTTATCCTCGGGATCGAACACTAGCACAATTTCCAAACCTGCATTAAGAAAAGCCACTTCGCGCAAACGGTTTTGCAAGATATCCAACTGAAATTCAGTGGTTTCTGTAAAAATTTCCGCATCAGGTTTAAAGGTCACTGTGGTACCCGAGTGGTCCGTATCTCCAATCACCTTTAAATCGTACAGTACGTCTCCGCGGGAATATTCCTGTACGTAAATTTTCCCGTCTCGATGCACTTCAACCTTCATCCACTCGGATAGGGCATTGACCACGGAGGCACCAACGCCATGCAACCCACCTGAAACCTTATATCCGCTACCGCCAAACTTGCCACCGGCGTGTAAAATTGTTAAGGCCGTCTCTACCGCCGGACGCCCGGTTTGCGAGTGTATACCAACTGGGAAACCAGCTCCATTGTCTGTTACGCTGACACTGTGGTCAGGATGAATCTCCACCACAATGCGGGTACATCGTCCGGCGAGGGCCTCATCCACCGAGTTGTCGACAATTTCCCATACCAGGTGATGTAACCCTCTGGCACTCGTTGACCCAATGTACATTCCCGGTCTCTTCCGGACTGCCTCAAGCCCTTCTAAGACCTGAATTTGTGACGCGTCATACACTTCATCTGCCAAAGAACTTCCCTCCACCTATGCCTCACAGGCATGCGTACTCGCCGCGGGCCCTGACAAAGATGCCGGTCTCCATTCGTTCAGAGTATCAAACTCCGCCCGTATTGTCGAATTCAGGCAAGGCTTCCTCTTCCATAAAATAGGCTCTTTTCCGCAAAGTAACCGAGGATACGGAGGATGCATACAAGTAATCAGAAGTCAAGACATAAGACTTGATGTGATCCGCTTCCGTATCTTGCACTCTTAATATTTTATCTGTTAAATCAAATAATTTTGTTGATAACTTACTGGTCTTCACTCTAGCATCAAAAATACCGATAACATCCTTCACCTGTACCATCGTATCTCCACCGAGATGTATAAACACAACCGCACCTACCCTTCCTCATGTATTATACCAGACCGGATTTCAAACAAGCGGGCCTGCTGAGTCATGGCCTTAGGAAGTTGAATGGGACTCGCTGTGGTTAAAATGGTCTGGACCTTTTCGCTCATCGCCAACACCAAATTTTGTTGTCGCAAGTTGTCCAACTCCGACAAAACGTCGTCCAACAACAACACTGGATATTCCCCAGTTTCTTCCTGTAACAAATCAATTTCTGCCAGTCGCAGTGCAAGAGCAATGGTTCTCTGCTGTCCCTGGCTAGCATAACCTTGAACGTCTTGACCGTCCAAGAAAAACAAGAGGTCATCCCGATGGGGACCAATGGAAGTGTGTCCCTGACGGCAGTCAAATGAGTATTTTTGACTTAAAACATTTTGAAATGATTCACTCAGTGCCGGAAGAGACAGAGAATTTTTAAAAAAATCCATACCAGGCAAAGAACACTCGTAGTTCAGAGTAAGTCGTTCGCGAGAAGAAGAGAGGGTAGCATAGGTTTCGCCAACCAATTCTGCTAACCGAAGTAAAAAGTGCTGTCGTCGCAACCATACCTGTGCACCATGTTCTGCTAAAGGCAAATCAAATACACTCAAATAGTCCGTATCTCCAGATCCATGAGTGAACTGTTTGAGCAACGCATTTCGTTGCTGCAAGGTACGCGTGTACTGACTCAGATGGTAGAGATATGCAGGTTGGCTTTGTCCAAGTTCAATGTCAATAAACCGACGTCTGAGACTTGGCGCTCCTTTAACCAGTGACAAATCTTCCGGGGCAAATAGCACCACCTGTAATCGTCCGATAAAATCGGTCATTTTCGACTGTGCAACGCCATTGATGCGAGCGGTCTTATTTGAACCGCGCAGTTGTAACACTAATCTCTGTTCTCTTGCTCCAGTCCTCACAACGGCCTGAAGTTTAGCCGCCGTTTGACCGTGTTGAATCAAGTCTGCATCTTTATTTGTGCGGTGAGATTTACCTACCGCCAAGTAATATACCGCTTCCAGAACATTCGTCTTACCTTGAGCATTTTCTCCAGTAAGCACGTTTAATCGTGGATGAAAACTAATTTCTTGGCTGGTATAATTTCGGAATTGCTGCAAAGTTAATCTCTCGATGTGCATCCTCGTCTTCCTACTACGTCGGATTATCTCATCAAAACTGGTGAAATCAATTGCAGATTATTTTGTTCCCCAGGGACGTGCAAGGTGAAGGGCTGATTAGGTCCGTTAAATTGGACCTGTACTTCATCGCTTGCAGTTGCACGCAAAGCCTCGAGAACATAGTGGGAATTAAACGCAATCACTAAATCATCCCCTGTTTTTTCCTTGGCCTCGATGGACTCCGATACATTACCAATTTCCGGGGAGTTCGATGATATTGTAACACTTTTTTCTTGAAGTTCCATTCTCACCATGTGATTTTCTCGATCTCTTGCAATGAGGGCAGCTCGATCAATGGCATTCGCAAAAAGATTGTTATCTATTCGGAGAGTGGTGGCAAAGTGATTTGGAATAATACGGCTGATGTCTGGGTAAACTCCCTCAATCAAACGCGTATAAAAGTGGGTTTGACCTATCACAAATAGGCTATGACTGTCTGTGAGTTGAAGGATTACAGGCATGTCCTCTTCAGGCAATAACTTTGTTAGTTCTGCCAAAGACTTTGCTGGAACGATGGCGTTCCAAGTAAAATCTGGATTTTCTGGAATTGGCGCAGTGTACATCCCCAAACGTAATCCATCTGTAGCCGTAAAAGTCATTTGCCCATTTTCGAAAGTGTTGTGTATGCCAGTGAGTGTGGGTCTAGCTTCCAAGGTGGAGGCTGCGTAAGCGCTACTGCGAATGAATTGTCGCAACAAAGAACTGCTGACTGTCAAAGATTTTGCAGTGTGGAACTGAGGGAGTTTAGGAAACTCGGCGGCATCAATGCCGTGTAAGTGAAACTCAGCGGAGCCGGAGCGAATATCTGCCATGTAAGGATTGGATACTTGAAAAGTCATGAGAGAATTAGGAAGTTTGCGTACCACATCGGTCAAATAGCGAGCAG
>DAHWFY010000140.1 GCA_027336365.1 Bacillota bacterium | reverse complement strand
TTTCAACAAGTAGACATTAAAAGAATGGAGGTTGCGGTATGAAACGGATTGTTGCCATTACCGCTTGTCCAACCGGAATTGCCCACACTTACATGGCGGAGGAGTCTTTGAAAAAAACGGCTCCAGCCCTGGGATATGAAATAAAAGTGGAAACTCAGGGGGCCGCAGGATCTGAAAACACTTTGACTGAGGAGGATATCCGTAATGCTGATGCGGTCATTATTGCTGCAGATACGACGGTGGATTTGAGTCGTTTTCGCGGTAAGCGATTGCTGGAGACTTCTGTCACGAGTGCCATTAAGTCGCCGCAAGAGCTGTTCACTCTTGCCCTTGAACAACCCGTGTTTGGACAAACGGAATCGTCTGGGGCTGAGGATTATTTCGAAAATATCCAGCGACAAAAGGCACAGAAAAAGGCGCAAATGCCTACGGGGTATCGACATTTAATGAACGGAGTGTCCAACATGCTACCTCTCGTGGTGGCTGGTGGTATTTTCATTGCCTTATCCTTCGCGGTAGATATCAACGGCAACTCGCCCTTCTCAAAAGTCTTGATGAACATTGGCGGAAATTCCGCTTTTGTACTGTTTGTTCCTATCCTGGCAGCCTTTATTGCCATGTCCATCGCAGACCGTCCCGGATTTGCTCCTGGATTGGTGGGTGGTTGGATTGGAACTCAGGGTGCCATGTATGGTAGCCCACATGCAAGTGCGGGTTATCTTGGTGGTATTATTGCAGGATTTCTTGCCGGATATATCACCAAATGGTTGAAACAGTGGATTAAATTGCCTCGTTCTTTGGAAGGAATCAAACCTGTGCTGATTCTTCCGGTCTTGTCGGTGGGAATTGTCGGGTTGTTGATGATTTACGTGCTGGGACGTCCCATCGCTGATTTGATGACATGGATGACCAATGGGCTCTCCAGCATGGGTGCGAGTGCCTCTGTCGGACTGGGACTGTTGTTGGGCGCCATGATGGCCTTTGATATGGGAGGGCCTGTCAACAAGGTGGCCTACTTTTTTGCCGTAGGACTGCTTGGAACCCATACGCATGAGTCGGAGGTCATCATGGCGGCGGTGATGGGTGCCGGTATGACACCTCCCTTGGGATTGGCCCTTGCGACTTTCCTGCGTCGACGGAAGTTTTACCGGGAAGAGCGGGACGCGGGCAAGGCGGCCTTGGTGTTGGGAATGTGTTTTATTACTGAGGGTGCGATTCCTTTTGCTGCAAATGATCCGTTTCGTGTCATTCCATCTTTGATGGCTGGTTCTGCGGTGTCCGGTGCATTGACCATGTTGTTTCAGGTGACCTCTCCGGCTCCTCACGGGGGAGTTTTCGTGTTCCCGCTGATTGGCAATGTGGGTCTGTATGCCCTTAGCATCATCGTGGGAGCGGTGATAACGGCGCTTGCGGTAATTTTCTTGAAAAAGGATGTTGAGGAAGAGGAGGAAGAGCATGCACTCCGAGGCACGCCTCGGATTTCCCACGCATGAGGTCCTCCTTGGTTGAAAGTCTGAGAGTAGCTGGAGTCTCAAAAACTTTGCTCCAACTCATCGACCAGACTTCCCACATAAGCCACGGCTTGATGAATGGGTTCTGGGGTGGACATGTCCACCCCAGCCATTCGCATCAACTCCAAGGGGCGTTGGGTGCCACCGGCGGACAGGGTTTTCAGCCAACGGTCCACGGCGGATTGGCCATTCGTCTCTATTTTTTGCGCAACTACGGTGGACAGGGTCAATCCAGCTGAGTAGGTGTAAGGATAAAGACCCATATAGTAGTGCGGTTGACGCATCCAGGTCAGACGAGCGCCGTCGTCGATGACCACCGTATCTCCCCAAAAGTCCCGTAAGACAGTCCCTTTCAGTTCGTTCAACAGGCTGGCTGTAATGGGGGTGTCTTGCTCCGCAAGGGTGTAGACTCGTCGTTGCAACTCTGCTTCCAGCAGATGAGTGACATAGTTGTGGTAGTAGGTGCCTAAGGACTGAGCAATCACCCAACGGCGCATGCGCGGATCTGTGGTGGTACGCAGCAGGTGCTGGGCCAGTAAGCGTTCGTGCATGGTGGAGGGAGCTTCAATGAAGTACATGGAGGGCCTGGAGTTCATGGCTCGCTGATGGCGTTGAGCCAGGGTGAAGTGTCCTGCATGACCTAACTCGTGGGCCAGCACAAAGGCGCTACGCATGGTGTGGGTCCAGGTAATGAGAATGAATGGATGACGTCCATAAGGACTGGAGCAGAACGCACCTGTGGACTTTCCCACGTTGTCCGCCAGGTCCACCCAGCGTTCCGTTAACGCCTGGTGGATGGTTTGCCCATACTCCGGGCCCAGCACGGCGAGAGCTTCCAGAATGATCTGCGACGCCTCGGTGTAGGTGGTGGTGGGGTTGAAATCGGGATCGAGGGGAACCTTCAAATCGCAAAATCGCATCTCTTTTAACCCCAACACGTGTTGGCGAAGCCTGGCCAGGCGACGCATATGAGGGGCCAATTCGGCTTGAATCCCATCCAGTAAGTTGTGATACATTTCCAGGGTGACTTGTTGAGGTTCCAGTAGCATTTCCGTGGCCGAGCGGTAGTGACGCAAACGGGCCAGCGTGACTTGTTTCTTGACCTCCGTGGCGTACGTTGCGGCAAATGTGTTTTGGTAATGCTGCAGTGTGTCCGTGAAGGAGGCATATGCTGCTCGACGCAACGGAGTATCCGATGAAAATTCGAAGTGGTCCTCATAGAGTGCAAAAGATACGGAGTGTTCTTGGCCTATGGCATCTTTTACAGGTGCAAATTGCATGTCGGAAGACTTGCTACGCTGATAGATGGTGTAAGGGGCACTGTGAACTTCACCCAGTGCGGCTAAAGTTCGTTCGGTTTCCGGAGTGAGTTGGTGGGGTTTGGTTTCCAGCAAGTCTTGCAAAAACTTAGCAAAATCCTGTAATTCGGGTTCTTGGTTTAGATACCTGTTCACCATGTCTGTTGGCAGAGCAAGAATTTCATCTTTGATGAAGGAGACCTCTGCATTCACCTGTGCCGCTACTCCGGCAACGCGGGCGCTAAGGATTTGGTTTGCGGAGTTGCTGCCATCCTCAGAGAATCGTAACTGAGCATAGGTAGCCACCTGGGTCAGTTGTATCTGTAACTGTTCGAGGGATTCCAGGCAGGACAAAAGGACCTTGGAGCCATTGGCCAATTGCCCCTGGTAACGCGTGACCGCCGATAATTGGGTAGAAATCTGAGACAAGGCGTCGCTCCATACAGTGTCGGATGGGAATAGGGTTGTCAGATCCCAAGTCAGTTCAATCGGTACGTCCTTACGTAAGGGTCGAGACATAAAATGGCCTCCTTGAAGGGTGTATGGTGGATTTATGGAGCAAGCGAATTCCGTGTGGAGAACGTTTTCTAATGCAAGATCATGAGAGTTTTATACGAAAATAGTTCGTCCTGACCTTTGGTCATTTTCATCCTTGGTGGTGGCCGTTAGGCCATGTCAGTTTCGGACACGCACTTTAAGTATCTGCCATTGACGAACGAGTTGCAATCCAGCGCAATTCGTTGCTTGACGCAATTTTTTGCTTGGCGTACCTCGTTCCGATGGAGGGTAGGTCTGTTGGCGAGTTGATTGTGAACGGTTTCCTGGGAGGCGTATGGTACTGTGCACGGGGTTCTTTGGTAGAATGCTTCCTTTGAAGGAACGATCGAGACGGGAATTCATTTAGGTGGGATTATTATTACCCGACCTACACTGTACGTGGATGACCGTGCGGTGATGAAAAACGGAGAGTTGTGTCTCTAGCTCTCCGTTTTTCCACTATGTTCTTGTGACTTTTTCATGGCCTCCGTTTGTCTTGACACGAAAGCTTCTCACCCAGAAGAGGACCTGAAATTTCCATGGCCGGGTTACACGCTGTGCCCTACGGACTTGTGGGACACGGTGTGTTTGACGGGCACCAACACTGCCGGCGAACCTGCGCTATGCAGAATTTCGTTGACCACCTGTTGCGGCGTCTTGGCGAGTCCTACGTCGATTCTGCGAATGTACCAAGAACTCGTCCAGGGCGTATCCACTCCAGCGGCTGTGGTAAAGAAGAAGCGGTATCCAGCTGCTTGAGCGGCCTTATAAGCCATCAAATTGCCATATCCGTAAGGCCAAGCAATCTCATTCACCGGAAGGCCCAAATGTTGTTGCAACTGCAATCGGGCTGTTAAAAAGTCCCTGTAGTCCCGTTGGAAATACTGGGTGGGGGTCTGCCAGTGCCCTTTGTAGAACGGGGTATCAAAGGCGGGAATAAGCTTGCCATTCACATTCACGTCATAGTGCAGATCATACGTGTGGCTTTCCACGGTCATGCCGCCCTTGGACAGTGATTGCACCTCTGGCCAAGTCATGAATCCAGGAAAGTGTACGTCCTGGGCGTGAGTGATGATGAAAAAGGTCCCCGTCATGTGGTGACTCCGCAAAATCGGGAATGTATGGGTGTACATACTTTGATATCCATCATCAAAGGTTAACATCACCGCATTAGGCGGTACGGGACTGCGATGTTCCAGCCAACTCGTGAACTGTTGGTTCGAGATGACATTGAAGTGGTACTGTTGTAAGGCCTGCAGGTCTTGACCGAAGGCAGCGGGAGACATGTTGTAGGGCGACTTTAAGTGCAGGGACATGTCGTGAAAAGAGACCACCATCACTCGGTTGCTGTAATAGATGTTCTTTTTCAGATTGACATAAAAGTCCGGCCGCACCCGTTGGGTAGTGCTCATCAACTGATAAGTGGTCTGCGCATGTAACGGTGAGGTCTTAAACCCCACGGCGTGATGTGTAGACTTCGCGTGTTGACTGAAGTCAGTTGATTTTTGTGGCGTTGTGTTGGCTACGGGAAAGGTTGCACAGCCCGTGAGCATGGCGGCGGCAGTCACGGACCCCACTAAGGCGATGACAGTGGACCTTATCTTCTTCATCGAAAGTCACCTCTCTGCAGTGCGGACATCTAGGCAATTTCAGAAAAATACAATAGACCCCCATGCCGCTGATAGCGGCACCCACAAGAAATATAAATTTACAGAACTGTATTTACTGAGATTAGTTCATCAGAAGATGAGTTCAATGACCCAATACATAGACTCGCATCCGTGAGCCAAAGTTCGCGGAAAACGCAAAAATGCCACTGGCGGACGGTGTATGCGCCGTTCCGCCGATGGCTCGCTTCACTTGATGAGGCCTTGCACTTCATTCCCTCATCCTTGTGGGGGAAACTGTACCTGTTGGACTGCCGTTTTGAGTATCTGCAACCCTTGGTCCAGCAGATCAAACTCAATGTTGAGGGGACACAAGAAGCGGATGACGTTGTTGTTAATACCGGATTTCATCATCACCAAGCCGTTGGCTAAGGCCTCATGCAGTATCTGGGATACTGCCGCTGCATAAGGTTCCATGGTGGTCTTGTCCTTGACAAATTCTACCGCCATCATGGCACCTCGACCTCGTACATCTCCCACGTAAGGGCTCTCGGCGGCGATTTCTTGAAGTACCTTACGAATCCGTTGCCCCACCGTTACGGCTCGCTCTACCAAGTTTTCTTCTTCCATCACGTCCAACACTGCGAGACCCGCCGAGCAGGCCACCGGATTGCCCACATAGGTACCTCCCAATGTGTTGGACCCCGGTGTATCCATGATTTCCGGTTTACCTATCACTGCGGATAGAGGCAAACCGACGGCAATGGATTTTCCTGCCGTCATCACGTCGGGGATAATCCCTTCGTGCTCAATGGCGAAGAATTTTCCGGTACGACCGTATCCAGTTTGAATTTCATCGACAATCAGCACAATTCCGTGGGTGTCGCAAAACTCGCGCAGGACCTGGAAAAATCCTGCTACCGGTACGATAAAGCCACCCTCTCCTTGGATGGGTTCGACAATAACTGCCGCGATGGCCTCCGGATCAAACAGAGCTTGAGCGGCCCGGTTCAGAGCTTTTTGAAACTCCGCCAGACTCGGCCCATGTGTCGCGCTGGGATAAGGCAGGCGGTAGATCTCGCCGGCATAAGGACCGAAGCCTGCTTTGTAAGGTTTCAGCTTGCTGGTTAGGGACATCGCCATATAGGTGCGGCCGTGAAAGGCCCCATCAAAGGTGATGATTCCCGCCCGCTTGGAATAAGCTCGAGCAATCTTGATGGCGTTTTCAACCGCCTCGGCGCCCGAGTTAAAAAACAGGGATTTTGCCTCAGGAATGGGGGACTTGGCCGTCAGACGCTCGGCCAGTTCCACCAAGGCTGGGTAGGGGGCCAGGGTGTAATCGGTATGGGTGAAACGGGTGGCGGCATCGACAATGGCTTGCACCACCTTGGGATGACTGTGTCCCACGTTCATGCAACCCACGCCGCCGACAAAGTCGATGTATTCTTGGCCGTCGACATCCCACAGTTTGGCTCCTTTTGCTCGTTCCACCATGTTGGGGAGATACACGTCGAACGCTCGGGCCACGCGACGGTGTGCCCGCTCCATCCAAGCCTCACTCGTCACTCCAGGCAATGCAAGACGTGTTTGCTTCATGGCCCACAACTCCTTTTGCACAGATGATTTTGGTCAAACAATAAGTCAATATAGCAATAAGTGTGCCAATATCAACAAAGGCGCAAAGGGCGCATATCTCGGAAAGAATGCCCACATTTTTGCTTGCAACTCCATACAGCAGGCGCTACATTGACAGGGAGAGGGGATTTTGCAGGGCGATTTTGGTGAACCATGAGACGAAAAATAACTCATGGTAAGCAAAATCATGCAAAATTTGCATGCAAAATACACCTCTGGGTAGAGGACTGGAATACGGCATGACGAGGGAAGGAGGTTGGCGACCGTGCTTAGGGATGAACTGTTGGACTTGTTGTTGCAGGTTTATCAGGAGGTTTGGGAAGAGATTCCCTTGGGGATTCACATTGTCGATCAAGCCGGGTATACGCGCTTATACAATCGTCGCATGGCAGAAATTGACGGGTATCGGCCCGCTCAGGCCGTTCACAAGCGGATTTTTGATTTGTATCCCCAGTTGACCGAGGAGAGCAGCACACTCTGGCAAGTGCTGCAGACGGGTAGACCCGTGCAGACAGAACGTCAGGAGTATCTGGGGGCAGGCGGAAAACGAATTGTTACGCGCAACTATACCTTTCCTTTGATTTGGCAAGGTGAGGTTCTGGGGGCCATGGAAATTGCCGACGAATTTACCCAGACTGCATCGCCCACGTTACGTCATCTAAACCGGAGTCACTCCAGCGGCAAGTCTTCACTGCACTCTCTGGCAGAGATTCTGGGGCACAGCCCCGCCATTGAGCAGGCTAAAGAGCGTGCCGTGCGGGCGGCTCACACGGATGCCACCGTCATTCTCTGGGGAGAAACGGGGGTGGGCAAAGAACTGTTTGCCCAAGGAATTCACACGGCCAGTGCTCGGCAGGAGAGGGCTTTTGTGGCTGAAAATTGTGCCGCGGTGCCAGCTGAACTGCTGGAGGGAATTCTTTTTGGCACGCGCAGGGGCGGTTTCACCGGTGCAGTGGATCGACCAGGATTATTTGAACTGGCCAAGGGGGGGACGCTTCTGTTGGATGAACTCCAAGCTCTGGCTCCTGACCTACAGGCGAAGCTATTGCGGGTACTGCAGGAACGGGAGTTCCGCCCCATCGGGGGTGTGCAGACCCAGGCGGTGGAGGCCCGTTTTTTGGCGGC
>DAHWFY010000013.1 GCA_027336365.1 Bacillota bacterium | reverse complement strand
GTAAGATTCAACAGACCGTCAAGACCTATATAGAAAAAACCTGCGGTGTCGACGTGGAACGCATCACGGTGAACATCACGGAACTGGCTCAAATCGGAAACAAATCCGCCAAAACGTGGGTGGAATGAGAATGGATTGGTTGCGAGGAATTTTTCTCCGAATGATTCAATTAAAACGACGTTGGATAGGCCTTCTGGCTGGTCTCTTAGCTTGGGTGGTATGGGTGTGGCTGGGGTTTTGGCACACCCTTTTGTTGATTATTTTGGCAGGTGTGGGCTATGGTGTCGGACGTGTTCTGGAGGAACGTAGGAATTGGAAAGACATGATTGAAAAAATTTTGTCAGAACACTATTCCGAATAGACCGTCATGCCGCTGATAGCGGCATCAGCAGGGAAGGTAAATCCACGAACCTGTATTTACTGGGATAGTGTTAGAGGGGAGATTCATTTTGACGCGACACGAGATGCGAGAGCGTGCGTTGCAAGCTCTGTACCAAATTGACCTCGGTGGCGCATCACCACAACAATCGGTGGGCGATGTGCTTGCTGAAGAAGATAACGTGCAGGACCGAACAGCGGCTTATGTTCAAGAACTGGTTTTCGGTGTGTCTGCCAACCTAGAAGCCATTGATATCTTGTTGAAGACATCGTTAGAGGGTTGGCAACTGGAACGAGTGGCCGGTGTGGAACGAAATATTTTGCGTTTGGCTGTATATGAAGTCATGGTAGAACAAGATCTGGACGTCGCAACCATTATTGACGAGGCGGTACGTTTGGCGAAAGACTTCAGTGGGGACGAATCGGGTCGATTTGTAAATGGTGTTCTGGCAAAGGTTGTTTCCATGCACCCGGACAGACAGGTGTGGTCACAATGGAACAATCCAACGTTTGCCCCCGAAGGAGGGCCTGGTTCCGCGCGTTAAGCTCTAAAAAATCTCAGCGCTGAATACGCGATGGGAGATAGAACGTTATGGGTCTCATTCTCGGTATTGATACGAGTAATTACACCACATCCTTGTGTGCCGTGGATGCAGATCAGGGCGAACTACGAGCTGAAGTTCGCAGACTGTTGCCTGTTCAGCACGGACAAAGGGGACTTCGTCAAGCGGAGGCTCTTTTTTTTCATGTTAGACGCCTACCGGAACTGATGGCTGAATTGATGAATCAATTGTCTCTATCAAAAAATTCACATCTGTGGGCAGGAGTGGGGGTTTCCGTTCGCCCACGACCCCTCAGTAATTCTTATATGCCCTCCTTTGCCGCAGGCGAAAGTTTTGCCCAAACCTTCGCTAGCGCCCTGGGATTGCCCGTTTTACGTTCCTCTCACCAAGAAGGGCATTTAGCAGCAGCTGAATACTTCTTACCAGAGATCGAGGACCTGTTCATCGGGGTTCACTTGTCGGGAGGTACGTCCGATGTGCTGGTGGCTCGACGCACAGTTTGGGGATATGCCATTACGCCTTTTGGAGAAGGGATTGACTTACACGCAGGACAGTTTGTGGACCGGGTTGGTGTCTCCATGGGACTTCCGTTCCCCGCCGGACCGCACTTGGAAAGACTGGCTATGCTGAGCGAAAATTCTACAAAATTTCGCTTGCCTTCCCACGTAAAAGGTGCCTGTATGAGTTTCTCCGGTCCCTGCACCGCAGCTCTGCGTGCAGAATCCAATGGGGTTCCTCACTCTGTGTTAGCTCGAGCGGTGGAAGATTGTTTGGTAAACAGTCTTTTGAAAGCTATTGTTTTCGTGCACGCCAAGGTCCCAGAAGTAAACAATTGTATTGTGGTGGGAGGAGTGTCCGCCAATATTCACCTGCGGGATCGACTGCGGCATCGGTTGGTCATCCAAGCCCCTGAACTGAAGGTCTTGTTTGCTCCTCCTGCTTATTCCTCGGATAACGCGCTGGGTGTGGCCACCCTTGCCTATCGGTTTTTCCATTCGTTTTAGAGGTAGTCCGAAACATCCATGGCCTGATGGCCACCATCAGGGATGAAAATAACCAAAAGGTCAGGGTCAACTATTTTCGTATAAAATTCAAAAGTTAGTGCTGTACTGCCTTATCCACGACGGGAATGCTCAGTTACGTGCCAACAATGCATTGCTCAGTAGACATGATGGGCTTATGCTCGCGCACAACTTGGTTGTTTCGTGACTGTTCAAACGTCAATTTTCAATTCAAACACACCATCGATTTTTTCTCTCTCAACATGCTGTGTGGTTCCAGTATAGTCATTAGGGTATAATGTCTCCGTGCGTGGCCTGGACCGGCAAGTGCCAGCCCAAGTCAACCGTCTGCTGTAGCAGATAGAGGGAGGAACTTCTAATGCCCAATGAAGTAAGTCAACTGAATGCGCAAAACATTGTCGATGTCGCCATTGTCGGAGGAGGACCAACGGGATTATTCTCTGCGTTTTACTGTGGGTTACGCAACGCGACTTGTAGTATCATTGACAGTCTACCTGAACTCGGTGGTCAATTAGCCATGTTGTACCCGGAAAAGTATATCTTTGATGTTGGTGGTTATCCAAAAATTCTTGCTCGTACTCTAGTGGAGCATTTGAAGGAACAGGCATTTCAGTATCATCCTACGGTGTATTTGAATGAACGAGTACTACATTTTAACAAACGAATAGATGGCATCTTTGAATTGACCACGGATAAGCGGGTACATCTGGCCAAGGCAATCATCTTATGTGCAGGCATAGGACTGTTCACGCCGCGTCCGTTACCTGGTGACAATGCGGCGAATTACGAAGGAAAAGGGGTTTACTACTACCTAGATAACTTGGACAATTTTCGGGGCAAGCAAGTATTAGTGGTAGGTGGCGGCGACACGGCTCTGGATTACGCATTGATGTTAGAAACAGTTGCTAATCACGTCATTCTAATCCATCGAAGAGATCAGTTTCGAGCTCATGAGGAAAGCGTAAACAAGCTGCACAACTCTTCGGTGGAAGTGCTTCTATTCACCGAATTACAGACTGTGCATGGACCAGGACACGTGGAGGGAGTCAGGGTCATTCAGAATAAAACCAAAGAGACCAGGAGCTTTCCTGTGGATGCCATTGTCAGCGGACTCGGTTTTTCTGCCTCGTTGGGACCTATTGCCGAATGGGGACTGGAAATTGAAAGCAACGAAGTTGTCGTCAATACCCGCATGGAGACGAATATTCCCGGTGTATATGCGGCAGGAGACATTGTTACATATCCAGGCAAGGTGAAATTGATTGCCACTGGATTGGGGGAAGCACCCACCGCAGTCAACAACGCCAAAACTTATGTAGATCCAAGCGCCCGTTTAAGCCCCGGCCACAGTAGCAGCCATCAGTGAATTCCTGACCCTTTGGTCATTTTCATCCTTGATGGTGGGCGTCAAACCATGTAAGATTCGGTTAATCTCTATAAATGCGTGTCCGGAAAGGGGTCCGGTCAGACCCAAGTAGTGCAAGGAGGCAAGCCCAAAATGCGCACCAAGCGTACGTTTTTGGACCGTGAGGGAGCATTTTGGGCGACGACGCGGCAATGCGCCGGGGAGTTCTGTCCCCTTTCTGGACAACCTCTATAAGTCCGTTTACTGGACGGCCAGATGACATGAATAGACTGGGGGTGAATTTATGGGGATATCAGCCAGCACAGTCACATCTCATCCAGTGTGGACGGTTTCTGAATTGAATGCGCGGATTCGTAATCTTCTGGAGGCTGATGAAGGCTTAAATCGGTGTCACGTTTCGGGAGAGATATCGAATTTCAAGCACCACTCCAGCGGTCACATGTACTTTACTCTGAAGGACGAGCAAAGCAAGGTCCGCGCGGTGATGTTTGCAAGCAGAACACGGGGTTTAAAGTTTGTACCGCAGGATGGCATGAAGGTGACGGTGTTGGGAGCCATCGGAGTCTTTGAACGGGACGGCTCCTACCAAGTGTATGTGGAAGACATGCAGCCGGACGGCATTGGTGCCCTATACGTAGCTTTCACCCAATTGAAAGAAAGGCTGGCAAAGGAAGGTCTGTTCAATCCCGCCCGTAAGCGGACTTTAGCATCTTATCCTCGTTGTATCGGTGTGGTGACTTCCCCCACCGGAGCGGTCATTCGCGACATTCGCTCTATTCTCGAACGCCGCTACCCAGCCATAAAAATTATCCTTGCGCCCGCATTGGTGCAGGGACCTGGGGCAGCAGACTCACTCGTTTCTGCCCTGGAGCGGGTAAGGAACTACGCAATGTCGGTGTTTCCCGTGGACGTGGTCATTGTCGCCCGCGGAGGGGGCTCTCTGGAAGAACTTTGGCCCTTTAATGAAGAAAAGCTGGCTCGGGCCATTGCCTCATTTCCAATTCCCGTGGTATCGGCCGTAGGTCATGAAACCGACTTTACCATTGCAGACTTCGTGGCAGACGTTCGTGCGGCAACACCTACGGCCGCCGCGGAACTGGTGGCTCCTCGTTTGGAAGACGTGAACCAACAACTCCTTGTGTTAGAAAACCATCTGCATACCTGGGTGCGACAACAGATTGTCCGTGAAAAGCGTCGATTTGAGGCGGTGGAGAGCCGTAAGGTGCTACAAAGCCCGCTGCAAGTGGTTGAAGTTCTGCGCCAACATGTAGATTACGTTGAGACTCAGTTGCGCCACGGTTATGATACAGGTTTGCTACAAAAGTCGGAAGGATATAACCGTTGGTCTGAACGTCTTGCTAAATTTGGATTGGCTACACGAATCGGTAAATTGCAAGGTCAAACGGATAGACTGGCACACAGAGCGGAGCAGGGGATGATGACGCGTCGATATGGGGTCGAGTCTCGTTTTGAACGCACACTAGCTTCGCTTGAGGCTCTGAATCCCTTAAAAGTTCTACTACGAGGGTACTCAGTCGTCTACCGCATGGACGGCGACACGGTGGTTTCTTCCGTCCAAACGGTCCAACCTGGTGAGAGATTGCAGATTCGTATGTCCGATGGTAAATTTTCTGCGCGGGTAGAGGAAGGAGCGGCAACCGGTGAACGAGGAGTACAGTCCAGATTTGACATTTGAACAAGCGATGCGAGAATTAGAAGAAACAGTTAAAGTTTTGGAGTCAGGTGAGCTAGGTTTGTCGGATTCCATCGAACGGTATAGACAAGCCATGTCTCTGGTGCAATTTTGTCGTAAAGAATTAGACCGAGCTCAATTGCAGATTGAGCAACTTTCAGACGACGGAACTGCGACACCTGTCGGGGAGGACGGAGTATGACAAAACTCCCGCACATGGATGCACAAGAATTTTTGAGAGAAATCGGTCAGAAAATCAATGACTATTTAGCAACGGTGTTTACACCAGACAATGAGCCACAATCTCTATTTAACGCCATGCGTTACAGTTTGTTGGCACCCGGGAAACGTCTGCGGCCCGCCTTGTGTCTAGCCGTTGCTCGGACTTTGGAAGTAGCAGAGGAACAAGCGATGCCGGTAGCCGCATCTCTGGAATTGGTTCATGCTTATTCCCTCATTCACGATGACCTGCCCGCAATGGATAATGATGACCTGCGCCGTGGGCAACCGACAAATCATAAAGTGTTCGGCGAAGCCACAGCTTTATTGGCCGGCGACGGTCTGCTAACACATGCATTTTCTCTGTTGTCCCATCGATTGCCTTTTTTGTCTTCCGAACAACAGTTAGAATTGGTTTGGTCTCTTGCCAATGCGGCTGGACCCCATGGCATGGTGGGCGGACAGCAGGCGGATTTATCCGCGGAGACTCAGTCTCCCAACCTTGCCACACTACAGTTCATTCACACCCACAAAACGGCTGCATTGATTGAAGCAGCGGTAGTCATGGGGGCCATTGTGGGACAGGCCTCCATCGAACAGAAGGAATTGTTGGCTTCTTATGGTCGACATTTGGGATTGGCATTTCAAATAGTTGACGACTTGTTGGATGTAACGGCAACGACACAAGAACTCGGCAAGTCCAGTGGGGCGGATGAGCGGCAACACAAAATGACCTATCCGGTTGTTGTTGGAATTGCTGAAACCCGGAGATTGGCTGAAAACGAATTGACACAAGCCCTGGCGGCACTGGCAAAGACCGACTTACATACGTCACTTTTGGTTGGATTAGCGGAGTTATCGGTCCGGCGTATCCACTAAAGCCTCACGATTATGGTATAATAGGCTCAACCCGGGTGGCGCAGTATTCTAGTCGACCGGCCGTTTCTGAAGGCGGGGCTAAAAATCCGTCAAGGGCACATCGATGAAGTTCCTGGTGCTGGCTTGAAGCGCCCAGTTTTGGGCTGGTGCTGGGAGTTAAGGAAGTTGGGCGCCCCGCAATGGCATGCGGACGGTGACCCAGCTTTCGCGGAGGCCTAAGTTCGTGGTTTGTACTATAAACTACGGCTTGGGGGAGGAACCTGCATGCGGAAAACATCTGTGTGCAGTGTAGCCTGCCTTGAGTGGTGCTGAAGGATTGCGGTACCCAATCAACGACACTCTGGCCAGGGGTCGCTGGTTCGTCGCATGAAATCCGTGCTGCAAAAGAGGCTAGGAAACGGTGACGGTTGTTGCGGAAAACGCCTAGACTGTTCGCTTTGCCGTGGCCCCTCGAGGATTATAGTGTGGACTGAGTGGTAATCCAGTCTGACAGGTGGCGACACTGTCAATGGAGGCTAAAAGGGAAACCGCCTGGGCGGCAACGCACTGGTGCTTGCATGGGAAAACCTACTGGACCTAAGCCACAGAGTTTACTCGGGGGGTTGCCACCCTTGTGGACTAATATCTTGACAAAAAAGTTTACTTGTAATTCGTCTTGCACACCGTGGATAATCCGGTTTGCCTGGATGAAGGAGAAATGTAGTGGCATGAAAAAAATGTCAGTGCGCAGTGCTTGGCCTTTTATCATTACAGTGGCTGCGCTGTCCTTCCCCATTAGTGGTGTGTTCGACACAGCCACTATTTTTTTAGATCGGGTGCCATGGTACTTCGGTGCGGTCGTGGTTTTGTTTATCGTGCTCATTGGCGCTGTCTTCGACATGGTTGGTGTTGCCTCCGCAGCCGCTCAAGAAACCCCCTTTCACGCCATGGCTTCAAAGAGAATTTTTGGAGCAAAACGAGCTATTTTTATTGTTCGCAATGCAGAAAAAGTCTCCAGCATAGCCAGCGATGTTGTCGGGGATATCGCTGGGGTACTCAGCGGTGCCGGAGCTCTTGCTGTGGCAGTACAACTGCAACGGTCATTAGGGACCCATGGATGGATGGAAGAATTAACGATTATTCTCGTTACCGCATTTATCACCTCCTTCACCGTGGGATTTAAGGCCATCGGAAAAACTTTGGCAATTCAGTCGCCTACTCCTATTGTACTGTTTGCTGCCCGGGTGTTAGAGTCGTTCTTGCAAACAGAACGTTCTCTCAGCTACATCCGTTCCCGAAAAACGATTCCTCCTAAAAAGGGGTCTATTCATAAATAAATACCTGCGACGGGCTTGTATGGGGGTGAAGTCTTACGTTGTTAGAACAAATCAAGCAGCCGTCAGACCTAAAACATCTGGATGATTGGGAATTGATCCAGTTGGCCTATGAAGTTCGGAGCTTTCTGGTGGAATCTGTGTCTCAGACGGGAGGGCACTTTGGCGCCAATTTGGGGGTAGTGGAACTGACTTTGGCTTTGCATAAGGTATTTGATAGTCCTGTGGATAAGATAGTCTGGGATGTGGGTCACCAGGCATATGTACACAAGATTCTCACAGGACGTCGAGAGAATTTTTCCACTTTGAGAAAATATCGTGGAATGTCTGGATTTCCTAAACCCTCCGAAAGTATTCATGATGCTTTTGGTGTGGGACATGCGAGCACCTCCATTTCGGCTGCACTCGGAATGGCGGTTGCTAGGGATTTACAGGGAGAACACTATGATGTGGTGGCGGTCATTGGCGATGGTGCGTTGACTGGCGGCATGTCCATGGAAGCTTTAAATCATGCTGGAGACATTGGTACAGACCTGCTGGTAATCCTTAACGATAATGAAATGTCCATTGCACCGAACGTCGGTGCAATGTCGAAATACTTAACCCGATTGCGCACGGACCCAACCTACGCCAAAGCGAAGAATGATATTGAACACATCTTGCGGCGAATTCCCGCCATCGGTGGTAAATTGACCAAGTCTATGGAGAGAGCAAAAGATTCCTTGCGCTTGTTGATGGTTCCTGGCCTGTTGTTCCAGGCATTTGGTTTTAAGTACTTGGGCCCCGTGAACGGGCATGATCTGCCGGAATTGATAAAGGTTTTGGAAGACGCAAAGCAACTGCATGGGCCTGTATTGATCCATTTAGTAACCAAAAAAGGCAAAGGTTTTTCCTCCGCTGAGGACGCACCCGATAAATTTCATGCCTGGCCGACAGAAAAAAAGCTTAAATCAAGTCCTTCATACACCAATGTGTTTGCGGATACTCTCATCCAACTGGCTCGTCGTGATCCGAAGGTCGTGGCAGTCACTGCAGCCATGCCGTCTGGCACGGGATTGAACAAGTTTTCTCAGGTTTTCCCTGACAGAACGTTTGATGTGGGCATTGCCGAACAGCATGCCACAACTTTCTGTGCAGGACTGGCAACTCGCGGAATGCGTCCGGTTTTCGCCGTCTACTCCACTTTTCTACAACGAGCTTACGACCAAGTCATTCACGATGTGTCCATACAAAAATTACCTGTTGTGTTTGCGGTCGACCGCGCAGGTTTGGTAGGAGCCGACGGGGAGACACATCAGGGAGCTTTTGACGTGAGTTTTTTGCGAACGGTTCCAAATCTGATTATCATGATGCCCAAAGACGAAAATGAATTGCGGCACATGCTTTACACTGCAGTTCATACGGGCGCACCTACGGTGGTTCGCTATCCTCGGGCAGATGGAGAAGGGGTGGATTTGAGTGAACCCTTGCGAAACATCCCTGTAGGAAAAGCAGAGGTGTTACGAACTGGGGAGAAAGTGGCACTTTTAGCCCTTGGGCCCATGGTTCGTCTGGCACAGCAGGCAGCCGATTCTCTGCAGGAGTCCGGAATTGACGCCACGGTAGTGAATATGCGCTTTGTCAAACCATTGGACACAGACGTCATTCTTGCCGTAGCAAGGAAGATGCCTTTGTTGGTGATTGAGGAGGCCGCCTTAGCTGGAGGCTTGGGCTCTGCGGTGCTGGAAATCCTAGCGGATGCAGGGGTAATGACGCGGGTGGTTCGTTTAGGATTGCCAGATCACTTTATCCCCCACGGCTCTCGAACGGAATTGTTAGAGGAATTAGGTCTCACCGTAGAAGGTATTCGCAAGACTGTGGTCCAACTGCTGACGAAAGAAGAAGAACAATCTCGTCATCTGACACGCGGGGCGCAACCATGAAACAAACACGCAATCGCTTAGATGTAGAACTTTTTCGCCAAGGGTTGTTTCCAAGTCGTGAGGCGGCTAGACGGGCTGTCATGGCTGGATGGGTTCGTGTAGAAGGTCAAGTTGTGGATAAACCGGGTACTCAGGTTCCCGTGGCGGCCCGACTGGAACTGATACAGACTCCTTCTCGTTACGTCAGTCGAGGTGGATTGAAACTGGAGCGGGCGTTACAGGAATTTGACGTTTCCTTGCGGGGAAAACGGGTTCTGGATGTGGGGGCTTCCACTGGGGGCTTTACGGATTGCGCCTTACAGTTTGGTGCCAGTTTTGTCTATGCGGTTGATGTGGGATATGGCCAGTTAGCTTGGAAACTGCGTTCCGACTCCCGAGTTACGGTGTTGGAGCGGATCAATTTCCGCCATATTTCCCCGACATTGCTGAATCCCGCACCAGAAATTGCGGTCATGGATGTCTCCTTCATTTCCGTGCGGTTGTTGCTGGACAAGCTGAAGGAAGTGTTAACTCACCCTGCAGAGTTAATTTCTCTCATCAAGCCGCAATTTGAGGCAGGGAGAGACCGGGTTGGGAAGGGGGGGATTGTCAGGGACCCACAGGTGCATCAGCAGGTTCTGCTGGATGTACTTAAATTTGCGGCTGAGATGGGCTGGGAGTGTAAGGGTATTACCGCCTCACCCATCACCGGGGGTGACGGAAATATTGAATTTCTCGTGTGGTGGCGCCAAACTGCCATGGGGAGTGAAGACCTCGTTCCGTCCATCCACCTTTGGCAGGACAGGATACGACAGGTGGTTCAAGAGGCATGGCGGGAATTTAAAGGTTGTGAGGTAAAAGTTTAAAAGTCACACAAAGGAAGCGGAGGGCATAAGGTATGAGTTGGCAGGATGGTATTGCCCTGCTTCTTGCCGCCAGCCTGTTGTGGTTGGTCTTCCGCTCACTATTCTGGCAACAGCGGGGAAGCCAGCAGGTTCCACTGAAGGGCAAGTTTAAAGCGGCCAGAGAGTGGTTGGAGAGTAACGGGTATCAAGTGTTGCGGGTGCGGGAGCGAGCAGAATGGGCGGGTTACTATGATGGAAGGAAGTTTCAAAAGACTTTTATAGCCGATTTCATCGTACGACAGGGAACCCACTCCTATGTGGTGAAAATTGTAAATGAACGGGAAAAGGGGATAAATGGAGTTAAACTACGGGATCAATGGTATCCGCTAGTGGTTGCTTTTGGAGTCAATGGAATTTTACATATAGATGTAGACGCCGAACAAGTGCATGTCATTGATTTTGAGCTGAAGCAACCGGGGTATGCCCGCCGAAAACGCTGGGTACAGCATGGAGTGTGGATGGTGGTGGGCATCCTGATGGGATTCGTGTTGTCTCACGGAAGATAGGAGAGGTTCATCATGAGAACCGTTGCTTTGTTGTTCAATCCGGACAAACCGCACAGCCAGGATGTAGAAGCTCACTTGCAAACTCTGTTGTCCCGCTCTGGACTGAGCACCGTTCGTGTACCCTTCGGCAATTCTATCTCTCAGGATTCTGTCAATGCATTGGACCTTTCGAACTGTGAATTGGCATTTGTCCTTGGTGGAGACGGAACATTGTTGGGAGCGGCCCGCAGATTTTCTCCCTTGGGAATTCCCTTGTTGGGCATTAACCTGGGACACCTGGGTTTTTTAACCGAGGCTGAACCTCAAGAACTGGCGGAAACTGTGGAACGAGTGGTAAACCGCAACTATGACCTAGAGCAGCGACTGATGTTGGAGACAGTGGTCACTCGGGCTGGAAATGAGGTGCATCGAGCCATGGCCCTCAATGACGTGGGGGTGGCAAAAGGTTCGTTTGCTCGTTTGGTGATGGTGGAAACGTATGTAGACAACGTGTATGTAGACACTTATCGAGGGGATGGGGTCATTATCTCCACTCCGACGGGTTCCACCGCTTACTCCCTGTCTTGCGGTGGGCCTATTGTGGTGCCTCATTTGCAAGTGATGTTGATTACACCCATTTGTCCCCATACCCTATTTTCGCGTCCCTGCGTCATCGATTGGAGTCAAACGGTGCGGTTGCAAGTGGAGGCTACTCATAATGATTTGGGGATGACCGTGGACGGACAAGAAGGATTTAAGCTGTTTTCCGGGGATGTTGTGGAAGTTTTTCGGTCTACCGTACAGACGACACTTGTGCGTTGGCGAGATAGAGAATTCTTTTCTGTGTTGCGGGCAAAATTGCGCAATGGCGATGACAGGAATGGAAACTTTTCGATATTTTCCTCGACAGAGCGAGCGAACAAAAAGGTGAGGTAGATTGTATGATCCAGCATCTTTCCATTCGCAACCTAGCTTTGATCGATAAGACGGAATTGACTTTTCACTCGGGTTTTAATGTTTTTACGGGAGAAACTGGAGCAGGTAAATCAATCCTCTTAGACGGGATTGGGTTACTCTTGGGTCATCGTGGGAACACAGACCTCATTCGCTCAGGTTCAGACAGTGCGCTTGTGGAAGCATCTTTTAGTTTGCAGGACAATTCTCTGCAGCGAATTATACGTATTTTATCTGAATGGGGCTTCCCGGAAGATAATGAATTATTGATTTCTAGAGAAATTACCAGGAGTGCCCGCACCATTTGTCGAGTTAACGGACACCTAGTGACAGTTCAGATGCTCCGAAATCTGGGCAGCGAGTTGGTGCAGCAACATGGCCAACAAGAGCAGCAGGGGCTACTCAAAACAGAAGAGCAGTTGCATGCATTGGACATGTTTGCGGCCGCGGACGCCATGGTGACAGAGACTCGGCAGGTCTTTGCCAAGTGGCGGTCTTGTCAACAGCGGTTGCAGGCCATACATCTGGATGAACAAGAGCGGGTACGGCGACTGGACATGCTTAATTTTCAGATTTCCGAAATTCAGCAGGCTCAACTTCGACCAGGGGAAGAAGAACAGCTGCGAGAAGTTAAAACTCGCTTGGCACATGCGGAGAAAATTTTACGCGGGGTTTCCATGGCTCACCAATACCTGGCAGGTGACGGTCAGCAACCCGGTGTGGTAGATACTTTAGCACAAGCTTTGCGAGAAATTTCTGTAGCAGCGGAGTATGACCCGAGGTTATTGGAAACAGTACAACTGTTGGAAACGGCGCAAGTTCACGCCGATGAGGCGGGCCGATCCCTGTGGGAGTACTTGGACGAGGTAGAACAGGACCCCAGTCAGCAAGAACGCACGGAAGCTCGCTTGGCTGAGATACACCAAGTGCAACGTAAATATGGTGCAAGCACGGAGGACGTTCTGGATTATTTTGAACGGGCAAAGACTGAACGGAATCAATTGCTTCATATGGAAGAACAAACTGACCTGCTCACGCAGGAGTTGGCAAAAGCACAGACGGAATTGCACGACGCCTGCCGCCAGTTGCATGACCTGAGGATTGCGGCCGCGGAACAATTTGCTCGTGCGGTGGAGGACAACCTGCACAAGTTAGATATGCCGAGGGCGCGATTCAAGGTCGCCATCAACACTCGTGAGGACGCCCAAGGCCATTTTGTGTACAGTGAATCCGGAGTGGATGAAGTGGAATTTTTGTTTTCCGCCACTGCTGGAGAGGAGATTAAACCCTTACAAAGGATTGCTTCTGGAGGGGAATTGTCTCGCACCATGTTAGCGATTAAAGCGGCCATGGCCGATTCGGATGACATGGAGACGTTGATATTTGATGAAATTGACTCCGGTGTCGGAGGAAGAGCGGCAGAAGCGATTGCGCGACAAATGATAACCCTGGGTAGCTCACATCAAGTATTGTGTGTCACCCACTCGGCTCAGATTGCTGCGGGTGCGAGTCAACATTTTCAAGTAAACAAAGTAGAAGAGGATAATTGTACCACCACTAACATTCAAGTGCTGAACAAATCCGCCCGGATAGAAGAAATCGCTCGCCTGCTCAGCGGCAGCGTGGATGACACGGCAAGACGGCATGCTCAATCTCTGTTGGATAGATATGAGTGAACAGGGGACCAACAACGTTACAGGGAAAGGAAAGGATCTCCCCACGGATAAAGGCTGTAGCCACGAATCCTGAGCGTTACAGTCAGTATTTCCAACATAAAGCCCCTGGAGCTGGGTACGTTATGACCCATACACAATGAATCCAGCGAGGGGGGATGACGGGTGAGGTGTCACAACCTATGGCGACGTTTGGTGTTGACTTGTGCAGGTGTGGCAGTGAGTCTGTGGTTTGTGCATCAGTTGTTTGGACATTCCCCAGCGTTTCGTTTATCCACGGGAGACAACCTTAGACTTTCTCTGGGCCTAACCAGAACCTCTATGATATCTTCTGCAAACGTTCGCGTGGTGAATGCAGTGCGAGTCACCTTTCCAGGAGGTGAAAGGGCTGGCACCATCCTATTGCATGGGGAAAACCCTGGCCATGCCCTTTTGTCTACTCGTTTGTTTGGAGTGATTCCCTGGCGCCCAGTGCAAGTACAGGTGGTCCCCAAACAATTCGTCGTTATCGGAGGTCAATCCATTGGCGTTCGACTTTCTATGGATGGTGTGCTGGTAGTTGGATATCAGCGAATTGCTCAGGCAGGATCACCAGCTGCCGCAGCCCATGTGGAAATTGGCGACACTTTAGAGACTGTGAACAATCATCGGGTGTATACGGCCTTGGATGTTCAACGTTGGGTGAATCAGATTCCAGGAGATGTTCGCTTGACTCTGCGACGGGGGCATGTTCGCCGGACGGTACAGGTGAGACCCGTGGAGGATGAATTACACAACCGCCGACTGGGATTATTCGTTCGGGATCGCACAAGTGGGGTTGGTACCTTGACCTTTTATGATCCGCAGCAACGCCGTTTCGGTGCCTTAGGACACATCATTACCGATGCCGATACGGGACAACCGATTCAAGGTGAAGGATCTGTCTACAATGCTGAAGTGACGGGAATCGTGAAGGGCGCATCCGGACAGCCAGGGGAAAAGACTGGGCGATTCGTGGCTTCAGATGGCATTATTGGCCATATTGAAACCAACACCCCCTATGGCGTATTTGGTGTCATGACGGTCCCTCCCCCTCCCGCAGCAGCCTCGGTTTTGCCCGTCGCTGTTCCTGAGCAAGTCCATTCCGGGCCAGCAACCATAATGACAGTGCTTCACGGACAGAAAGTGGAAAGGTTTGCTGTAGAAATTCAAGAACTTGTTCACCAAGACGTACCCGCTACGAAAAGTCTCGTCATACACGTGACAGACCCCAGACTGCTCAAAGAATCCGGTGGAATTGTTCAGGGAATGAGCGGCAGCCCCATCATACAAGACGGCAAGTTAGTGGCAGCCGTAACCCATGTATTCGTTTCCGATGCCACACGGGGGTACGGAGTTTATGCTTACTGGATGCTTGATGCGGAGAGGCACAAGGCGGTTGTAACGGTTCATAAGGACACAGAGAATCAAGTCGCCGTATCGAATTGTGTCGAATTCAATCATATGGCAGCGAAAAGTATTTCATAAGATTTGGCAGGACATCAAGTGATCCCGTCGAAATTTTGTATGTCATACTCTGCAGGAGGGGATCAGTTAGTGAAAAAAGACATCAAGGTGCTTGTTGCTGATGACAATCGGGAATTTGCTGGTATACTCCGTGACTATATCGGCGGGCAGGAAGACATGGAAGTGTGTGGAATAGCCCACAATGGCAATGAAGTTTTGGAATTTGTTCGCACGCAACCCCCGGACGTATTGATACTGGACATCATTATGCCTGTGCTGGACGGCATCGGTGCTTTGGAACGTTTGCAAGAAAAAGGCGGAATGCTCCCAAAAGTCATTATGCTGACGGCTTTTGGGCAAGAAACCGTGACGCGTCGGGCAATGGAATTGGGGGTCTCTTATTTTATTTTGAAACCTTTTGATTTACCAGTCCTTGTGGATCGAATACGGCAAGTGGTTGCAGTGACTAAACCGATGCCACCCATGGCATTTCCCATGTTAATGTCAGCCACTATGGAGCCGCAAAATCGAGTTTTTCCCAATAAAGCGACGATTGATGCGGATATTACGCAAATTATTCACGAAATTGGGGTTCCTGCCCATATCAAAGGATATCATTATTTGCGGGAAGCCATCGGTATTGTAGTAAATGATGTGGAGATTTTAGGATCTGTGACTAAAACTCTGTATCCACAAATTGCGATTCGGTTTAAAACAACACCTTCTCGGGTGGAGCGGGCAATCCGTCACTCCATTGAGGTAGCCTGGGGACGAGGGAATATGGAGGCCATTCGTTCCGTGTTCGGTTATACCGTCAGTGCGGCTAAAACCAAGCCTACCAATTCGGAGTTTATTGCCATGATTGCGGACAAACTAAGGATGGAGTACAAGGTGAGTTGATCGATACCCCTCGTACTTTTCTGACATCCCCTAACGTCATGGTTTCTCTGTGCTAAGAAGGGTGGTAATGATTACCGTAGGCGTGATTGGAGCAAATTGTGGCTATTGCCTACGGACACTCACCGCTGAAAAATTATCCCTTCATTCATACTGTGATGGTAAGTCATGGTGCGAAGGAGGGAAACAGTGTGATTACCAGGGCACATGTCCTACCCTATGTGGGCCAACGTGTCGTCGTGCGAACTCATGATGGGATGGTTCATCATGGAATTTTGCATTCCGTCACTCATGATGGAATTTACTTGCGCACCATTCAAGGAACAGGTCTAGCCAGTGACATGCAAAGAAATGACCCGACCTCTGTGCAATTACTCGACCGTGTCGGCTCTCAGAACGCTGAGTATCAGCAAGCGTGGTGGCCTCTCTTCTTTTTACCATGGTTGGCATTGGCAGCATTTTGGCCTTGGGTTTGGTGGTGGTAAAGAACGGGGATTTCCGGGCTTTGAACCTTGTTTTTGCACTGAACTCTGTCGCGTGAGCAAGTTTAAAGCCATTTTGTTCACGCGACAGCCCTCAAATGTGGGAATGGATGCGTTATCCGTGGTCAATAGACTGGTCATCGTTCAATTCGATTCTGGAATGATGGCTGGTCTGCACTTCCCCTTTACAACTTGTAACCCCAAACGAACGGTGTCTCTCCATCGAGATTGTTGGAAAATACAACATCTGTCGTATGCTATGAACAAATTACCACCTTTCAGGGGTCTATACATAATGAAACTCATTTGTTACCCTCATCACTGAAGGAGGAGACAGAATGCTATCAACGGGAATGGTCAGGAAAGTGGACAACCTAGGAAGAATTGTACTACCGATTGAACTTCGGCGCACTATGGGGATTGATGTGGATGATCCGCTGGAGTTTTTCACAGATGAAAACCGCTTGGTTCTCAACAAGTATGAAAGGGGTTGTATTTTCTGCGGCCAGTATGAGCCGGATGATTTGCATGCTTATAAGGGTCACATGGTATGCAAGACTTGTTTACAAGAGATGCATGAGGCTAAGAATGAGGCTGAGGAGGAGAGTTAATCTCACTTCTCAATACAATTTTTCATCCGTTGATTTTATGGTTTTTGCATGTTTTCAGACGAGTTTTATAGTGCGTGTCCGGAAAGGGGTCTGGTCAGACCCAAGCAGTGCCAGGAGGCCAGCCCAAAATGCGCACAGAGCGTACGTTTTCGGTACGTGAAGGAGCATTTTGGGCGACGACGCAGCAATGCGCCGGGGAGTTCTGACCCCTTTCCGGACAACCTCTTATAGAATCTTTAGAAATCTCACACCGAGACGTCCGATGAGATAAGATAGGGCGGCGGTGCCCCCCGGGGGGGCCCCATACCTGTGTTGGAATAACTGCGCTGCGGAATCAAACCAGGAAAACTTCCTGTTCCAGGGTCCCTCCGACGCGCAACAGACCGCGAATAAGCGGATGCGCCCAGCCATAGGTATCCTGTTGCAACAGATTCATTAGCTTGTGACGATAATCCTCCGCGAAAGTCTCCAAATACGGTTCGTACTCTTCCAACCACTCCGGCTCCATCCGCCACGGCAGAGCTTCAGGCCAGACGGAATCGCGGAGTCCCTGCAAAATAAGGATTCCGCCGTAATCCAAATCACCCCAGTGCTCCAGTCGAGGTAATGGGGAGTCTGCCGACTTGGGTCCTTCCACGTCACCCTCGGTCGCGGGAATAAGAAACGCATGTAGCTTGCGCAGAAATCGCCGCATGGCAGGGCTGGCGAAGCCCGCTAGATAGACCACCAATTCATCCGGTTGACGCTCGTACTGAACATAGTGGCGATAGTTGGCCTTGTTTTCAATCGACAGAATCCGCCGTACGGGAAGGTCAACAACGGTCATGGCATCCACGGCAGCCGTATCCAGAGCTAGGCCGTACCGGAAAGATCGACAGTCCAGAACCTGACCCTGCGGCAGTTTTGCCACCAGAGGACCCCCAAATGTCACATCATCATGGCTCACCTCAATGCCTACCTCGGCCAGCAAAAGGTCGTCTTCAACGAAAGATTCCCGCAGAACGGCCGGATCGCGGCGCTGGACATAGGCGTACTCGGGCAGCCAGTAGCGACGCAACAGACCGACGAATTTTCCCACCACCTGCTGCTCAAACACCTTGCTTCCCCCCAGATAGCGACGGGAAAACAGGCGCTTACCCAAGGCTTCTTCCCCTTTATGCAATAATCCATAAATCGCCGATAACAGGAATGCCCGTTTGTCGCGTTCCAGTGGGACTAGCTGACTCGGAATTTTCCTTTTGTCCCGAACGTAATTACGGATGTCCTCCAGCCACCGCGACACCCATGGTGGAACCCCAGCCTCCACAACTACCGCGTTGGTATCTGCCATGGCCCTAACTTTTTCCTCGACACATAGCTGACGGATGCCGGAACCGGAAGTGCTGCTTTCGGCAGACCCAGTGGAATCAGCCCCCAATGTGGCTTTTGGTAGCAACCCCCGAATCCTTGTTTCAAAATCCACCAGTTCCTGCAGCAAGGCTGCCAACTCATCGCCACGGCGAGTCCGCTTTAGCAAGGCATATGCGGTATCCACTCCGTCCCACTGCAGATACACCCGATTCAGCAGATTGCCTTGTTCAAACTGCACCCACTGCAGTTCCACAATGCCTTGGGCTGACCAATTCTGCAACACCGTGTGGAATATGTGGCGAGAATCCGGATCTAGCCAGCCACTCACATAGCCAGGGACCACCGCATCCGTGACGTTCAACTGCACCCGGCGAGCAGTGGCCCGTCCCCGCACAAAGGCCGAGCTGGCTTCATATTTGTCCACCAGTTGGTTCAGCAGAGACTGGGCCTCAGGGGATGGAGCCATCATCAACGTCTCTTTCCCTCCCTCATGCCCATGGTCTGACGATTGGGATCAAACACAGACACCCGCGTCTCGCTCTGAATCCGTGTAACCACCAGAGTGCGGTCCACCAGAGGAGCAATGTCGGCAATTTTTTCCGTCGGAGCAGACAGAAGAACCTGCAATCCCAACTCCCGAACGAGGCGGATACTTTCCCGAATCCGCTGATGATCCATTTTACTGTAAGCCTCATCAAATACTAGAAGGCGTAGCGTGTTGTTCAGCCCAAGGGTATTGACCCGGTAGACCTGGGCAAAGGACGCAAGCACCGAGACATAAAAAGGTGTCTGGGTTTCACCGCCAGACTTCTTGGCAAGGACCCTCGACAAGCGGGACTCTCGGCCCTCCTCGTCTCGAACCAGAAGGTCGAAATCCAGATAGGTACGGTAATCGGTGAACTTGTGCAAGTTTTGTTCCAATTCCATATGCATCGCCGGGTTATCCGCGTCAACATCCACGATATTGCGGAACAATTCTTCAATAGTGCTGGCATAGCGTTCCTGAAAGGCCTGCGAAAAGAGTCCAAATCCCTCGAGCAGCATGTCATCGGTAATCATCTTGTAAAAGTGATGATACGGCGAGTTGGGCCGCACTTGAAAACGATAACGGTCCTTCCCGAAAGAAACACTGTGAATGGCCAAGTTCAGTTCCTTAATCTGTTGCTCCACCGTCTCAATATTGTTGCGCAGTTTGCTGATGAAGTCCTCCTGGAACTGAACCTGAGCTCGCTCCTTTGCCTCCTTAATTTTTGCCTCGTACTCGGCCATCTGTGAATCTCGCAGAACTTGAAGTTCTTGATCATACGCCTGGTTGTCCAGTCGCTGGATGTCAAACCCGGCCTGAAACAGACGATTGTAGGTTTCTCGTACCTGCACCAGTTCTCGTTTATACTGTTCCTCCCGATTTGCCTCCGCAACCTTCTGACGAGAAAAATTGGCTATTAGGGTGCCAATACTACCCAAGCGCTTGAACTCCTGTTGATAACGGGGTTCCCCAATGTCCTCCACGAACACAGGCTCATACCCGGCTTTCAAACGTTCGGTCGCCTGCATCAACTCGGCTTCCGCCACTGGTAAAGCTCGTTCCTCCAGGTCCTTGCCCTCCCGCTCCAATCCACCCGCTGTTTCCAGGTGCTGACGCATGCGGTTTGACACCTTGCTCTGCTCGGTCTCGCAGTCCCGAATTCGCTCATCCAGGGTGAGTAAGTAGGACAAGTCCAAGTGACCCATTTCGTCCACCACCTGCCGATACGTTTCCCGCAGATGGTTGAGTCCACTCAGACTTTCCTGAAACTCTTGCAAGTCTTCCAGATCCCGGTGGGCAGGAACATCTTGTTCTGCCCAGCCGGACAATTGTCCTTGCCACGGTTGCCACGTGGACAACAGGGTATCCACCTCAGCCTTGTGCTGACGTTGCTGAGCCAGTTGTAGGTCAATGGCCCGTTTGCCAAGATACAGGGTCTCCCAACGCTTGGGATTCATTTGCCTGACGACAAAATTCTGATATAGCATCCCATCCCGGGTCACGGCGGTGCGGTAATTGCGCAGGTCATCCACCAAGTCGCACTTCATCACCCGACCCAAAAGATAATCGGCATAGGCCCGCGCATACGCATCCTGGGTTTCGACCTCTTCAGCCAGAGACCCGGGCAATCGTTCCAAGTTTTGTGCCAGTACTTTGGCGATATCTACCACACCCACATCAAATAAGTGGTTTTGTGCCTTCACCTTGTCGTAAGTGTGCAGTGCTGTAGAGAACTGTTCCGGAGCCACCAGCAAATAAAAACGTTGGGTATGCAAGTAGCCCTCAATCACCGCCTGCCATTCCGGATTGCGAACCTCCAGCAAATCCGCGAAAATGTCCACCCGGGGTTGGGACGTGTTTGCCAGTTCCTCCCGCAGAGCTCTCTGCAGGGATAACACCATTGGATTGTACTGCTTGATGCCTCGCTCCAATTCAGCGATGGAGCGCTGCAGGTCAATCCGCCTTTGTTCCCAAGCCGTTAGTGCGGCGTTGACCCCTCGTTGAGCTTCACGCAAATTGACCGCCGCATCGCCTATGGCCGCAAAAGCAGTAGCGACTTGGTCCATATCCAATACTGGCGGCGTGTCTTCATCCAGTAAGGAGCGTTGCCGCCACAAAGCTGATTTCGGCAATAGAGCCAAACCAGCATGCAACGACTTGAAGGCCTGCTCCAGATGGGTTCCCACAGCTTGCACCGTGCTTTCTCCCCCGCCCCCTTCTTCCGTTCCAGATGAGAGAACGGCCCGCGCCAGTGGCACCCCGGACCCATCGTGAACTTCCTTAAGGCCTTCTGCCACCGCGGCCCAGCGAGTTCCGTGATCCACCCATAGTCGATCTAAACGCTCTCCCCACTTACGAATATTGGAAAATTCGGCTTCTAAGAATTTTTTATCGTTTCCCAACTCTTGCATACGCATGTATTCGTTCGATCCGGTCTTTTCTGCTAGCAAGGTGTCCCGCTGTTGCCGGAGCGTATCTGCTTGAGATTCATCGTTTGCCAACGCTTGGCGCGTTTGCTTCAGTTGAAGGACGCAACTCTCCAACTGGCGGCGCAAGTCATTCCGTTTGTTTTCCAATCGATGCACATCGGCCCGGTCCAGGAGATAGCGGTAGACCTGCAGGCGAGAAAGAGCGGTTTGCAGTTCTGCGTATTTCGCGGAAACTTTCTCCAGCGCCTCCACCCGCGCTTGCACCCGCTTTAATTCTTGTTCCATCAAGCGGTAGTGACGAATATTGGCTCTCATGTCATCGATGTCCACCTGGGACTTGACGTCCACCACAAACTCCGAAATGAACCCGGCCACGTCCATGATGGGCGAGAAAGGGACAGCCTTGCGAAAGAGTCGAAAAAATTTCTCGTTGAGTGCCCCCATCTTGGCCAGAAAAACCTCCTGGTAGCGTCTGTTACTCTCAAACATCTCCAGTCGATTTTTCTTTTGCAAACCCCACTGCCGCAGTCCCTGCATATCCATCGGCACGTCGTCTCGAATGAAATGGAACTCTGGTAGAGCTTCATTCAGTTGGAAAAAGCGGTGCTGATGATCTCCCTCGGGAAAACTGTCAAATACCACCCCAAAGCAGAAGAACTGTTTCTTCACGGTGTCTGTAAACTCGGCAACAATATACGAGGAAAACTGACCAGAGCGCAAATACACCAGACCCCGTTCCTCTTCTTCCGCCACCTCACCCCGCAAATAACCCAACAAAGTACGCCGAGAGTTGTCGTTGGCCGCTTTGTTGAAAAAATGGCCGGAGGTGTCCCCTAAAATCACCAGTTGCAACGCGTCCAGAATGGTGGATTTGCCAGCCCCGTTTTTGCCTGTGAGAAAGCTGACAGAAGCAAAATCGAGAACTTGATGATCAATATAGTGCCAGTTGACCAAAAGCATCCGGGTTAACTGTTTCACCGTCTCACCTTCTTACCGTCCGCACGGTGGCTGGCGTGACTCGTCTCGGCAATGACCGTGACTCTCCCTGAGGAATTGACCTGTACTCGCGCAGCGCCATCGACATCAGCGCCATCGACATCATTGAGGACCTCGTTCTCGCGGATCTCTTCCACACCATTTGGAGTTTCACCCGTGGTTTCCTCAACTTCAGTTTCATCCACATTATTCCTGTCTTCCTCGGTGTCCTCCCATTCATCCAATTCTGTCGATCCGTTTGCGCCATTTAATCCATCCAATTCAGCTGCTCCGTCCGCTCCCTGCAGGGTTCCATCCATGTACTGATCATACAGGGCGTTGATGTGAGCATCTGTGATCAGTAAAGTGATAGTGGGATAAATCATCCATCGGCTGTCCGGATCTTGCCAATTCTCCTCCACCGGGTCCAACACCCGTCGCCTACGCAACTGTTTGAGGGCTGGAAAAAGATTGCCAGCGGTCAGTCGACGATCCAGCAGTCCCAGAGTATTCAGTTTCGTCAGCGATGTCCGCAAGGTCACGATAACCTCTTTACGCATCGCCACTTGTTCCATCTGCTCATCGTAGACGATTCTCAAGGCATACAGCAGATATGTGGTGTACTTGTCCAATCGGGCCCGGTTTCTGCCGAAACGATTGTAAAGCCCCATCACCCCATGCTGGTTGTCTTTTTGAAGTTCGAAACCCGACACTCTGAGATAAGCATCAAAAACAGGGAACACCCGCTCCACGAACCAGTAATCCCGATTTGTCACCAGTCGCTGCTCCCGCAAATCCCAAGTGTCCCGCAGTAAAAAGGTCTGCTCAAACAATTGGCTGAGAATTCGGGCAAAGTCCTCTTTTTCCCGGTCAGACAGGACACTATAAGCCTGTTGCCAGTCCATCCAATCAGTCCTTTTGTACAAAAGTCAGGAACGGGAGTCGATAGCCATTGACCCACACCGTCCCTTGCGGATCAGATGACCCCTCCGCTTGCTTGGGCCACTCCACTGTAAAAGGAAGGTCCGGCTCGTCCGACTCGATGAGTGCGACTATCGTCCGCAAAAAATCATCCATCTCCGTAATATCCATATTCCCCGTAAACACCCGGCCATCCGGTCCCACCTGCCGACGCAAAAACTCCGCAATCTGTGTGTAGCTGTAGAGGCTATTCATCCGCTCCAGCAGTTCCCCCGCTTCATTGGCAAATGCGACGGTGGCATGGCCGGAACGCAGACGTTGAGGCGGTTCCTGTCGGCGTTTGCGAGGTTCCCTGTATAAACTGTCGATATCAAGGTAACGCACCTCAACGGTCGGCAAGTCCGCCATGGCCAGAGAAAGAGTGGTTGGTTGGGAACTGTGCAAAGGCGGAAGAGCCTTCATCAATTCAATCAGCTTGCCTTTTACGTCCCTGTCAGTGTTTAGCAAGTATTGCAGGCGTTCGACAGATGCGCGACTGTAGCTGGTATTTCTCCTATCAATTTCTTCCAGCAGGTCATCCAGAGTTCCAAAGGTATCAATGATAAAATGCATCATGCGCAACACCTCAGCGCGACACTGTCCGTCGTCCCAATTCGGATGCGATCCCCGCAACAATCGGGCCAACTGTAGCACCACTGTCGGCTCCTGTAGCCATGCCCGTAAAATAGAGAGAATTCGCGGGCGAAACCGATAAACGCTGTCCACGGTCTTCAAGGGATGGTAAGTTTTCAGCGCGACACCCGACTGGTATTCGTCGAAGTGTTCTGCCAGCAGCTCCCGAATTTCCTTGCGGTCCTGCAATTTTTGATAAAAGGTAAAAATATTATGCAGCAGTGAGCGCAGGCTTTCCCGCAAGGACACAGTGGCATCGTAAGCACCATGCAAGCCTTGCAACATAAACTCGTCTCGCTCGGCGTCCGCCGTTTTCAGACTGGAGTAGACCGTGTAGGTGAATTTGCTATAAGGCTTCTCTTCTGGGTTCACGATAGCGTAAAATGTGTCCAGCAACGTACTGGCATAGTCCGGAACCATCAACACTTCGGTGAATCCGCTGGACTCCAGAGTCATCTTCAGCCATCCCGTGTCCACCAATCTTCGCACCAAGGCGTGAGCACGGCCGGACAGAGTCGCCATGTCGCTGCCTCCAGCATCTTCCGTTTCCATGGGACTATCTTCTTCAAAGGACAGTTGATACAATTCCTGCTCCATACCACTTATCAAGTAAACAACCAACTGGGACCGAGAGAAGTTCAGTTCCCGTTGGTAGCAATCTCGCAGCACCATCAGGGCCTGAAAATAGATGTGCTTGTTAGGCGAAGCCAGAAGGGAGAACAGGTTCTCAGGCACTTTGGCAAATATACTTTCCATGAGGTCCATCCTGTCGAAAATCGTTAGTACTTCTATTGTACTCGACTCACGACAGGCTGTAAAAAGAAAAGCCATCCAGAGCCCTGAGGGACGTTGGACGGCAGCAGAACAACCTGTGAAATGAACTCGTTCAACTAAAGATGAACATTGTTTTAATAGTGCAAGTCCAAAACTACCAATGGACTAGCAGTCACCACAAAAGGACACGAACTCAGTCATTGTAGAAGTTACGAATCCAGCGATGGGACTTGAGTGCCTGCACTTGGTCAGCCGGCAATCCACGTCCGTCCGCCAACGCACTGTTGGCCTCAACATTGCGTACTGTGCGCATCCCAGGAATGACGGTTGAGACGGCCGGATGACTGAGCACATAGCGAAGTGCGACGGTTGGCGCCTGATCTATCCCGACGTGAAGAGCATCCACGATTTTTTGAACTCTATCGTACACTTCGCGTTTGCGCTCTCCTTTAAAGTAGCGATTGCGGAAATCATCTGGCGGAAACGTCGTATCCGGGTTGATGCGGCCAGTCAGACCGCCTTCATCCAACGGCACCCGCACAATGACGCCCACATCGTGCTTCAGACATGCCGGAAACAGTTCGTCTTCTGGGCTCTGATCAAACACATTGTAGATGACCTGGACCGTATCGACAACACCCGTCTCAATCAGACGAATGGCGTTTGCCGGTTGGTGGTCATTGATGGATACCCCAAAGAAGCGAATCTTCCCTTGCTCTTTCAACCGTTGGACACCTTCCAGCCAATCCCCATGTCCCACCCATTCGTCGGACCAAACATGAAACTGTTGAACGTCTATCGTATCAAGCCCCAGATTGCGCAAAGATGTTTCCGTCGACTTGATGACATGTTCGGCACTGAAAGTTTCCCTCACATCCACTCCAGAGCGAGCTGGCCACTGTCGATTGGCAGGAGGTACTTTCGAAGCCACAAATATGGTCTCCGTATGTTCGCGTATGACTTGTCCCACCAGTTGCTCGCTGTGTCCATCCCCATAAACGAGAGCGGTATCAATAAAATTAACACCTAACTCAATCGCGCGATGCAACGCCTTCATAGATTCACTGTCGTCTGCACCTCTCCAACCTGAATTGCCAATTCCCCAAGCTCCATAACCAACCTCCGAAATTTGAAGATGGGTCTTACCTAGTCGTCTGAGATTCAAAATAGATCCACTCCCATTCATTCATGAAGATATGCGTAAACTCATGCCACTTAGTCCCTGTTCGAGCGGTGGTGTTGGCACTCAATCGGGTTTATATTCACTCCGCTATGATATCAGATCGAGTTTTTTTCTTAAAGTAGTCACATAAAAGTGATATTATTACCCGAGGGATATTAAGTAACAAAAATAGAGAGGAATGATGAATGGTTTGGTGCTGAACCATTTTTCAATCATTCTTCGATAATCCAGTGGTACCCTTCATAACCGTATGTAAAGCTTCAGGCAGGTCATCTCTGACGCTCTGACCAGCATCTAACTAGAAAGGAATGAACAAATAATGTCCATCATTTGGAATAAAGCTTCCATCCCCAGCGCACTCGCCGGATTAGCAATTGGTGCCTTGGTAATAGGAGGGATTTGGTTTGGCACCGCCCAAACTCACCCAACGAGTTCACCTAATCCTGTCCTGGCCAAAGTCGGAAACACAAAGATTCAGCAGTCGCAATTGTACCAACAGGCAACGGCAACAGGAGGCTCTCAAGCCATGATGCAACTCATCGGAAACAACTTGGTACAACAAGGAGCACAAAAATACCACATCACTGCCAGCACTGCGGAGATCAATCAGGCACTGAAAAACATTGAGGCTCAAAATCATATCACGAGCAGTGCTCAACTGAAACTTGCTCTCGCGTCTAGTGGACTGACCCTGTCTGATTTGATGACCAACATTAAAACACAGGTATTGGAACAAAAACTTGCCGAACGGAATATTACAGTCACCAATCAAGAAATCCAGTCCTATTATAATCAAAACAAAGCCCACCTGGCATCGAATGGTAAAAATCCGCCCACACTTGCCAGTGCGAGAAACACCATCATCCAGGATATTAAGCAATCTAAGGCACTTTCGGCACAGGTGTTGCTCGCAGATCTAGCCAAACAATTTCCCATTCAAATCATGGACAAGCAGTATCAAGGCCTTAAAACTCAAATTGAGAGCCCTGCATCCACACAAACATCAACCTCGTCAGCCCCCTGAGCGGCAAGAAGGAAAGGCTCAGCAAGATCTTGGGTGTAATCCCCAAGAGGGGGTAACGATAGGTTAACGATAGGGTCAACCATTGAACAGGTTATGGATGCCATCTTCGACTTCACAATGTCTTCTGATGAGAAGAGCATAAAGAGGTTGTCCGGTAAAGGGGCCAGAACTTCCCGGCACATTACATCGTCGTCACCCAAAATGCCCCTGCACGGTCCGAAAACGTACGGCACAGGGCTCCCCGCCCGTTCCAAACGCTCCCTATTGGGGAGCAGACCCTATACGCATTTTGGGCTGGCTTCCTGGCCCCTTGGATCCGATTTATTCCAGTAAATATAATGACGTGAATTCACATTCCTTGTGGTGCCGCTATCAGCGGTATGAGGGTCTACTCCCTTTCCGGGCATGCACATATAGTCGTATTATCGCAAAAGTTTCATTTTCCATTTTATTGGTCTCCTCCACTTTTCCGGGCGACCAATCCACAGCAGCATGAATACGCCCAGAAAGCGAACTGCTGCTGAAAGCAGCATGTCCGGAGTCATGGTGAGTGAATATAGGAGCCACAATCCAATTTGCGGCGCTACGAAACCCACAATCCCAATGGAAATATTGAAGTGAGCGATGTAAGAGGTGCGTTCCGTTGCTGGCACGACCTCCAATAAATAATTGAATTGAAGCATTGTGTACCCCGCCACGAACGCCCCCACTAGAAAATTTACCAAAACCAGGTAGGGGAGATTTGTGGATATCACGGTCAACGCCGGATTGATGGCAAGGCCTGCCCCCCCAATGGCTAACATCAGAGCCGTTCCATGTCGTTCTGACCATCGCCCCCAACGCTCGAATGTCAAAATTTGAGTAAACTGGTTTGCGACATTAAAAGCACTAATCCAGGCCGCAGTCGCTCCGGCGTCCCGAATCTGATACAGAGAGTAGAGAGGCCACGCCATTTGCCAGCCCAGGTTAAACACAACCGCCGCAACCAAAAAACGACGATAAGTTGGATGCTTCAAGTGGCGGATGAATGTGCGCATACCGAGAGGTGTGGGTTGAGGGGAAGTCACACTGACTTCACGGTGTTCAATATGGCGAGCTAGGTAATACACTTCCACAGCAGACATGAAAAAAGATAGCCAAAAGAATCCCATATAGGGAATGGCACTTGTCGCAGGAAAAAGTTGAATGACGATGCCGGGAATTAAGGTGGACAACAAGGCAACAATCGTCATCCATCGGTTACGCAGGCCAAAAAAGTGAGCTCGGCGTGCGCTGGGTATCAGTTCGCCAATCAGTGCCTGCCAAGACAGGTTACTCAAACCCCCAGGCAGATTCATAAGAGCAATCAATACCACGGCGGTCCCTGCCATTAAGTCTTTGGGAATCACCAGCGGAGTCAAGGCCAGGAGGGCATAAAATATCCGAGCCACAACGGTGGAAGTGACACAAAACCGAAGCTTGCTATGCACCCGTGACAGCCAGTTAGCCCCCACTATGGTAGCCAAGATGGTCATCAACGCTGGTAAAGAGTTGAGCAGTGCCACATCCTCAGAACTGCCATGCAAAGGTTTAAGGACAAACAGAGCCGCAAAACTCGTAACGATGGTGATGCCAACCGTCGCAGCAATCCCGTTACGAATACTTCGCCCTTCATTCAGTTGAACCTCTTCGCTTGTATATGTAAATAGACTCAATTTACTGGGCATAAGGGTCTCCTGTAACAGAAATGCGCGTGCCATGTTCACTTACCGCACCACTGCGCACTGGGAACATCAACACATCAAACCCCATGTTCACAGTGGTAACCGAAAAAGTCAATCCTATCAATCACTTTTTATGACCTATTTATGCTGAAACTTGCTTTCCCAGGAATATGAAATTAGCACTGCGAACACAATTAACTCAACTCAACTTTTCCTGCCCTGTTGAACGCCCATATCGCTATTCCAGTCGCAATCACCCCAATAAATGCCATTACACCAAGGGCTAAATCACCCCTGTAATTTGGTTCCAGATGATAGGATAGACCAGAAAAGGACAGCATCGCATAGGTGGCTGGAAAAATGCGCCCTAGCCACATGAGAAACTTGGGCAACAGGGACATTGGAAACATAATCCCGCTGAGCAATAGTGAGGGTAGAAATATTGTCTGCGACAGCATGGTCGCCATGGATTGACTGCGTGCCGTCACGCCAATGAGTAGTCCCACGGCAATGCTGGTAAAGATAAAAATTAATAAAATGATAAAATACAGGGGATAGCTCCGGGGCAAACCCGCTCCAAAGAGCAATGGTGCTGTCACGACAATCATGATGGATACCAACAATAGATGAAAAAATGCACTAATCCCCTGTATCAGTATGACCGCATCATTGGGTATTCCGTTTACCCGATAGGCACGCAGCACTCCCGATTCTCTCATCTTCACGAGTGGAGTGGGTATCCCCAATACTGCACCCATAGTAACGGCAAATATATTCATCGAGGCGATGAGGGTTTCCTTTGTTATGGGGTTTATAGATGAAAAAACCGCGCCCATTACGATGAAGAAGATTAGTGGTACGATGTAAAATGTCAGCAGTATTCCTCGCTCGCGTGCGTCCATCTTTATCTGTATCCAAAGATGCTTGGAAAAGGCACTCATTCGTGCTCCCCTCCTTCGACCAACTCAAGAAACCTCTCTTCGAGCGACGGTCTTTCCACACGAAGATCCTCCACCGTATCACCGAATTCCTGCACTTTTCTTAATAGATCTATCACCGACGTTGCCGCATCACGGCACATCCATTCCCCATAATCCTCAGATGCTTTGATGAATCGCGCACTGCCGATACTCCGTTCAGACAACAGGCTGCCGTTCACAGTCCGAATCATAATACGTGTTTCTGTATCTCCAACTGCCGTGACCTGCGCTGGAGTCCCCACAACAGCAATATTCCCGTGGATCATGATGGCAAGGCGATCACACAACGTCTCCGCTTCCGCCATATCGTGAGTCGCCAGCAGTATTGTTATACCCTGCAATTTTAAAGTTCTGATGGCATGATGAAGCTGGGCTCTACCCT
>DAHWFY010000139.1 GCA_027336365.1 Bacillota bacterium | reverse complement strand
GCTAACGGCGTCCAATTGGACCTCATCCAGCAGGGTGTTGCCAATTGCTGCCCCCTTGCCCACCACCAGATTGAGCACCCCGCCGGGCAGTCCTGCCTGGGCAAACACCTGCACCAACCGGGTGGCCGTCAGAGAGGCGATTTCCGCCGGCTTCCACACCACCGTGTTGCCGCAAATCAGGGCGGGGGCAATTTTCCACACCGGAATGGCCACCGGGAAGTTCCAGGGGGTAATCACCCCCACTACTCCCAAGGGAATCCGCCTCGTGTACTGGAGCACCTTGTCTTGACTGTGGGGAATCACCGCGCCAATGGCCCGCACTCCTTCCGCGGCATAGTAGCGCAACAGATTCACTCCCCGCAGGACCTCACCCTTCATTTCGGAAATGGGTTTGCCCATCTCCAGGCTGGCCACAAGAGCCACGTCTTCCACCTGCTGCTCCAACAAATTGGCCATTTTGAACAAAACCTCGCCGCGGACTGGCAGATGCGTGTCCGCCCACCTGGGCAAGGCCTGGCGAGCTGCTGCACCGGCCTGGCGCATGTCAGCGGGGTTCGACAGGTGCAGCACCCCCATTTGCTCTTGCAAGTTGGAAGGACTGTACACGGGGACCGCAGAGCCGCCCGGAGTTGTCCATTCTCCACCAATCCAATTTTGTGTATCCATCCCGTTCTCCCCCTTGATCCATATGTGAGACTCCCACTTCTACAAATGGGAGTGGAACTCCGTACCTTGCTTCGGTGGGGGGAGTCTACCCCCACCGAAGTCTCGATGTTCAACTTTAGTTGAACGAGTTCACTTAAAAATCTCAACGACAACCGAGATGTTCACCACCCTGAGCGCACGCACCCCCCTGTACCACACCAAAGAGCACCCGCTTGCATCCTTCTTAGCGCCGCGCATTTAGGAAAGGAAATGCGCGGGCAATTCGTTCACCACGGAAAAACCGGCTTCCACCAGTCGATCCCGAATTTCAGTCTGTTTTTGTTCTGTCGGTGCCATGATTGGACTGCGGGCTGGACCTACCCTGCGCCCCATCCACTCAATCGCTGTCTTTGCCAAGAAAGGCATATCCGGGCCTTCAATGACTCGCCAAACCGGCAACAACCTGTCATGCAGCGCCTTGGCCCCGGCAAAGTCGCCCGCTTGAACCTTGTTCCACATGTTCAAAGTGGTCTCCGGAAACACCGCCAACAAACAAGAAATCGCGCCATCCACACCCAGACAAAATGAGGGATATAAAAGATCGTCCACAGCGGTTAGAACCGTCATTCTATCATGCAGTTCAGACACCATGTCCGCAACTTTGTGCATGTCCCCACCGCTCTGCTTGATTCCCGCCACCCACTCTACTTGAGCGATTTCCTTCATGGTGTGCACATCAATATTCACCCAGGGTACCACGTTATAAATCAGAATGGGCAAACGAACGGCGTCGCCAATTTCTTGGTAATAGCGAGTTAACCCAGCGGTGCTTGGTGTCCACAGATAGTGGGGTGGGGTAATCTGTAAAGAGGACACCCCAGCTTCTTTGGCAGCCTGCGATTTCCGGATTGCCTCCCTGGTGGTGTCAGCAATAATACCGCCAATGATTGAAACGCGATCCTTTGCCTGCTCTACCACAACTTTGCACAAAATATAAACTTCTTGCTCGGATAGCCCAGCTCCTTCCCCCGTGCTACCCCCGATGCACAAACCATGACATCCGCTTTGAATCAAGTACTCTGTTTCTTCACGAATGGCTTTCTCATCCAATTCCTCCGTGTCCCACGTAAACGGTGTAACCATGGGAGGAATGATCCCAGATACCTCTAATTTCACATGAATTTCTCCTCTCCGCCCCTGATATTGACAACCCTTCCATAGCCCTCACTTCATCAATAGCCCGGCATGGTGCAGCGCATAGCGAATAGCCAGACTTTCCTCTTCCGTAGTTCCTTGTACGGGGCTACGCGGGATACCTGCAGGCCGTCCCTGCAAACGAATAGCTTCCTTGACCTTGCCGGGAAAATTAGGTCCCTGCACTGCGAGACAAATGGGCAACAATTTCCGATGCAACTCCTCTGCGGTTTTATAATCTCCGCTGGCAAAGGCCTGCCACTGCTGTGAGCAAAGACCTGGAGCAATTGCGGACAGGGCAACAATGGAGCCTTTTGCTCCCATTAAATAGGTGGGGTATAACAGATCATCAATAGCGCTCATAATGACCACCTGATCACCACACCGTTCCACCATCTCTGCCAGTTTATGAACATCTCCACCGCTTTGCTTAATACCAATCACTTGAGGAATTCCCGACAATTTTACAAGCATGTCAGGAGTGATGATATTTTGCGGCACCACATTGTAGATGATGATGGGCAATTGAATTGCCTCACCTATTTTTTGGTAGAACTCATAGTTTCCAGCATCGCTTGGCACGTTGACATGGTAGTGGATGGGGGTCACCATCAGGGCAACCACCCCCGTTTCTTTAACTCTCATTGCCGTTTGCACCGCGGCTCGCGTCGAATTGCGAATGATACCCGCCACTACAGGAACCTTGCCATGCACCTCACGGACAGCTAATTCACACAGACGGGTCACCTCTTCATCCGACAGCACCGCACCTTCACCTGTCGAGCCGCCAACACTCAACCCGTTCACACCGCTTTTCAGCACATATCGGACTTCCTCCAAAAAAGCGTCCTCATCCACTTCTTCATTTGCGAGAAACGGAGTGATGGTGGTTGCAATAATCCCCTTTAACCAAGAAGTATCCATATCTTGTCCTCCTCAAAATATCTACACTCGCCCATCATGGTGATGTGAAGAAGTGGCTCAAAGTCTGATAGACCTTGTAGCAGAGCCAGGCTCCACCGTCCACCTCGCCAATGACCCGGTCCCCCACCCAACGGGATCGACCCGTTTTCGGCAGGATACTTTTGGTAGACTCCGCGCCCTCCCGGGCCGCCAGTGTCGCCTTTTCCAGCGCCAATGGAAGGGAATCCCCCGCCAAAATGTGCTGGCGATATGCTGCAGAGGCAGGGATGAAGGCATCCAGCACGGTTCGATCCCCCAGTTCCGCCCCTCCTCGCTTCTTTATTTCCTCTATCATCTGCTGTTGGATAACCCCCCACGTCTCCGCAGAGGACTCCGCTCCTTCCGGTAAGAATCGTCCCGCCGCATTGAGAGCGAACGAGAGGAGCACCCCCATGGTGGAAGGCGCTTGACGACGAACGAGAGCCCCACCAACCATGAGCCAAGTTTTCAAATCCGTGGTTTGCTCCGCAGCCTTATCCAACGCTTCAGCCATCAACTCCACCGTCACCCCGAGGTCCCCGTCTCCTTGCACTCCATCCAGTTGATTGAACTCGTCCTTTGCGGTTCTAGCCCACTCTTTAATTGCTCGTGTTGCATTGGACACTTGCATCGCTCCTTTCAGTGTGCTTGAAAGACGTAGGAGAACCGTTCCAACTACAGCTTTACAAAGGGAGTCCGAGCGGGAGCATGGAGATATTTCTTGAAGCTATCATTCAATTTGAAAATAGACAAAGAGAATCCAGCCATTTCAAGAGATGTGGCATACGCGCCCACAAAGGGTCTATCCACGTGAATTTTTTTGTCGAACAGCCACTGGTGGACCTCTCTGTACGCGATATACAGCTCTTCCAACGGGGTGCTGCCCATCCCGTTGACAAGAACCGAAACCTCGTCTTCCGCAGACAATTCGAGCTCCTCAACCAACGGGGTTAAAAGTTGTGCCACCAGTTCCTTCGCGGTTCCGGTCTTTTGCCTTGCAATTCCCGGTTCTCCGTGGATGCCAATGCCGATTTCAATTTCGTCCTCAGCAATATCGAAAGTTGGCTTACCTGAGGCGGGAATGGTACAAGGAGAAAAGCCCATTCCCATTGTGCGCACGTTGTTTAGAGCCAACTCTGTGGTCTCCTTCACCTCCGCCAAAGAAGCCCCTGTGTCTGCACAGGCTCCGGCAATTTTATAACCATAGAAAATTCCAGCGACACCTCGCCGTTTCTGCCTTTCAGCCAATGAAGCCGAAGCAACATCATCCGCCACACGGACGGTTTCCACTTGAATCCCCTCATCTGCGGCCATTTCCGCAGCAAGGTCAAAATTCATGCTGTCGCCAAAGTAATTTCCGTAAAGATAGAGCACCCCAGATCCCCCATCAATCGCTCTCGTCACTGCCAACATCGCATCGGCACTGGGTGAACTAAAGACATTCCCGACACACGCCCCATCCACTAATCCCTGACCAACATAGCCAAGAAAGGTAGGCAAGTGCCCATATCCTCCACCAGTTGCAATCGCCACCTTCCCTTGGACGGGGGCATCCTGGCGAACAATGGCGCGAGGGTCTCCCTCCACTCTGTGCAACACATCGGAATGTGCCAAGAGAATACCATCCAACGATTCATCGACAAATTGGTGAGCATCGTTAAGAATCTTCTTCATGCAGACACCCGCTTCATTCATCTGTTTTCACTTCTACCCATTCCGGTTCCACTGTCTTAAGCAATCCACGCTTCGAAATCAATAGATGTTGAATCATGTTTTCTCTTGCTGCCTCCGGATTGTGCTCACGAATACAGCGCAAAATTTCGTCGTGCTGGCTGACGGCCTTCATGGCCTCCATGGGAATTGAAAACACCTTTTTCCGATAGTCTGTGAGCATATGCCTGATAATACCGTGCAGGTTTTCCAGCAATGGATTGTGCGCTGCAGCAAAAATGAGGTCATGAAAGCTCTCGTCCCCCAATGCAATCTTTAAAACGTTGTTTTCCATGATGTACTGAGTAAATTCTTCATGACACCTTTCCATCCGCTCAATCTGTTCCTCAGTTGCTCGCTCCGCCGCCAGAGCTGCCGCCATGGGTTCAAGAGCAAGTCTGGTTTCAATCAGATGAAAAATTTCCGGCTTGTACCGGTTGTACCAGGCAACAAAACGACTTGCATCGTAATCCTCCTGGGAAATCACGTAAGACCCCTTCATCGGTCTGATTTCAAGGACTCCTTCCGTTGCCAACAGACGAAGGGCCTCCCGAATCGAGGAGCGACTCACCTGGAGAATTTGCGCCAAATCTCGTTCATTTGGGAGTTTGCCATCAGCCTCAATCTCTCCCTTCTTAATGAAATCTTTAATGCGCTCAGACGTGGTGGCAGCAACGGATTTCCTATTTGTCAATCTATCAGGCTCCCCAGCAGTGGTCAGACCACTGCGATTTATGTTTATCATACATCGACTTTATTCTGTGTCAACGTGTCATATAATAAAGAAAACTAAAGAAAAACGCCAAAATCAAACGGTGAATACACATCAACTAATAAAAATCGCAAAAAACAACCGATTTTACTTCTTTTTAAGAGCTTGCTGTTTATCGTATGCGATTTCATAATAAATGTGGTCAGACCATAGTGAGAAATCATCTCAGTGATCCGACAGAAGGAGGGATGACACCATGAAAATGAACAGATTGAATTAAGCACTACACACCGAAAAGAATTGTTTGTCTCTCTGCTTAAAATCACGTGTCCTACATTCCAGTTTAAAGGAGTGATCCCGATGGAAAACATGTCGCCAGGAGTAGAAGTCGGCGCTGTCGACATCCTCCGGCGCCCACGTGCCAAGAATGTACGGTGGGTTATCGTTGCTGTTCTGACCTTACTCTCCATTGTCAATTATCTGGACCGGGGGAATTTATCCGTCTCAGCTCCTCTCATTATGAAAGATCTTCACATGAATTCGGCCGAAATGGGAGTTATCCTCTCATCCTTCGTTTGGCCCTACGCCATTATGAACCTGCCCTCCGGTTGGGCCGTAGATCGCTTCGGCACCAAGGTAATGATGTCCATTGCAGTCGGATTCTGGTCCATTGTGTCCGTGGCCACAGGATTCATGAGAACCATGACTTCCTTCATTATAGCCCGAGTGTTGCTCGGAGTGGGTGAATCCGCCATGTTTCCCGCAGCCATCAAGGCGACGAACGCCTGGTTTCCCGAACATGAAAGGGGTTTCGCCACAAGCATCTTCATCGCGGGAACTCAAGTGGGACTGGCAATCTCAGCTCCTCTATCCACCGCACTGATGCTGGCGTTTGGCTGGCCAGCGATGTTTGTCATTATTGGTTCCATTGGGTTTCTCGTACTGATTGGCTGGGGAATTCTTTACAAAGAGCCTCATCGACACAAATGGTTGAGTCAAGAAGAACTACAGTACATCCGTTCTGCCGCATTAAATTCTGTGAAAAGTGAGAGTAAACAAGCCGAAGCCAAGGTTACCTGGGCACAGTGGATTCAGTTGTTTAAGTATCTACCTACCTGGGCCATGATTATTGGTGATTTCGCCTTACAATACCTGTTCTGGTTCTACATCGCTTGGTTGCCCACTTACCTGGAGAAGTCACAACACTTTTCGATTTCCAAGACTGGCTTTTATGCCTCTTTGCCCTTCATTGCTGGAACACTGGGGGTTTTATTGGGGGGTAAAATTTCCGACTGGTTGATTGCAAGAGGAATGAGTCGCCTCAATGGCAGAAGGTACACCATAGCTCTCGGGGCCCTTCTTACGGCGGTGGCCCTCTTGATAACCGCCTTTGTACACAACCCAGGACTCGCTGTGACGCTCTTAACCCTTGGCATGTTCACCTACAGCCTGTGCTCCGCACCCATCTGGACATTGGCAATGGACGTGGTGGAATCGAGCACCTTCATCGCCTCCATTGGCAGCATCCAAAACTTTGGTGGATTCCTTGGAGGAGCACTCGCTCCCATTGTCACCGGTGTCCTTGCGGCCTCATTCGGAGGATTCACCATTGCACTTGTTGTCACCGGTATCCTGGCTCTCATCTCCGCCATCATGTACGGAACAGTGCTGAAACGCACAATTCCTGTGTAATATAATTTGAACAGTCTGACTCTTACTCATTTTATTGTCATGCCGGCAATGGCCCCTAGTGAGATCCATTGCCGGATTTGTCATGTCTACCTGCCATATCCCCAGATGAGCATCAAGGGAATTGTGTTCATGGGACCATTCTTTCGAGATATGGGTAATGTTAAGGGATAAATCCATGGAGAGGTGCAGAGTTATGGCTTGAGCTTGTCACCGTGTCGTGTCGCTCACGCCGAACGCACAACAACTACCAGCCTCCTTTGGGAGACTGATAGTTGTATCATCCATTAGAGGGGTGCTGCCCTAAGAACTCTCATTGTAAAATACCCGAGTTCTTAGCCCCATCAGGAAGATTCCGATTTCCAACGTGGTCTACCCCCTGGGTAAGGTGCCATTCACGAAATTTCTCACCTGTGAGTCTATCTGGGACTGTTGGACCGCCTCCAGATCCGAAATCAGCGTGGAAACGGAGACTCCCTGGGAAGAGGCAATTTGGGCCAACGTTTTACCAGATTTCAAGTCAGACTGCAGTGTGGAAGTACTCACATTGAGTACCTTCGCAGCCGTTGTCAACATGCCAATAGGTCCTCCAGGCATTCCAAGCCCTCTAGCCCCCACAGGTCCTTTCATGCCACCCGTACTAAGGCCTGGCGGCTTGGGTTGCGTGTCGTTCACAAAGTGGCTCACTTGAGTGTCCACTCGGGATAGCATCTGCTGCTCTTGGATGCTCGTGATTTTACCCCCGCTCACGAGTTGACTCAGATTAGACTGTTGGGCCGCCTCCAGATCCGAAATCAGCGTGGAAGTGGAGACTCCCTGGGC
>DAHWFY010000138.1 GCA_027336365.1 Bacillota bacterium | reverse complement strand
TGCAAGACCTCTACCAGTTCCGCTTTTACTGTCCCGTCTCCACCAACTTGTTCAAAGTCGGGGTGGTTCCCATGGACAAACTGCTGACACCCTTCGCAATTTCCGCAGGGAGCAGGTGTCCCTTGACAGAGCAAAAGTTGAGCAACAAAATCGGCCAAACGGGAAGTTTGCTGAGCAGAGCCAACAAACAGCAGCGCATGGGGTACTTGTCCGCTCTGCAACTGGCGATGTAAAGCGGCCAGTCCTGGGGACTGCACGGGCCATGTGGAAAAGTCCTGCAGTTGAATGGGAGCAGAACTGCTCTCAAATAATAAGGCACGCCGATGAGAGTTAGAACTGTTCAAATCGTTCCACATCCAGAACGAAAACGGTGGCCCCACCCACTTGCACACTGACTGGGTAGGGAACGTAAGACTCGAGCTGGCTGCCCATGGGAGACATCGGGGTGACCACCTGCTCCCGAGATCGACAACTGTTTTGAATGATGTCTAAAACCTCCTGCACCCTTTCCTCCTGAGTTCCAATCAGGAAGGTGGTGTTGCCCGCGTGCAGGAATCCTCCGGTACTGGCCAACTTCGTCGCACGAATTTCTGCCTTTACCAGGTTGCGAGCTAAACGGGGGCTGTCCTTGTCTTGCACAATGGCCACAACCATCTTCATCCGGTCCACCACCCTTATGCAGATTTACGGTAACCAATTCTCTATCAACCGCCAGATCTCCTGTTCCAAGACCTCCACATCCCGAGTTGCGTCCACCACATGGATGCGCTGTGGATGTCGCTCAGCCAATTTTAGAAACTCCAAACGAACCCGTTCGAAATATGCGATGTCCCGTTGTTCAATGCGATCTAGTGCGGCATCTCCTCGACTTTGCCGCACCCTTTGCCGACTCACCTGCACAGGCAGGTCAAATAAAAGGGTCAATCGAGGCACAATCCCCCCCGCTACCCAGCGGTTCAATTCCTCCACTTCGGTGGTGCCCAGACCCAGTCCGGCTCCTTGGTAGGCAATACTGGCATCGACAAAGCGGTCACACAGAACGATGCTTCCCCGTGACAATGCGGGTTGGATAACCTGTTCCACCAATTGAGCCCGTGAAGCGGCATACAACAACGCCTCCGCTTTGGCCGATACCGGTCCACCCAAGGGGTTGAGCAACAAGTTGCGTACTTGGTCTCCCAAGGGCGTGCCCCCGGGTTCGCGAGTCCATACCACCGAATACCTTGCTTGTTCCAAACGTATGCGCAACCGTTGAATTTGTGTACTCTTCCCCGCACCGTCCAAACCTTCAAAGGTAATAAACAATGGGTTCTTCCTCCCCTCATCTCGCCTGCAGGTGAATCTGCGGGTCACTCTCCCGCAACCACGGCCACCTGCCCCCGACTGTCAATCCCTTGCACGTCATAACCGTCCTGGCGCACCCTGTTCAGAGCTTTGCACACCGCTTCCGTCAACACCTGCCCGGGATAGACCAAGGGAACACCTGGAGGATATGGGACAATCGCTTCGCCCGCAATCCGTCCCACTGCCTGCATGGGATTCATCCACTCATGCCGACTCTGCCACACCTGCCGGGGTCGCAGCGCCAATTTGGGAGCCAGGGAAAGGTCTTGCAGTTCTCGCCAACCATTCGTCCGGAGCTGCCCCCCTGACACGAAGCCATTTTTTTCACCCAAGGAGCGGCAACAGCCGGACAGACCGTACCCGGCTTTACCTATGATCCGAATGTACTCATCCACCTCTCTAGCGGTGGTGAACAGACCGAAGACACTAAGTACCCCTTGTGCATCGGCGTACTCCACGTATGCGCCAGACACTTCCAGCGTTTTTGCAAGGATGCGGCTGGCAACCAGGCTTCCAGTGGGCAGCCAGTGGCGCAAGGGGTCTCGGTGGTAACCGACCGGGATTGCAAACCCCTTTTCCCGCAACGTTTCCGTTGCGACCATCGCCCAGCCAGCCTGCTTTGCGCCACTCGTGCGCAACCAGGCCTGCGCGGCGTCTAGAGAGGCGAGCAGCAAGTAGGAAGGACTAGTGGACAGCAACAAACGCAAAGCGTTCGCCAGAGCCGGACCCTCCACTCGCCCACCCTGGCGGTGTACCCAGGCTGTCTGCGTCAACCCTGGCAACATCTTGTGAACACTCTGCACCACCACGTCCGCCCCACAGGCCACACTGTGAGGTGGCAGCAGGTCAATTAGGCCAAAATGAGCACCGTGAGCCTCATCCACCAACAGAGTTGCACCATATCGGTGAGCAATTTCCGCATAACGAGCCACAGGAGCGACAATACCGGTGTATGTAGGAGAAGTCACATACACTGCGGCAACTTCAGTTCCCATGCCGTTTAATCGGGCCAACAGACTGTCTAGACTGTCTGGAGTAGGTGGTAGCCACTCCAGACAGTCTAGATCAAAAGTGCCCGGTAAAAAGACGGGGCTGGCATCGGCCATAACCAGCCCTCGCCAAGCACTCTCGTGAAAGGGGACAGCCATAACCACCTGCTTCCCTTGAGCAGTTGCCATGATAGCCGCCATGACTCCAGCCGTCGACCCATTGACACTGTACAGGGTTTCCTCAGCCCCGTAATGAGCGGCTGCCAAGCGCTGAGAAGCCAAAATGCACCCCTCTGGATGATGTAGATTATCGAGACCCGGAAGTTCCGTCAAGTCCAATTTGGCAGCAGGTCCCAGCCATCTCCCCAAGTCCTCAGGTAATCCGCGCCCCTGACGATGACCAGGCACATGCAGAGGCAGTCGATTTGTTTGTACTATTCGTTGCAAGGCAGCAAGAATCGGGGTTTGATCCAACGGTATCCACTCGCAATGTTGTTTGAACCGGCTGGGAACAGATGAAAAAAGCAAAACCTCCACAGACGCCGGAACTGTGCTTATCATACCGTTTCAACGAACGAGAGGGAAATTATACGGCAAAACCCTCATGCCGCTGTTAGCGGCACCAACAGGGGAGATAAATCCACGCAATTGCATTGACTGAATAGACCCTGGCGGTTAGGATAGCGCCGCCAGCCATATCTGCTTCATGCACTGAATGAAATAAAGATAGCGCGGATCTGAAACTTCGGTATGAACAATCTCCTGCTCACAGTCACTACAGATAAATTGTCCACAGATTTTCAGCCCCACGTTCATTTGACGACCGCAGACAATGCACTCAGACGACGGCGAATCATTGTCTGAAGAGGACTTCACCACCTGTACTTCTAACCCTGCCAATTCAATCACCAACCTGACTCTCGGTCATACGTTCAGTATGGCACTTTTCAGTAGAACTTATGCATCCATCCAGATCTGATGGATTTCCATCAAGATTAATAGAATGCCTCCTACGTAAGCGGTGTTGTTGTCAATACATTACGGTACATCGGAGTCAGCCGCCACCGGATTTGCCAGAATTCCAAGATAGATCCGTGAGTGGGTACATCTGTCGCCGTGATTTTGCAGGTGCCCCCAAATCCCTACACCTTATGACGGGTGCTTGGGTGTGTTGCAGGTCCCCTGCCACCCGGACGGTGAGGCCAGGGGCTGTGCTATAATGCTGTTGCTTAATGGTTGGAGGTGAAACATACGAAGAGCGGCAATCTTGTGCGGGGAGCTTCCGTAATGGTGGCCATGGTCACCGTGGCAAAGCTGCTCGGACTGGTGTACATCTTCCCTCTGACTCGACTGATCCACAACGAAGGCATGGGTATCTACGCAAATGCTTATTCCCTGTACGTCATTCTCCTGCAAATTTCCACCAGTGGGTTCCCCACCGCTATGGGGAAACTGGTGTCAGAACGTTTAGCCACTCGGCGGTACACCGACGTGGAGCAGATGTACCGTTTAACTCTACGCCTAGTCACGTTGCTGGGAATTGTTTTATTTGTCGTGATGTGGGTGGGAGCCCCTTGGTACAGCCGCCTGGTAGCCATCCGAGAATCGGCAGACGCGGTGGCGGCCATCACTCTGTCCATTCGTGCCTTATCCTTTTCTCTGTTGATAGTCCCCGCATTGAGCAGTTTGCGTGGGTATCTGCAAGGATTTCAAGCTATGGAGGCCTCTGCATACTCCCAAGCGGTGGAACAGTTTGTCCGCGTCATTGCCATTGTTCTCGGAGCCTATCTCGTCATGCGACATGGCGGCAGCATGGCAGACGGAGCGGCGGCTGCCACTTTCGGTGCCTTTGTAGGCGGTGTCGCCGCCCTCATCGTGCTGGCAGCAGCGGTTTTGCCATTGCGACGAGATTTTAAGTCCCATTTTTCACCGCGCCGTCCAAGCATGTCTGCAAGAAAGATGCTGCGGTTGATGTTTGTCGTTGCACTTCCCATCAGTCTGGGGGCCCTGGTGGTCCCTATTGCCAATCTTATCGACTCTTTGACGGTCACCAACCTGCTAACTTGGGTTGGTTACAGTTTCGACAAGGCCACCGCCGCATACGGTATCCTATCTCGCCAAGCCATGCAACTGATTCAACTGCCCTTGGCCTTCGCCATGGCCATTGGTGCCTCTTTGTTGCCTGCTGTCTCCCAAGCGAAGGCCATGCAAAATCAGCGTGCCATTCAATCCCACGTCACCGGCACGCTGAGATCCATGATGCTGATGACTGTGCCCGTAGCCGCCACCCTACTGATTCTCGGTCGACCGCTGGATCAGTTCCTATTTGGTTCCAACGAAGGGGCTGTGATTATTTCAAGCGTTTCTTTCATGAGCATCTTCAGCAGCTTGGAACTGTTAACAACTTACATTCTACAGGGATTAGGTCAGTTGTACCGACCTGTACGAAACATGTTTATTGGTGTATTCATTCACTTAATTTTCAATCTGGCGTTGATTCCTTTCTTTCATATCATTGGTGCCGCCATCGCCACCACCTTGGGTTATATCCTTTCTTCTACCCTAAATGTGTTAGCGGTGCGCAAATATGGTGGCGTACACTTCTCTGTCTGGCGGCTCTCCGCTCCATTTCTAGTGGCAAGCCTGCCTTTGTTATTGGCTCTGTGGGCAGGGAGTTTCGTCGGATACCACCTGCTCCATCCCTTTTTCGCATCGCCGGATGCGGTGGCTGCCCTACAGGTGCTGTTGGCAGTCGGTCTGGGTGGACTGGTCTATTTAACCGTGGCACTCCGATTGCGAGCCGTAACATCCGAGGAGTTAATACAAGTGCCGTGGCTGGGACAGCGACTGGCCCGCTTCGCCCACCGAGTTCAGTCCACCCATACCGCCACTCGGTTTCGTTAAGGTTGCCGATTTATGGAAACCATAGATGGAGCGTCACTAAAGCCGCCATCCCCGGCAACCCAAGAAAACCAGCTACCAAGGCCGTATAAGGATTAAAGGGTAAATGGTAGTGAAAATATCCACCCACCCAGTTGACTGCCAGTATAAACAGACAACCTAGAGCCGCAGCCTTGGCAAAGCGCCAAAAAACTTGCTTAGGGTAACGAGCCACCTGTGACAGGGCAATCAGCCCCACCAGAGCTATCCCCGTCCAGAGGGCAAGGTGCATAGAGTTCATCGTAACCCCTCCTTCCCACTGCTTTTTTGATCCGTCCAAGAACGCGAGACCCATCCCAGTAAATACAGTTGCGCGGATTTACACTCCTTGCTGGTGCCGCTAACAGCGGCATGACGGTCTATCCCTGTCCATCTCTCATTCCCCACTGTACCAATCGCTGTTCAGCCCGTTGATGCCAATGTTCATACGCCGTGCCAGTTGAAACATGTAGTTAAAATGGCGCTCTGCGGCTCCTAAACGAAAAACCACATGGTCCACGAGCAAGGGCTCTGTCACCACCTCAAATTGGTTGCGGGCAATGTCCAATTCTCGCTTGGATAACTTTAATTCGGTCAAAAAAGCCTCCACATTTGTTCGCACCTCCAGCCCAGATGACGTAGGATGCGGAGGGGTGGAGGGATGCTGTGGGTTGTTCCGAGAAGACCGAGACTGCGCAGATACCACGATATGGTTGTCCAAGAGTATCTCCTCCCTTGTCACGGGGTTGCTAGATTATAGACAAGAGAGGGGGAGATTATGACTAAAAGTGTGTCTAAAAGGGGTTAGACCCTCATGCCGCTGATAATGGCACCCACAGGGGATGTAAATCCACACCACTGTATTTCCACTGTATTTACTGATTAAAATAAGACAAGACCCAAACAGTTCGAGGAGGCTAGTCCAAAATGCTCCCTGGTGGTGACCGTCAGGCCACAAGAGTTGCGGACACCCCCTTAAAGTTGCCGTCTACCCTCCAGGGCTTTAGCCAACGTGACCTCATCAGCGTATTCAAGATCCCCGCCAACGGGGAGACCGTGGGCAATACGAGTGACTTGCACGGAGAAGGGTTTCACCAGTCGAGCAATGTACATGGCTGTCGCTTCCCCCTCCACCGTCGGATTGGTAGCCAGGATAATCTCTTGGATCTCTGCGCTACCAAGCCGCTGCAACAACTCCCTTATCCGGATCTCCTGTGGACCCACTCCCTCCATGGGCGAAATAGCTCCATGCAACACATGGTACTTCCCGTGGTACTCGTGGGTCTTCTCCATGGCAGCCACATCTTTGGCATCTTGAACAACACACAGAGTACGGTCATCTCGAGAAATGTCTCGACAAATTGAACAAGGGTCCATATCGGTTACATTGCAGCAGATACTGCACTCCCTCAGTTTGTCCCGCACGTCTAACAACGCACGAGAAAATTCTGTCACATCCTGAGATGGCATTCCCAACACATGAAATGCCAGACGTTGAGCCGTCTTTGGACCCACACCTGGCAATTTCATAAACTGCTCAATCAAGTGAGTCACCGGCTCCGGATATCCCCACATGGTCAAAACAGACCCGGCATATTCATGCCCCGGGTGTACTTGCTCATGGAAGACTCCGCCAAGGCGTCTGCCTGTTGTTGTGCATCCTGAAGTGCGGCCACAATCAGATCCTGTAATATTTCTACATCATCCGGTTGCACCACAGACGGGTCAATGGTGACAGACTGAATCGATTTATGCCCATCCAGCATAACCTTTACCATGCCGCCACCAGCCGTTCCTTCCACCCTTTGCTCCGCTAGCGCAGCCTGAGCCTTGAGCATCTCTTCCTGCATTTTTTTCGCCTGTTGTATCAGTTGATTCATGTTTTTCACAGTTCTAATCCTCCCGCACTTCTACAACCTGGCGGCCAAACAAATTTATGGCACGGCTCACCAAGTCGTTTGTATTTGCTTTTTCTCCACTTTCCCTACTGACAGTCTCCCCCACGGAGAAAGTACCGTGTTCTAGACGCATGCCCGGCGGTTGGCCAATCCCATCTGCGTTGGCACAAAATTGCTCCCAGTCTGTCCGCAACAGTGCTAAAATCTGCAGTGGTCGCCCCATCACCACCGATAGCCCCTGTTCAATCGCCGCCCGTTCCATTGGCTTCATCACTGCATTGCGCTGGGGTTGAAAAGCAAAAGCCAACACAGCCACCTCTTCAGTCACCAACACTGGAGTTCCTGTTTTCAACCAGCCATACGCCTGACTGCGCACCTCCTGAACCTCACTCAGCACCCGTTCCCAGCGCTGCAGCAACAGACTTAACAAAGCAGAATTTGCCTGGTTCTGAAGTTCCTTAAGCACCTGCTTTTTGCGATTTGATATCTGCGGACGAGGTTCAGGAAGGGGCGACTGAGCAGATTCCAATTTCTCTCTCCTCATTGGAGGCTGGACCGGAATAGCAGCAGTGGACTGCCTTCTCGGTTCCCTCGCGGCCGCAGATTCGATGGCCGATGGGGTCATCTCGTCTGTCCGAGTGGGTTCCCAAGTTGCTAATTCCAAGAGGGCAATCTCC
>DAHWFY010000137.1 GCA_027336365.1 Bacillota bacterium | reverse complement strand
CAAGTTCAGGTGCCTTCAACTCCAGCTCAAACGAACTCGGGCACAACGGAGCTGTCTGGAGGTGTGAATTTGGGCAACGGTTCTAACGTGCTGGTGACTATTTTACCCTCGCAACCTGTTACGAATCCCAACCAGGAGAAAGTTTATCAAGCAGCCGAGCAAGTTTTGCAGAGCCCTCCCAGTCAGCACTGGGACGCTTCAAGCTTCGTCCAGTACGTTTATGCTAAAGTTGGAATTTCTTTGCCCCGCACCATCGCCCAACAGGCGGCAGTGGGAGCCCGCATTTCCGATGTATCACAACTGCAAAGGGGGGACTTGGTGTTCTTCAACCTCAACGATTCTCCCTCACAAGTGAGTTTTGTGGGCATTTACCTGGGGAGTGACCAGGTGGTGGCCTTCACCACACATGGATTGGATGCTTTCAACCTGTTTGGACCTTACTGGAATGGCAAGTTCGCCTTTGGTGAACGAGTGACGGGTTAGGGCTGTTTTCGGACCGTGAAGGAGCATTTTGGAGGACAAGGGAATGCACGGGGGAGTGCTGACCCCTTTCCGGACAACCGCTAGCAAAAACATAGCGGCCCGGAGTAACCGGACCGCCTACCATAGAGCGCCACACAGACCATTGCAGAGTCACTGTTTACAAAGATTGTCCGAAAGATTGTCCGAAAGGACCAAAAGTCTAGTCATGGCCTCTGGGCCATGTAGGTTTCAGACACGTATTTTTTAAAGGGAAGGGCTGTCCTCCACTGAAGGGGAAAGCTCTCCTTCTTTCAGGTTTGCGTTGGCGTGTTCCGCCAAAGCCTCATCCAGGTCAGGAGTATGGTAACCACTGGCCACTCCCCAATAGTAGAATATCAAAGATAGGATGATGACCACCACCATATCCCAAGGATATGGAATCACATTCTTGAGCCCACCCAGTTGTGAGGACCCCAAGTAGGAAAGAGCCAGCATTGCAATCAAGTATACAACCATCCACATGCCACTTTTCACGGCCTGGGCAGTGGGGCGCTGAATTTGTTCAGGCATGGCCAAGGAAAAGATGACGTAGAGCACTATGCCTATCAGGATGGCAATCAGTAGTTTAGAATCGATTTTCCAGCCGGTCCAGTAGACAATCAAAGAACCAATGACATAGGCGACAGGTCCAATGAGGCCTGCTCCGGACAGTCGAAAGGGCCGTCTTCCCTTGGGAGCGGTTTTGCGAAATACCGCCAGGGATACGGGACCAATGATGTAGGTGAAAACGGTGGCCGAGGAAACGAGCCCGACCAAGGACTGCCAGGATGGGAAGGGCAATAGGAAAATAAGACCTAAAATGAACGCCACCACCAAGGAAATTACCGGAATGCCAGTTTTTTGGTCCACCTTGGCGAGTGCTTTCGGGAAATAGCGGTTTCTGGCCAGAGCGTACAGCACCCGTGTTGTGGAAGCCGTATACACATTGCCAGTTCCAGCGGGGGAGAGGATGGCGTCTGCATACAACAGAATAGCAAACCACCCTAGGCTTAGACTGGCAGCCAATTCGGCAAACGGAGCACTAAAATTGACATTGGCCCATCCCTTGGCCAAACTTGTCGCGGGAACGCCGGCGATGAAAACCAACTGTAACAGCACATACAGAACAATGCCAATGGTAATGGAGTAAATCAGAGCGAGGGGGATGTCCCGCTGAGGATTGCGGGCTTCAGCGGCCAGATCCAACGCTTGCCGGAATCCTAAGTAAGCAAAAATAACACCGGAGGTGGCAACAGCGGTCAGGATTCCTGAACTGCCGTCCGGAGCAAAACCCCCTACATGACTCAAGTTGCTCCAGTGTAGCCCAACAAACAAGAAAATAATGATGGTGGCCAAAGGCATGATGAACTTAATGAGGGTCACCGTGGTATTGATGCGAGCGAAAAACCGAACTCCTGCGTAGTTGATAAGGAAAAAGGCGAACATCAGTAAAGCGGCAACCAATAGACCCAAACCGGTTAACAGGCTGGTCTTAGGGTTCCACAGTGCCGGAAACCAGTGGGAAGCGTATTGCATGACGCCCTCGGCTTCTACGGCGGGGACGGAGGCGTATGCAATCCAGGCTGCCCATCCCATGATGAAACCGGTGAGTTGACCATGACTGAGATGGGGATACCGGACAATTGCGCCCGATTCGGGTAGCATGGCCCCCAACTCCGCATACACAAAACCAATCATCAGTACGGCAAATCCGCCAATTACCCACGAAATCGTTGCTGCAGGTCCAGCAATTTGGGCGGCGTAGAGAGACCCAAACAGCCATCCGGAACCAATGATGCCGCCGAGAGAGATCATGGTGAGGTCCAATAGGCCGAGTTCTTTTTTAAAGCCATGATGTTCCATGCGGTGTGGTGTCCTCCTTTTAGTAGGTACGATGTGGTGTAAACAAGCTGTAAAGTATGTCTGAACTGCTGATGAAGTGGTCTGGAGGATCTCTATGGCAATAGAATTATAAATCTTTATGTAAGCGATATCAATCAGAAATATTACAATAACTCACAATTGTATTGAGAGGTGTGAACGGTTTTCTACGTCTGAACATATTCATTGACTTGTCTCAAAAAGATTGCTAGAATTTTACTAGATTCGACAGGGAAAGTTGAAAATCGACAGGTTCGTTCTTATATTCGCTTGCTCAGGGCAAACCAGCAGAAATGTTGGGACGCAAAGCCACGGGCCTACGGGTGAACTGCTCATCAGAGGCAGGCATCTAAGGTAGCCGAGTTGCCATTCGCGCGAAAATTCACGCCGGATGCAACGCAGTTTTGCGCCAGGGGGCCAGAGGGGCTCCCTGTTTCGTCTGCTGACCCGATTCAGACCATCGAAATGTGGGAGAGGTTGCTATGGACAAACATGTTACGTCTTATTGGAAGCGAGTGAGTGTAGCAACCTTGATGGTCGGCCTTGTTGGGATGTATGGGTGGCAAGCACCGCTTGCCCAGGCGGCCCAAACACCCCACGTGGATCAGACATTTCCAGTTCAGATACACCTTCATCCGGTACACCAGAGCGGGTCTGTCCTATTCGGTCACAAAGAAATTCGCGTTGGCGGCAAGGATTTTGCCCAAGTATCATCCTTCAGTCTCAATGGAACCACCTATATGCCTATTTGGTATGTGATGCAGGTTCTCAAACACTTGGGACTGGACAATCAATGGGATGGCAGTCGGTGGAACGTCTCCGCACCGAATGGGGTTCATCTGCCTGTAGCACAGGGGGGTGGCGACGCGAGCATTCTTGTGAATGGTCATTCGGTATATCGAGTGCAAAAACTGGTGAAACAGGGGACCACCTTCATGCCGGTATGGTACATCATGAACATCCTTAAGATGGTTGGAGTGGACAACACCTGGAGCGGAGACGTGTGGTCGATTAGTGGAGGGAACGGCACGAGTGGAACCTCGGGAGGGGTTTCTTCTACTGAAGGGAATCTACAGCCCAGCTTGGCTCAGGGGGCTGCTGTGACGCCATCTCAACCCTTAGCTGAACTGATAAATGGGGTGGCCATCGCGGGAGGATTGCCTAATCATGCCAGTCCGGATGAAACCTATTGGCAGAGGGCAAGCAAAGACTTTTTCCTGCAAGTGAGCACCAGCGCGAGTTGGAATTTATCCCAAAATTCACCTCTGGAGAATCTACAACCCGGACAGACCGTGCAACTCTTGGCATATGCAGGGAGTGCTGACGTCACGCAAACGAAGTGGCTGGTCAACAGTCCGGACGGTCACTTTGGACCAGGACCTAGTAACATTTCCTATTCTATCAATCAGTATCACGCTACTGCCGAGACCTTTACGGCGGACAAGCCGGGAATTTATACTCTTCAGGCTGTTGCGGATGGCAAATACAGCGTGCCTCTGGTGCTCTTGGTGGGGGTGCCGCAACTACAGGGAACGCCCATTCAGGTTCCACCGCAGGATACGGGGATTTTGCCTATGCCTACCGGATTGCAACCCACCACCTCCGGAACTGTGGAGTCATTTCGTTATCAACTATATCCCCTGCAAAACGGCTGGATGCCCATCTCTGGGTCTGCTGCCGCCGGGGTACAGAACGTGGACGTTTATCTGTCCGCGGGAGTTGGACAATGGGTATACACCCTGCCTGTGACCCACGGGCAGTTCGCTGGCGAGGTACGCGTTCCCTTCACGGGCAATGTGCAGGTGGGTTTGACAGGAGACCTGATTACGCAATTAAATCAAAACAACAGCACCTTCAGTCTTTATCCAATTGGCACCGTGAGTAATCCAGTGGGAATGACACCTCAGCAGCAAGGATTACTGTACTCATCTTTTTTCAATTCAAATCAATCCCCGGCTTTAGAGCGGTTGGCCTCCATTCTCGCTGAAAATTCGCCCAGCCAGGATACGGCGATTGCGGCTATTGCAAATTACGCATCATGGGCCACTCGATATGATTTTGTGGATTATCAGCAAAAAAAGACTGTTTGGCATAATGCCGCAGAGGTTTTCAACGGTCATTTGGGAGTGTGTCAAGATATTAGTGATCTCGCCGCCGCTATGCTTAAGTCCGTTGGCGTTCCCGTTCAGACGGTGATTGGCAAGTCGAGTCCTAATGAGGCGGTGGATGACCATGAGTGGTTGCAGGCCTGGAATGGGACAGCCTGGGTGCTGGACGACCCGACCTTTGGCCAGGAGACGTCAGAGAATGGAAATCAGTACATCAATACATTTACCAACGCTTATACGACTGCAACTACGGCCTTGGCCAGTCACATTCCCGACCCAGCACAGGTGGGTACTTTCAAATGACACAGATTTCCCAACTGGCGTCTAGGAGCCTATTCCACTAGGCGCAGCAGGTGAAATCTGTGCAAAGCGCAGGCAAGCCATTCCGTCAAGAGGGACCTCCGCCTCCCAGTAGCATCACCATCAACGGTAGATACTTCCAGAACATCAAGGTTTGCATGGCAAACAGAGGCACACTGGTCAAGACGGCAATTGCAACTGGGATAATTGGCATCTTTATTCTCCCCTTCCGTCCTACGGGCTAGGCATTGCCCCGGTCCACCTTAAATTCAAAAGCAAAGAACAAAGCTGTGAGCGAGTCTCCCAGGGTTTTTATTTGCACCCAAAAGAAACATGACTCCACTGGGTCTTGTGCTTTTGCTATTAAAGATTTTAAGAACCCTTGTTTTGTTCTTGTCCCAATTGTGACAGTAATATTTTGGATTATTCGGTGAACCGTGAGAACAGGCACAATCGATTGAGGTCGGTAATCCGTTTCCATAGTTAAGCAATGATCCATCCCATCGGAGGGACAATCTTAGCAGGGATAATCATCTTTAGCCAGGTATATGCATCGAAATGAATAAGTTTTCGTAACGGAAGCCGAGAACATCCACGAAACTCGACGTAAGGATACACGTGTCGTAAGATAAACCTTGTGGTTTTCGTTGCCGTTGGACAGCCCTGGCAAGCCCTTTGGAAAAGGAAAGGAGAAACTGCCCGATGTCCTCAGCGTTTCATGATAACGCCTCAGACTCGCCCCTGCATCCTTGGCGCCGATTGTTGCTCATTTCTTTATTGCTCATTGCTGCCGCCACCGTGTTCAGTGCCGCCAAGGACTCGTCCCTACTGAGCTTTTTGCCAGCTAAAGACCGCTTCAGTTTACAGTGGGTGCTGGTCTTGCTGTGGGCCTTCATTGGTGTATGGTTGATTCGCCAATTACGGCACGTGGTTCTTCGCATTGCGGCAAAAAGCAGCAAGGTGGACGTGCGAATTGGTCTGTTGCTGAGCCGGACGCTCAGTGCGGTGGGTTATGTTTTCGTTCTTGTTGTGGCCCTCCATCTTCTGCAGATTAAAATTGGCAGCATCTTGGTGGGGGGTGCCGTCACTGGCGTGATTGTGGGCATTGCCGCTCAGTCTACTTTGTCCAATCTGTTTGCCGGTGTCCTGTTATTCACCCTCAGGCCTTTTTCCATCGGCAACTATGTGACGTTGCGCACCTGGATGTTCAGTGGAATTGAGTACAGTGGCACAGTGATTGACATCAACTGGTACTACACCGTGTTGATGGATGGCACGCAAAAGCGAATTGTCCCTAACTCGTCCATCATTATTTCAGCCATCACGATTATTGCCGATACGAGCATTCAGTTATATACCTTACCTTTACCCTACACCATTTCCGCTCACATTTTTGAACAGGCCTTGCAACAGGCCAGTGACGGGCCAGCCACGGTCCTTGTGCGGGAGTTCAGCGAGGACACCTACACCGTTCAGGTGCGTGTACCCACCCATGTCGACAGAGACGTCATCCGGGCCACGTTGTTGAAACTGCGCACCGAGTCCACTGCACAAGTGGATTCAGGAGTTGGGGGTACCTGACAGTTGCGGTGAATACTGCTGGAGTGAACTCGTTTAACTAAAGGTGAACATCGAAACCTCGGTGGGGAGTCTACCCCCACCGAGGTAGGGTACGGAGTTCCACTCCCACTTGTAGAAGTAGGAGTCTCCCATGTAGATGGATTGGAGCGCGGCAAAGGACATTTGATGGGAAAAAGGCCGTCCAATGATTTTCACCATCATCTTGTACTCCAATCTTGTGCTCCGCAGGGGTGTGGGGTTTAAGCTCATAACGGGAATGGAACAAATTGGGGGTGCTCCACGCACCAACGGGGAACTTCCGCTCCTGGGATGGGGCGACTGTACAGGTAACCCTGGCCAGTGTCACAGCCGCGTTGGCGCAACAGTTCTTGCTGTATGGGGGTTTCGATTCCCTCCGCAACAACCTGCAGGCCCAGTCCGTGTCCCAAGGCAATTACCGCGTCGACAATGCTGGTGTCCTGCTCCATCTCGGCAATGAAGGACTGGTCAATTTTCAGGGTGTCCAGGGGCAGATATCGGAGGTAGCGGAGTGAGGAGTAGCCTGTCCCAAAATCATCCAGAGCCAAACGAATTCCCAACCCGTTGAGGGCCTTCATCAGTTCTGCGGCTATATCCAGTTGATGCAAAAAAGTGCTCTCCGTTAATTCAACCTCCAGGCTGTCCGTGGGAATTCCTGTGTCTGCCAAGGTGGTGGCTATGACCTCGTATACCCGACCTTGTTGAATCTGCCGGGGGGAAACGTTCACAGACACAGGGACTGTGGGTAACCCCGCCTTCCGCCATGTTTCAACTTGTCTGGCTGCTTCTCTGATAACCCACTCCCCCACGGGAACAATGAGGCCACTACTTTCCAGCACGGGGATAAACTCCCCCGGAAGGATGAGGCGTTTCAATTCTCGCGACGGCCAACGCAGCAAGGCCTCCCAACCTGCCAGTTGCCCGCTTTGCAAGTGAATTTTTGGCTGGTAGTATAAAGTGAATTCTCTTCGCTCTACGGCTTTGTGCAAGGCGTTGACAAGCTGCATGGCTTTAACTGGAGTCGCCAATCCGGCGGTGTAGGCGGCGAAGTGAGTGCCAATACTTTTGGCGCGATGCAGGGCAATGTCTGCACAACGCAGCAGACTTTCCGCATCTTTCCCATGTTCCGGAAACTGGGCGGCACCGATGCTGACATCCACATACATCTCGTAACTCCCTGCAGTGAAGGAGGGCTGCATGGCACTCAAGATAACTTGGGCCAAAGGAGAAATTGCGGCGTTCAGTAGGGGAGAAGAGGTGATGATGGCAAACTCGTTGCCGCCGATGCGGGCCAATAGAGCTTTTTCTCCCGTTTGGACGACACAATCCTGTAGTCGCTGGGCCATCTGTTGCAGCAACTCGTCCCCAATTGGATAACCCCAGGCTTCATTAATTACCTTAAAGCCATTGATGTCGAGTAGCAGAAGACCCAAGGACTGGCCCTTCTGAGCGAAT
>DAHWFY010000136.1 GCA_027336365.1 Bacillota bacterium | reverse complement strand
CGCACGCCAGTGATCGCAGTGATGCCATAGAATGGACTATGAAGGTCTGTAGCGAGTTGCGAGGCTACCCAGGAAATTGGATCGTGTTCTCGCTCGAGGTAATGGACGTGTGATTTTTGGATTGGCTTTGCAATTGTGAAAAATCATAAGGCCAATGAACACTCGACCGTTATGTGCGGGAGGTCAACGGCACACTTTTAAGGGTCATGAGCTGGTATTTAACGGGGCTGTCTGTTGCAATTGCCGATGTGGACGGACGCCCTCAATTAGTGCAAGCGGCGGCGGAGTTAAGAAGTTACCTGTGGCTGTACTTTGCCCTCAGCCTGCAATTGACAACCTTTCGCGCTCCCACTAGGCGGATTTGTGAGGATCGCGGAAATCCGTTCTTTGGTACGCCACATCGCCGCATATGTGATGCTTGCAAACGCAGACGCGAACGGGGGAAAAAGGCGGCAGTACCACAGGAAAAATGTAGGTATGTTTTACCTGTTCATTATATAATTATGGAGTCGTTTGAAAATTTAAACATACAATATTTAGCGTTCGTTCATGGCTCATACCCCTACATCTAGCGTGTCTAAAATGATCTTTTGAGGCTGTTTTGTGCGCCTGTTGTGCGCCTAACTCGCCAGAAGTCAAAAAAGCTTGATATACATAAACGCAAAAAAACGCGCTATATATGGGTTTTTTAGAACTCATGCCACCTCAAAAAACAGGTTTTAGTGCACTCGTAATGAGCAGGTCCCCGGTTCGAATCCGGGAGGTGGCTCCACAAGAAAGGTTGCCATAGCAAGGAAAATGGGGGTTCTCAGTAAATGAGACCTCCGTTTTTTACTGCCCATTGTGCGAGTTGCGCTAAAATGAATGGTGGGAATGACTGGGTTAGAGTACTTAGAAAGGAATTGGATTAACACAGGAAGGTGCAATAAATCCCTGAAAAAACTATAAAACCTCGAAATCCGGGTGGATGAGTTGAATTTGAAAATACGGTATGATGATAAGGTCTCGATACGGGATCGTTGTATAATTCAGGGAAGTTTCAAGGGGTGATTTCCTTCATGCTGAACCGTGATGAGAAGTTTGACAGCAAAGCCGTCCAGGACTTTTATCCTGATGATTTTTCTTGGTGTTATGGTTGTGGCAGATTGAACGAAAAAGGTCTTCAAATAAAAACCAGGTGGGATGGCGAGGGCACTGTGACGGAATATCTCCCACACCCGGAACATATGGCCGTTCCAGGCTATGTTTATGGCGGTTTGGCTGCCTCGCTCATTGACTGCCATAGCACTGGCACGGCTTCGCTTGCACTGTATCGTCGTGATGGACACGAGCTTGGCGACAGTGCGCCCGTGCCGCGCTGTGTGACAGCGTCTCTCAAAACGGACTTTTTGAAACCTACTCCGCTTGGAAAACCCATTCTGATTCGCGGTGAAATTCGCGAAGTGGGAAAGCGGAAGGTGGTGGTTCATAGCGAACTGTTTGTTGAAGGCGTGTTGTGTGTGCGTGGGGAAGTAGTAGCCGTAGTGGCACCCGAGACAATGATGGAAGGTCACGTAAAGTAAGAATCGGCAGATATCATACCAATGCCGACAAATTCCAAGTGACATAGGATGCCAACCGCGTTGCCATGCTTCTGGAGCAGTTGTGTTAAAATTTAGCCAAAGGAAAGAAGTCGGGAAAGGTGGCCTTACGTATGGAAGGCAACCATCAGTTGGACCCCAATGAACTAGAACGGTGGGAACGTATCGACGGTGTAATCTACGACATGTCGCCTGCGCCTTCCACGGAACACCAACGCATAGTACGGAGTCTGTTAGTTGAAATTGGCTCTTACCTCAAAGGAAAGACATGCGAAGTGTTCCAGTCACCGTTCGACGTCTATCTGAATGCTGACGAAGCAGGACAGTACGTCCAACCAGATATATGCATCGTCTGTAACCCAAATAAACTTCGTCTGAACGGCTGTTATGGCGCGCCTGACATGATTGTGGAAGTCCTGTCACCGCGAACAGCTAAGAAGGATAGGACAGCCAAACTGCGAGCGTACAAAGCGTCGGGTGTCCGCGAATACTGGATTATCGACCCTCTGTATCAATTGGTTGAGGTCTACGACCTGCAGGGAGAAGTTCTATTCCCAACGGTCTACGGAGTTGACGAAACTGTCACGGTAGGGGTACTGGAAAAGTTGGATATTGTGCTAACCGACATATTCAGCGCCTCGGAAGGAAAGTAAAATCATGGCATTTCGTAGAAGGAAAATCAAGAGTGGTGCACCTGTTACCTGTTCTTTCTGCAAAGAACCCACCGCAACATGAACGTTGCATGGTGGTGGAGCAACTGATATGGGATATGGTGGTCGCACGTGCTGCGACAACTGTTTCCCAAGCGTGGAAGCAGAAGTTAGAAAACGGGAAGAGCGAGTACGGGGGTGGGAACGTATTGAGCTTCTGAAGGGGACTACCAAAGTTGGCTCTCACAAAGATGGCAATAAACACCATAGACAAGTGACCGTGAAGTCAGCCGCAAGCCCCTGAATTTATTTAATGGGGTGAGGCGGGTGCCTTCCTCCTTCGGTAGCTACCGGAGTCAGAGTGGGTCGTCCAAAAAAGAAAGTCTGCCCGAGCATCAGGCGCAGGATGTTGTAGCCATGGCGCAAGCCAGCGCGAGAGCCTATGAGAGTGCAACGGCATAGGCTTTTATGAGGTTGTCCGGAAAGGGGTCAGAACTCCCCAGCGCATTGCCGCGTCGTCGTCCACAATGCTCCTTCACGTACCGAAAGCGTACGGCACGGGGCTCACACCAGTCTAAACGCTCCCCGCTGGGGAGCAGACCCAGTGCGCATTTTGGGCTGGCCTCCTGGCACTGCTTGGGTCTGACCAGACCCCTTTCCGGACACGCACTTTTAGAATCCCTTGGACATGGGGAGAATCAATTGCCCATTTCTTTTTTGAGTTGCTCCAACTCTTCGTCGGCTGCGGAGGATTTACGCATTTCATCCAGCTCACGAGTCATTTTGTCCCGGCTGTCCAGAGGATCTTCCAGAATGCCCTCATCCATTAATGAATCCACCGCAGAGGCGCGCGCCGACATCTGATCTGTCTTGTCCTGCGCTCTTTTCAGAGTGTCTCCCACGCCACCGAGTTCTTTACTGATTCCGGTCATGGATTCACCAACTTTCACTTGCGCCTGTGCAGCCTGGTAGGTGGCCTTGGTAACCTCCTTCTGCGTTTTGAAGGCATTGATTCGTTCTTGAAACTTTTGCTCCGCTTGTTTGAGTTTTTCCGCCTGCTCACTGATGCGGGTCAGTCCATCCTGTAACTCCGCAACGTGTTCGAGAGTGGTCTGCTTGCGGGTCAGCGCTTCTTTTGCCAAGTCTTCGCGATTGGCCTGAAGAGCAGCGCGGGCGGCATCCTCATATTTTTTAACATCCTTTTGTGTTTGCGCAATCTCATTCTCAAGGTGTTTTTGTTCAGTGACGACGTCCGCCAAGTGGCGTTTAACTTCTTGAAGACCGCTAATCATTTTTTCATAACTCAGGTCAAGCATGGCGTTAGGGTCTTCCACACTGTTCAAAAATTTGTTGACTCGCGACTCCACAATATCTGCTGCACGTTTGAATAATCCCATGAAAAGTACCTCCTCTGATAAATGGTCCGGTGTTGACCGGATGGTCCATCCACTCATGACTTCAAACGCGATTGGGGCCCCCCTGGCAAATGACGGTTCAATTGAACGTTGTCGGTAGGCCGCAGCGGTGGACGGAACCGCGTAAAGCGATGTTTGACACAAACCATTAGTCGTTAAGTGACAAAATGAGTTGTGGCGTTTGGATGGTGTGATCCTCACTGATTGGGGTCACGGCGGTACCCACGGCAAAAAACTCAATGACATGGGAAGCCCACCCATACGATCCTTCTTTAATCTTAACCTCCACAATTCCCTCCGCTTGTTCTTCGTGTGCTTCTTGTTGCATTCGTTCCATTGCTAATTCGCGTGCATCATACAGGGCTTGTGTGAAGTTGAGTTGTTCCTGGTTCTGGCCGAACTGACTGACCGATTTTAACAACCCTTGGTGCGCCACATGATAGACGCACGTTCCCATCACCAGCGACAACGGGCGGTACCCCGACTTCAGCAGGGTCCAGAAGGCTTGGCCGGACAAATCACTGGTAAATGGCATGTTACGGCGAACGGTACGAAACCTCTTGTCAGAATTTTTAGAGACCACAGCTGTACCGATGGCGATGAACTCGGCCAAATCGTTTCCCCATTCGTATCTGTTGACGTCCATGCGTACACCGACGACGCCATCTGCGCCCAGTTCGTTGGCCTCTTCCTCCATCCGGGTCATGGCCAGTTCGCGTGCGTGGTACATTGCTTGCGTGAGCGTTTCTAGTTCCATGTTCTGACCAAACCGAGCCGTTTGAACTCCGATGTGATACACGGAGCTGCCCATCACCATGCCAATGGGTTCGAACCCGGCCTCCCGCACCAACAGGTATTCATTGACCGATAAATCGGAAGTGAAGACCCCTTTCGGATTGCCTTGATTGCGCAAGCCGCGCAGGCGCTCCAAGGCATGTTGTGGCAGGTCTTGATACTGATTCGACATGAGCACTCCTCCTTGCAGATTCAATCCCATAGGGGTTACTGAGCCATCGTTGTGGGTGGGATTATGCTCACCCATTTCGAAAATTCCGTGTTATTATTTTCTTGGGAGGGTGTTTCTGGCTGTATGGGGATCTATTCGGAATTGGCAATTGCAACTGAAGGCATCTGAACCTGACTTTGGGGCGGAGTGTCATTCAGCAGTAACCCCGTCGCAATGGAAGGTTGATGGGCATCCTTCCCAGAAGAAACAATCGTTCCAATGGCCACAAATTCGAGAATGTGATCCGTCCGCTTTTCTTCCCCGCGTTCAACTTCCGCCTCGTAAACCTTCATGAAGGTTTCATGAGCGAGTACACCCGTCCCGTTCGTTTCTCTGATTTGTCGCTCCAAATTTCGCATGGCTAAATGGCGAACTTCGTATACCGCGTCGGTGAAGTGGGTCATCTCTCGATTATACCAACTGCTTTCCTGCCACTCATCCTGTCGAGTTGAACTCTGGTAGTACGCAGATACACCAACCCCAACGGATATGGGAATGGTTCCAACCTGCAGCAGCTTAACAAAGTCGATTGCCGTTACGGTGCATAACAGGGGCTTTTCTGGCACCGATACATCGGCGAGACGCACGGCAGTGCCAAATGCCACGAACTCCGTTTGGTGACTGTGAAACCCAGGTAGGCGCGTATCGAGACGTACACCCACCACGGCGTGAGCACCCAGTAACTGTGCCTCTTCCCTCATCCGACTGAGCGCCAATTCCCGCCCGTTGAGCATGGCCATTTCTAGATCAGGCAGGCGTCGAGACGCCCACATGCCACCATAGTTGGCTGCTGAATACCCGATGTGATAAACGGAACTGCCCATCACCATCCCAATGGGGCGCAGACCATATTGACGTAACAATAGCCAGTCGCTCACAGACAAATCGCTTGTCCACGGTTGGTCACCATCTTTCTGCGACTCCACTCGCTTTCGCACGTAGGGCGGAATCTGTCCCCGTTCCAAAGCCGCCATCGTCTGTTCTGACCACTGTTGTTGTTCTCGCAATGCCTCACGCGACGGATTGTTCTGGCTCTTCCCAAAAAACCTCACGGCCACCTCCCCCTTCCACCTTATGCAGCGAAATTCTTACGCCTCTGCCGAAGCACAAGATGAGGATGACATCAGCAACAAGATTTCGAGCCCGCACTTCTTATGGAACACGACAAGGAGTGCAAACAAGTCAGTGCCAAACAAGCCATCCGCCGAGTAGGTTAGTCACCGAGCAAGAACTGTTCTAACGATTCCCGCGTCTCGGCGTGTTGTTCAGCGTAGGTTTGCAACGCGGCGGACAACTCGTTCAGCCATTCCGGAAACGAGAGTTGCTCCGTCTTTAAACGAATGTCACGAACAATCTTACCCTTTTCAGCACGAATCCCGTGCTTGTCGTTCGTTACCATGTACTCGGCGTCATCAAACCTTACCGAAATGGACCGTAGTGGCTTGTTTTTTGCAAATAAAGACACGCTACGGGTTACCGTGGTGATCTTTGGCAGTGCCTGCTCCAACCGCACAGCCAAAGCCTCAATCAGAGATGTTTCATCAGAGATGCTGTTACGCCACTGAGCGGCAGATAAATCAAACAGGAATCCGTCCGTTGGCACAGGAACCACCCTTTTGTGTCAATCGAATATTAATAAAGAGCAATTCATGTTAAGTTTTGTTCACCTAGTCTGCACTCAATCCCGAAATTCAGATATCTAACCAGTAAATACAACTGCGTGGATTTACATTCCCTGTTGGTGCCGCTAACAGCGGCATGAAGGTCTAACCAGTAAATACAACTGCGTGGATTTACATTCCCTGCTGGTGCCGCTAACAGTGGCAAGAGGGTCTATCCCAGGGTAATCCAGGGCAGCTTCTCAGCCATGAAGGTGTTGGCGTTAACTCGGTCAACCGCGCGGCGGCGACGAAAGGGCCCGTGATCGACCGACCGTGAGAAGCGCAACCAGAAGTGTAAGAGCAACAAAGGCGAAGACGCTGGAGTAACCGAAGAGCGCAATCAGAGTACCGCCGATGAGCGGCAGTACCAACGTCGGCGCCGTAAGTGTACCCACCAGTCCGGTATAGGTGGCGCGTAGCGCGACTGGCGACAAGTCGACGAGCACGTTGTTGTAAGCGAGGTTACGACTGTTGATAGCTGCTCCGAGCAGGATGAAGGTAAGGAAGAAGGCGGAGGGGGCGAAAGCCACAAGCACGAGTGCCAGCAGCGGCAAGATGGCACCGAGTGCAAGACACGCCCGCAGAATGGATGCACTGCCCAAGCGGTCGTTCATTGTACCCCAGAGCAGGTTGGAGAACGCACCGCCGACGACTTGGGCCATGGTGTAGAGGGCCACGGCGCTCGGCGGAACGTGTAACCGCACCTCTGCAAGTAACATGTAGAACGGCAGGAGCATCAGGTGGAGCGAAGCGATGTTCTCAATGATCACGAGGGCGCGCAGACTTGGATCCTGCCGCCAAAGAGTGGGGATTTGTCGCAAATACTGGGAGAGAGGTAGTTGCGGCTGAGGTGCAGTTGGTTGTTCACGCACAAGGAGAAAGCCAATGCCAGCAAGCAACATCAAAAGACCTGTGGCAAGGAAGAGTAACGCGTAAACGTGCCGGGGATCCTTGCTACTGCCCTGAAGGAGTACGCCGGCGGCGTAGGTGACTCCGAGCGCGGCAAAGCTGCCAAGAAACTGACGGCTGGCGTAGAATCGGCCACGCTCACCCGGCGCGATGCTCTTACCGTAGATATCAGTGTAGGCGACATTGCCCAGGCTTCCCCCGATGGCGAAGGTGGCGAGTAGGGCAAAGAGCAGAAAAAGCAAAACTGACCCGGCACTCTTAGCAAACAGGAGTGTCAAACCACCCAATACGAGCCAGGCGCCTGCGCGGCTGAAGACGGCGATGAGGAGATAAGGGCGTTTGCGCGCACTCCCCTCGACGACGTGCGCAAAGAGGAGTTCCGGTACGACGCCACCCGCGAGCAATACCGTCAGCATTAAGCCGACAAGCAGTGACGAGCCGCCGAGTGCAACAACATAAGCTGGCAGGATGGTTGTTGGTTGAGTCAATGCCATCGCAGCGGCCGTGAACGTTCCGTGCCAGGCAAGTGCGGTGAAATTGCGACGAGAGGTGACCTGCAGCTCGGCCATAGGTACTCCCTCAGACGATGTCCTGTGAGTTGTTGAAATTCGAGCTAACTCGCGTAAATGTACACCCATAGAAGACAGATTGCAAGACGCGTTTTAGCTGAGCAAAGTTCTTATAGAGGTTGTCCGGAAAGGGGTCAGAACTCCTC
>DAHWFY010000135.1 GCA_027336365.1 Bacillota bacterium | reverse complement strand
GGCCTGCTGCAGGGTACGAGGAAAGCCATCCAACACGAAGCCCTTAACGGTATCCGCGGCAATGAGACGTTCCCTCACCACGGCGATGGTCACCTCATCCGGCACCAACATTCCCTTGTCTAAGTAGGACTTGACGGTGTCCCCCAGGGCTGTTCCCGCGATGATTGCAGCGCGGAACATATCTCCCGTGGAGATGTGGGCAATCGCGAACTCCTGTTGAATGCGGGCCGCTTGCGTACCCTTACCAGCTCCTGGCAATCCAAGCATCACCAACTGCACTAAAGTCCCCCCCGTTCTGTCCTAACGGATAAAGCCGCGGTAGTGGCGCTGTAAAAGTTGCCCTTCCATTTGTTGCAGCGTCTGCAAAGACACACCGACAATAATCAGCAGCGAGGTCCCTCCAAAGTATACGGCCGTCAAACTGGCTCCCGACAAGAGTAAGTACGGCAGCACAGAGATGACACCAAGAAACAGCGAACCAAAGACGGTGATACGGTTGATGACTCGAATGATATACTGTTCCGTATCCGCCCCAGGCCTCACCCCGGGAATATACCCAGCATACTTCTGCAGTTGTTCTGCCAGCTGCTGCGGATTGATCTGCACATGGGTGTAAAAAAAGGTGAACAAAATAATCAACACAACTTCCAGCACAATGTACCAAACGGAATTCGGACTCAAATAGCGCATGATGGTGCTCGCCCACGTTCGGGTAGGAAAATAACTGGCCACCATATAGGGCAACACAAGCAGGGAAACTGCGAAAATCACCGGAATGACGCCAGCCGCATTGACCTTCAAAGGAATATGGGTTTGCTGACCGGAGTAGACCGTGCGGCCAACCACGCGCTTTGCATATTGAACCGGAATTCTGCGCTCCGCCTGCTGCACGTACACAATCAATGCGAAAATGGCCACGATTCCCACCAAAAGAATGGCAACCTTGATGACATTGAGAAACAACTCGTTCGGATGAGCATAAAACCAGTTTTGGTAAATCTCCTGGCCAATCTGACCCATCTGGGAGATGATGCTGACAAAGATGATGACAGAAATTCCGTTGCCAACACCCTTTTCTGTAATCATCTCGCCAAACCACATCAACAGTGCGCACCCTGCGGTCAAACCAACGACAATAACTGTGTAAGACCACAGGTTACTGGCCAAGAGTAGACCTTCCCGGTGAAAGGCAAAGGTCAAACTAGCCGCCTGAACTAAACCCAATCCCACGGTCAAATACCGGGTAAAATTGGTGAGTTTCTGACGACCCGATTCTCCTTCTTTCTGCCACTCCTCAAAACGTGCCACAACCCCAGATTGCAGGAGTTGCACGATGATGCTCGCGGTGATGTAAGGTGTCACACTCATGGCAAAAATGGAAAATCGATAAAATGCTCCTCCAGAAAACATGTTCATCAAATTGAACAGGGCACCATTTTGAGCATTTTGCTGAAAGGCAGCCTGATTCATTCCCGGTACTGGCAGATAACTGCCAGTACGGTAGACTGCAATGACAAACAAGGTAAACAAAATCCGTCCGCGCAGGTGCTTTATGCGCCAGAGATTGGCGATTGTTTGCAACACTTAAATCACCTCGGCAGCGCCACCGGCAGCCTCAATCTGTTCTTTCGCCCGCACCGAAAAGGCGTGAGCTTGTACTGTCAACTTCACACTTAGGTCACCCTCAGCCAATACCTTTAACCCGTCCAACGGTTCACGAATAATCCGTTGTTCCAACAGCAATTCCGGTGTGACCACCGTTCCCTCGGGAAATTCACTCAGTTGTTTCAGGTTGACGATTGCATATTCTTTTTTGAAACGTGCATTCGTAAACCCGCGCTTAGGCAAACGACGATTTAACGGGGTTTGCCCACCTTCAAATCCGGGTCTGACCCCGCCACCAGAGCGAGCCCATTGCCCCTTTGTCCCGCGAGAGGACGTTTTTCCGTGGCCAGAACTCGTTCCTCGACCCACTCGTTTCCGCGCCTTGCGTGCTCCTTCCGGGGCCTGTAATTCGTGCAACTGCACACCGATCACCTCCTTGTATTGATCCCAGTAAATACACTATTGTGTACTTACTTTCTCCACGAGTGCCGCTATCGGCGGCAAGAGCGCCTTATGCCTGGTCTACTTGAATTTCTTTCACAACCACCAGATGTTGAATTCGTCGAATCATCCCCCGCACTGGAGATGAATCTGTGCATATCACCGTTTGATGCAGCTTGTGCAACCCCAAGGCCTCCGCCGTGCGGCGCTGACCTTCCGGACGCCCAATGGGACTGCGTGTCAGCGTGATTGCCAATTGCTTGGTCACCTGGAGCCCTCCTATTCCAGTAAAAACAGTTGCGTGGATCTACCTTCCCTGCCGATGCCGCTAACAGCGGCATGAAGCACTAGTTGTAAATTTCCTTTACACTTTTGCCGCGCAACCGGGCGACTTCCTCGGGGCGCTTCAATTGCCCCAACGCCTCTAAAGTTGCCGCCACCATGTTGATGGGATTGTTTGTCCCCAGAGACTTGGTAGCAATGTCCTTTACCCCTGCAGCCTCTAATACGGCTCGAACCGGTCCGCCCGCAATCACTCCAGATCCTTCCGGCGCCGGCTTGAGCAACACCCGCCCAGCCCCAAAGTGACCAATGACCTCATGTGGAATGGTTGTCCCTCGCATCGGAGTGGCCATCAGGTTTTTCTTTGCATCGTCCACTCCCTTGCGAATGGCATCTGGCACTTCTTGAGCCTTGCCCAAGCCAGCTCCCACATGGCCATTCCCGTCCCCCACAACGACAAGGGCAGAGAAAGAGAAACGTCGGCCACCCTTAACCACTTTCGCAACGCGGTTCACCGAGACGACCTTCTCCGTCAATTCCAGTCGGCTTGGATCAATTCGCCCCACACAAACACCCTCCCTGATTAGAACTGTAGGCCCTCTTCCCTAGCAGCATCCGCCAGAGCCTCAATTCGTCCGTGGTACAAATAACCGCCCCGGTCAAACACAACCTGTGACAGCCCCTTTTCCAAGGCACGTTTCGCCACCAAAGCCCCCACCTGCCGAGCTGCCTCCACATTGCCGCCATTGGCCACCTGCTCCCTGAATTCCTTCTCCAGAGTGGAGGCACTAACCAGCGTTTGCCCTGTGGTGTCATCAATGACCTGAGCATAAATGTGCTTATTTGAGCGAAACACGTTCAGCCGTGGCCGCTCACCGGATCCAGTGACCCGTTTGCGCACCCGCAAATGTCGGCGCTGTCTGGCCTCGTTGCGGTTGGCCTTCGTGATCATGCTTGCTTCACTCCTTCGTCTACACCGTTCCCTTATTTCTTCCCGGTCTTACCAACCTTGCGACGAACCACTTCATTCTCATATCGAATGCCCTTGCCTTTGTAAGGTTCCGGCTCACGAATGGACCTTACGCGAGCCGCGTAAGCCCCAACTTTTTCTTTGTCGATACCCCTAATGACCAACCTGTTGGCTGCGGGGACCTCCACTTCAATGCCCTCTTGTTGTTCGAGCACGACGGGATGAGAAAAACCCAGGGACAAGGACACCTTTTCGCCGGATTTTGCGGCGCGATAGCCGACTCCCACGAGTTCCAGATTTTTTGTAAACCCTTGAGTCACACCCTCAACCATGTTGGCCACCACGCTACGGGTGGTGCCGTGCAGACTGCGGTGCAACTTCTCGTCACTCGGACGCTCTACCAGAATTTCCGTTTCGCCGACGGTCACCTGCATGTCCTGGTGCAGAGAACGAGTCAGTTCGCCCTTCGGACCTTTGACCGTCAAGACGTTCCCGGCCTGAGCGACTTCCACTCCCGCCGGCACCGGAATGGGTTTCCTACCAATACGTGACACAACCACACCCCCGTTCAAGTGAACAATGTGTTACCAGACGTAACAAACAACCTCTCCACCCACGTGGGACTTGCGCGCTTCTTTGTCCGTCATAACGCCCTGAGAGGTGGATAACACAGCAATCCCCAGCCCGCCCAGGACCCGCGGGACATTTTCGTGGTTCACATAGACTCGCAGTCCAGGTTTACTTATTCGTTTTAGCCCTGTAATGACCTTTTCCTTGTTCTTCCCGTACTTCAAGAACAAGCGAATCATTCCCTGCTTCTCATCGGGAATGAACTCAGCATCCCGCACAAAACCTTCACGCTTAAGAATTTCAGCGATTGCACGTTTCATATTGGAACCCGGAACTTCAACCCTCTCGTGGCCAACCAAGTTGGCATTACGAATCCGGGTTAACATATCTGCAATAGGATCCGTCATGACCATTCGCAAAACTACCTCCTTTCGAACAAGCGGCTTTTACCAGCTCGCCTTTGTCACACCAGGCAACTGACCCTTATAAGCCAGATTGCGAAAACAGATGCGGCAGATGCCGAAGTCACGGTACACCGAGTGAGGCCGACCGCAAATCTGACAACGGGTATAGCCCCGCGTGGAGAACTTCGGTTTCCGTTGCGCCCGAATGACCATCGATTTTTTTGCCACTGTGACGCTCCTTTCTTCGGGATATCCCTGTTACGAACGACGGAAGGGCATACCCATTAAGGTTAATAACGCCCTGGCTTCCTCATCCGACGTGGCCGTCGTAACCACCACAACCTCTAATCCGCGAACCTTGTCCACTTGGTCATAATTGATTTCCGGAAAAATCAATTGTTCCCGTAACCCAAGAGTGTAGTTACCCCGCCCGTCAAAAGCTCTTGGAGACACTCCACGGAAATCGCGGACTCTCGGTAAGGCGACATTCATTAACTTGTCGAGAAAGTGGTACATCCGTGCTCCCCGCAGAGTGACCTTCACTCCAATGGGCATTCCCTGGCGTACACGAAATTGGGCAATAGACTTCTTTGCCCGCGTCACCACCGGCCTTTGTCCAGTCACAAGGATCACGTCCTGCACGGCCGCGTCGATGGCCTTGGGGTTTTGCACCGCTTCGCCAAGACCCATGTTGAGGACAACCTTCTCTATACGAGGAACCTGCATCACGGTTGTGTAGTTGAACTGCTTCGTCAGTTCACCAACAACCTGCTGATCATACTTGTCTTTCAGGCGGGTCACCGTTGTTCCTCCCTTCACCTGGCTACTGCTCAATCACTTCGCCAGACTTTTTAGCGTAACGCACCTTGGTGCCGTCCTCAAGAAATTTAAAACCAATTCGTGTGGGTTTGTCAGTCCGCGGATCTGCCAATTGCACATTGGAGATGTGAATTGACGCTTCCCTTTCAATGATTCCCCCGTCGGGATAGGCTGCGTTCGGCTTAGTATGGCGCTTTATCATGCCTACGCCCTCCACAATCAACCGTTGCTTCTTCGGGAATACCTTCAGCACGCGGCCAGTCTTTCCCTTGTCTTTACCGGCAATCACAACCACTTTATCGCCTTTCTTAATCTGCAGCTTTGGCAACTGCGTCACCTCCTCCGCTGTTTTCATGGCACGTATGCTCACAGCACTTCTGGTGCCAGGGAGATAATTTTCATGTAGTCTCGATCCCGAAGTTCCCGTGCCACTGGACCAAAAATGCGAGTACCTCGAGGGCTTTTGTCCTCGCGAATAATCACCGCAGCATTTTCATCAAAACGGATATAAGACCCGTCCTGCCGCTGCATTCCACGCTTGGTGCGAACAACTACGGCCTTGACCACATCACCTTTTTTGACAACGCCACCGGGTGTTGCACTCTTGACAGACGCCACAATCACATCGCCAATGTTGGCAACTTTGCGGTTTGAACCGCCCAGTACGCGAAAGCACATAATCACTTTGGCGCCCGTGTTGTCCGCCACTGCCAGCCTCGTTTGAGGTTGAATCACCGCCATGGCCTCCTTCCATCAGCCGCTTGCCGCCTTGTTGGGCAAGAGGCTCCTGTCTACCTAAATGATGACTGCTCGTTCGATAATCTCGCTCAGACGCCAACGCTTATCTTTGCTCAAGGGGCGTGTCTCAACAATGCGGACAGTATCCCCAATCCGAGCTTCATTCGCCTCATCATGAGCTTTAAACTTTACCGTTCTGCGCATCGTCTTACCATATAACGGATGTTTCACACTTTCCTCAACGGCAACCACAATGGTCTTATCCATCTTGTCACTGACAACCTTACCGACACGTACTTTGCGGTAGTTGCGCTCCATCTTCATCCCTCCTTGGTTCACTGAATTCCCAGCTCACGCTGCATCAGGATGGTCTTGGCTCGCGCAATGTCCTTCCGTACCTGGCGGATACGCATTGGATTCTCCAGTTGACCGGCGGCAAGCTGAAAGCGCAAGTTGAACAATTCGTCCTTTAATTGGTCAATGCGACTTTCAATTTGTTCGTTGGACAACCCGCGAATTTCATTAGCTTTCATCGGCCTCACCACCCGCTTCATCCCGTGTCACAAACTTCGTCTTAATTGGCAACTTGTGAGACGCTAAACGTAACGCCTCTCGTGCCACCTCTTCTGTCACACCGGCTATTTCAAAAAGTATCCTCCCCGGTTTCACCACGGCCACCCACTGTTCAGGTGAACCTTTACCACTGCCCATACGCGTCTCCGCAGGCTTCTGGGTCACCGGTTTACTCGGGAAAATTTTAATCCACACCTTCCCACCACGACGCATGAAACGAGTCATAGCGATACGAGCTGCCTCTATCTGGCGGTTGGTCACCCAAGCCGCTTCCGACGCCTGTAGCGCGTAATCTCCAAAAGTAATCTCGTTGCCGCCCTTTGACAATCCTTTCATGCGGCCGCGGTGTTCCTTGCGGTGCTTCACGCGTTTCGGCATAAGCATGACTACATGCCTCCTTCTTCGACGCCTTTGCGACCCCTCTGAGGCAGAATTTCACCTCGGTAAATCCACACCTTCACGCCAATACGGCCATAGGTCGTGTGCGCCTCGGCTAATGCGTAATCGATGTCTGCTCGCAGGGTGTGCAATGGCACCGTGCCTTCCGAGTACCCTTCGGTACGAGCAATTTCCGCCCCTCCCAAACGACCGGCCACCTGAACACGCATTCCCTTGGCACCAGACCGCATGGTGCGTTGCATTGATTGTTTCATTGCCCGGCGGAATGAAACGCGGCGTTCCAACTGTGTCGCAATGTTCTGGGCCACCAGATGTGCATTGAGGTCTGGGGACTTAATCTCAGATATCGCGATATGCACCCGCTTGCCTGTCAAGGCATTTAGTTGATTGCGTAATGCATCCACTTCACTGCCGCCCTTACCAATGACCATTCCGGGTTTGGCCGTAAAAATCACGATGTTGATGCGGTTTGCTGCTCTTTCAATATCCACTTCCGCAACCGCGGCATCCTTTAATCGACGGGTGATGAACTCCCTGATCCGCAGGTCTTCATGCAGTAGGTTCCGATAGTCCTTCGGATTAGCATACCAGCGTGACTCCCAATCCCGAATAATACCAATACGCAACCCTATTGGATTCACTTTTTGACCCATTCCCCGCAATCCCTCCTTACTGCTCTGCCACCACCACAGTAATGTGGCTGGTGCGCTTCATAATACTGTACGCTCTTCCTTGCGCCCTCGGATGAAATCTCTTAAGCGTCGGGCCCGGATCCACAAAAACCTCTTTTACAAACAACTTACTCACGTCCATGTTGTGATTGTTCTCAGCGTTGGCGACGGCGGATTTGAGTACCTTTTCCACCACCGGGGACGCACCCCGGGGAGTAAAACGGAGTATGGCAAACGCCTCGTTCACGCTCTTACCCCGAATCAAATCCACGACTAATCGAACCTTACGGGGAGCAATGCGGATGTACTTCGCCCGCGCACGAGTCTGAGTTGCTTCCACGGGATGACCTCCTTTCGAGGCTATTCATTCTCGTCGGCTACCTCATCGTAGCCGCACATTGTTACCGGGTCCGTGTGGACTTCTCATCCCCAGCGTCCCCTTTGAAGGTCCGCGTGGGTGCAAACTCGCCCAGCTTATGACCTACCATATCCTCGCTCACGTACACAGGCACATGCTTGCGTCCGTCATGAACCCCA
>DAHWFY010000134.1 GCA_027336365.1 Bacillota bacterium | reverse complement strand
AGTCGTCAGGTGACCAAAGAAAACTATGTGCAGGCCTGGAAGTCGCGCCACCACGGTGGGAAATCGGAGAAAGGGGAGCAGTGACTATGTCCAGCGAGGGAGAATTAAAGGTATTTACAGGTAATGCCAATCCCGCCTTGGCGCAGGAAATCGTTGATTATGTTGGCATTCCCTTGGGGGAGTGCGAAGTTGGGCGTTTTAAGGATGGCGAGGTGCACATGCAACTCGGGGAGAGTGTGCGGGGCAGCAATGTGTTTGTGATCCAACCCACATCGACGCCGGTCAATGAAAACCTGATGGAATTGTTGATTATGATTGACGCCTTGAAACGTGCCTCCGCGCGCAGTGTCAACGTGGTTATCCCTTATTATGGATATGCTCGTCAAGACCGCAAGGCAAAAGCCAGAGACCCCATCACGGCAAAGTTGGTAGCAAATCTTTTAGAAAAATCAGGAGCAAACAGGATTATTTGTATGGACTTGCATGCAGGCCAAATTCAGGGGTTTTTTGACATCCCCTTGGATCACCTCGTGGGGTTGCCCATTCTAGCTGGTCACTTCCTGGATAAAAACATCGATAATCCGGTTGTCGTGTCTCCTGACATGGGCGGTGTAACCCGAGCGCGCGCGTTTGCCGAACGGCTCGGTGCTCCCCTGGCCATCATTGACAAACGCAGACCAGCGGTGAATGTGGCTCAAGTCATGAACATCATCGGCGATATTGCAGGTAAGACGGCTATTTTAATCGACGACATGATTGACACAGGGGGCACCATCACTCTGGGGGCCAAGGCTTTATTAGAACGGGGTGCCCGGGAGGTATATGCTGCTTGTGTCCACCCGGTTCTTTCCGGGGACGGAGTGGACAAGCTGCGTCAGTCAGAGATTCGGGAGGTTGTGGTGACTAACACGATTGCCCTACCCCCGGAAAAACAGATTGATAAGATTCATGTCTTGTCTGTGGCGGAACTGATTGCCGAAGCCATTATGCGGGTGCACAAACATCGATCCATCAGCCAGTTGTTCAATTGACCAGGTTACAAGGCTGACAAGGGTACAAGGCGTAAGAAAGAGGATTGTAGCATGAATATCGTGATTGGACTGGGTAATCCAGGGAATCAATACGCAGAAACGAAACACAATGTGGGATTTTGGGTGGTGGACAATCTAGCATCTCGCTTCGTGGATGTCCGTTTTCGATTTAAATGGCAGGCGGATGTGGCGGAGTGTCGGATTGGTGATACCACCGTATTGCTGGTGAAACCGCAAACCTACATGAACCTGAGTGGTGAAGCGGTGGTCCAAGTTGTGAACTTTTATAAAGCAATTCCCCAACAGGACTTGTTGGTGGTGTATGATGATATGGACTTTCCGGTCGGAAACATCAAGTTGCGACAACAAGGAAGTGCCGGGGGACATAACGGTCTAAAATCGATTGTTGCCCGGCTGGGCACGGAACAGTTTGCCAGGGTGAGGGTTGGCATTGGACGCCCGCTTCCGGGCCGTTCCCCCATGGAGCATGTCCTCAGTCCCTTTTCTGCTGAAGAGCATGCTTTGATGCAAGGAGCGGTGAGGACCACTGCGGACGCCATTGTGTTCGCCTTGGAACACGGTTTTGCCATGGCGATGAACCGATTTAACGGAAATTCTTAGTGTGTGACCCGAAAAGGGGGCAGAAACCTGTATGCAAGGCGTATGTCCCTGGCACAATCCTTCCATACTAATCTATGATGACCCATCTCGTTGTAGAGGTTGAACGAGATGTATCGCGATGTGCCCGGGGAATTTCCGGGATGGAGGGACAGGGAGCATGCGAATTGAGTACTGGTGCAAGTACTGTCGACACCTGGTTGGAGAATTGGATGAACCGGGGTGGGCCCTCGCCGACGCCCAGAGACACTTGGGGCTTTTGTCTCTGAGTGGGGTAGAACAAGCGCAAGTCAGTGCATATACTGCAAATCGCGACGTTTTGTATGTGCGCACCGTGTGTGAGTACTGCCAACATGCGCTGGAATCGTACCCAGAGGTCTTGTTAGAAGGGAAACTGCTACAGTAGAATATTTAAAATAAAGGATCTAACCAGTAAATACAATAACGTGGATTTACCTTCCCTGCTGGTGCCGCTAACAGCGGCATGAGGGTCTCATGAGAGTCTATTGTCTATTTTGATAACACCCGCGTCGTGCCTGTCCTCATGGGTCAGGTGTCGTTTCGGCGTGCCCTATCCAGTAAATACACTATCCAGTCAATACAGTTGCGTGGATTTACATCCCTTGCTGGTGCCGCTAACAGCGGCATGAGGTCTGTAGAGCCCGCCGGGGGTGGCGAGGAGGAAGCTCTGTGATTGAATTAGTACGCTTTATCGCTGCGGACAAAGACCTGAAAAATCTTGTCACGGGCCTGAAACCTGGAGGGTTGCCCGCTTTGGTCACGGGGCTTAGCGGCAGTGCTCGGCGCGTATACTTTGCCGCTTTGCACTTGCTGCAGCAAGATGCTGGGACGAATTCATCCCTTGCGGTGATGACTCATTCCATGACAGAAGCAGAGCACATATGGGAAGATCTGCGGGAGTTGTTGCCGGAGGTCCCTGTGCTGTTGTTTCCGGAGAGAGAACTGGCGATAGCAGATGTCGTCGCCTATAGCCGCGATGTGATGATGGATCGACTGCGCACATTACAGTATTTAGCAACCGAAAACGGCCCTTGTATCGTGGTGGCAACCCTGCAATCGGCCGTCCAACCCATCATGAAAAGGTCCTTGTTCGAACACCGGGTTTTCCGATATGAACTAGGTGCAACCCTGGAGTTGAATGACCACATTCAGGAATTGCTGCAGTCTGGATACGAGCGGGTAGACATGGTGGAATCCCATGGTCAATTCTCGGTAAGGGGCGGAATTTTGGATATCTTTCCGCTGACGTTGGAACAGCCGGTGCGCATCGAGATGTTTGATAGCGAAATTGACTCCATTCGCTCGTTTGATCCAAATACCCAACGCTCTATCCACAAGTATGAATCTTTATCTATTGGACCCGCTATGGATTTTCTCGTTCCCCCGGCCAGAATGAAGGAAGTGGCCGGAGAGTTGCATCAACACTTGGAGCGGCGCTTGCGGACCGTGACGGACCTGGAGACACGAGAGCGCATGCAGTCCGTGATTAACGAAGATATTCACAGATTTGATCAAGGACTTCCTTTTGTTGCACAACTGCGGTACACACAGTTGTTGCAAGGGAATCATGCGTCGTTGATGGAGTATCTGCCGGGTCCTTTGACGGTGGTGTTTGATGAGCCAACGCGACTCCAAGAACGGCAGAAAGTGCTGGAACGGGAGTTTGGGGAATGGTTGACAAACGGTTTGATGCGGGGAGAACTGCTATCCGGAGCCGCAGAGGTTCCACACTTTGACGAGTTATGGAATTTGCGGGGGGCGGTGGGCATTGAGTTCTCCATGTTTGCCAGAACCACGGGTCCGCATCGACACAACCGGGTACTGAGTGTCACGGCAAAGACCATGCAGCAGTTTCATGGTCAAATGAATGTTCTTAAAGCTGAAATGCAGCGGTGGCTGAGGTCCCATACTCACATTGTTCTGCTGGCGGCTACGGAAGAACGGGCAGAGCGTTTAGAACGGGTCTTGCAGGACTATCGCATTGCTGTGGACCGCCTCAGTCGTTTTACGCCCAGTTCTCAGCCGATGATTTTGGTGGGGAACTTAACGGCAGGTTTTGAATTGCCCATGAATCACCTGGTGGTGGTGTTGGACACTGAGGTGTTTTCAGCGCAGAAAAAGGGTCGCCGAGTACGTTCCGACCTGTCAGATGCGGAACGGATTAAAAGCTATCAGGAATTGCATCCGGGTGACTACGTAGTGCATGTGAATCACGGCATTGGCCGTTATCTCGGGATTGAAACTCTAGAAATAGACGGAAGACACAAAGATTATTTACATTTGCGTTATGCAGGCAATGATAGTTTGTATGTGCCTGTGGAACAGATTGACCAAGTACAACGCTATATCGGCTCAGAGGACAAGGAACCCAAAGTATATCATTTGGGTGGAAATGAATGGAATCGTGTCAAACAAAAGGTTTCTAAGTCCGTCCACGATATTGCCGAAGACCTGGTTAAGCTTTATGCTGCCCGGGAGTCGGCTCCTGGTCACGGTTTTGCTGTAGATACTCCTTGGCAAAAGGACTTTGATTCCCTTTTTCCTTATGAGGAAACTCCAGACCAATTGCGGTGCATTGAAGACATTAGAATAGACATGGAAAAGCCCCGTCCCATGGACCGATTACTGTGTGGCGACGTGGGGTATGGCAAGACCGAGGTGGCCATACGAGCGGCCTTCAAGGCGGTGATGGACGACAAACAGGTGGCTGTTTTGGTGCCTACCACGATTTTAGCCCATCAACACTATGAGACCTTTAAAGAGAGATTTGCCGGATTCCCCGTCACCATCGAAATGCTCAGTCGCTTTCGTACTCGTAAAGAAGCATCGGTCGTCGTCAATGGCCTCAAAGACGGCAGTGTAGATATTGTGATTGGAACTCACCGCATCCTGCAGAAAAATCTTCAGTTCAAGGACCTGGGGCTACTCATTGTGGACGAGGAACAGCGTTTTGGCGTGACGCACAAGGAACAGTTAAAGCAGATAAAGACGAATGTGGATTGTCTGACTTTAACGGCAACTCCCATTCCGCGCACTCTACACATGTCATTGCTGGGAGTTAGGGACCTGTCCGTCATTGAGACTCCCCCTGAGAATCGCTTTCCCGTTCAGACATATGTGGTGGAATACAACGATGCGTTGGTCCGGGAAGCCTTAGAACGAGAATTGAGTCGAGGCGGGCAAGTGTACGTTTTGTACAATCAGGTGAGCAACATTCACCGGATGGCGGAACGAGTGCAAGAACTCGTCCCAGACGCCACCGTAGCCACAGCGCATGGCCAAATGCCAGAGGATGAACTGGAGCGGGTGATGCTTGACTTTTTGGACGGCACAATTGATGTTCTGGTAACAACAACGATTATAGAAACGGGTCTGGATATTCCCAATGTCAATACCTTGGTTGTGTACGATGCGGACCGATTGGGCTTGTCGCAGTTATATCAGTTACGAGGGCGGGTGGGTCGTTCACACCGGATTGCCTATGCGTATTTCACTTACCAACGGGATAAAGTACTGACTGAGGTGGCGGAAAAACGTTTGCAGGCCATCAAGGAGTTCACCGAGTTGGGTAGCGGTTTCAAGATTGCAATGCGAGATTTGGCCATTCGCGGCGCGGGAAACTTGTTGGGTGCTGAGCAACACGGGTTCATCAACTCCGTCGGGTTTGATATGTACAACGATATGTTGTCTCAGGCCGTCAAGGAGATTCGCGGGGAGAAAGTTCAAGAACCTCCAGAACCCATGATTGACTTGGCCCTTGAGGCGTATTTACCGGATGACTTTATTTCCGATACGGCGCAAAAGATTGCCATGTATAAGAAATTTAAGTATGTGCGCAGTCTTGATGGGGCGGATGACCTGGAGGAGGAGTTGGAGGACCGTTTCGGAGATCTGCCGGATGCCGTGCGCAATCTGTTGGACATTACGAGAATCAAGGGGTATGCCTTGCGCTACGGAGTGGAGTCTGTGACAAGAGAGGGAGGGGATGGGGTGGTTCGGGTCCGCTCGGATGCCGCTCGACAAGTCGATCCGGGAAAAATGTTTGGCATTTCGAAGGTTCACGCGGGGGATTATCGTACGCGTTCTAATGGCATGGTGCAGGTTGCTTTCCGGCTTAAGGGATTGAATGATCGCCAGATTTGCGCTAAGTTTTTGCGCTTTTTTCGCGACTATGAGATGGCTGTCCGGCCAGAATCCGACTTAACTGAAAAATCCCAAGTAATGGCAAATTCGTGAGAGTGAGGAATAGATATCTGAAACAAGCATAGAGGGCTGATTCGGATCGCATAATAATTGCACGTCAGGAACCCGTCACCTGCAGATGCAACAAATTGGGTGTTGCTGACACGGTTGCTCGGCAGCGGGGGACCTGCTGAGAATCTTCAGGATGGGGGTGAGTCGGTAAGAAACTCTAAAATTTTTACACAAGGTGGGGATCAGTGATTGAAAGCTACAGGCATCGTGCGTAGGATTGATGACCTCGGTCGTGTGGTAATTCCGAAGGAAATTCGACGAACGTTGCGGATTCGGGAAGGGGATCCCTTAGAGATCTTTGTGGACCGAGACGGAGCAGTCATTCTCAAGAAGTACTCCCCCATCGGTGAACTGGGTGATTTCGCTAAGGAATACGCCGAATCCCTGGCAGACGCGACAGGTCACATTGCTCTCATTTCTGACCGAGACGTGGTGATTGCCGTTTCGGGGGCTGCGAAGAAAGATTTTTTGGACAAGCCGGTTGGCGAGGAAATTGAACAGTCTATGGAGGACAGAAGACTGACAATGGATACCACTCCTGGCGATCACAGTGTGGTCCGTGATCGCGTGGAACACTATTCTTCTCGTGTCATTGTGCCCATTATTGCTGCAGGAGATCCCATTGGGGCAGTGCTTCTGCTGTCGCGGGACGAGGGGGTAAAAATGGGCGAGGTTGAACAAAAACTGGCTGAAACGGCGGCCGGGTTCCTAGCCAAACAAATGGAGCAGTAGGGCCTCGGAAAGCCATGGTGAGGATCTTTGGTGCATAACAAAATGGCAGCATGGATAGGGAAGGACAGACGGTCCGATTGTCGGACTGTCTGTTTTTTGGGTGTGCCTGGAATGGATGCGGTGTCTACCCTTTTTCCAGAACATTGGTTCCTGTCGTTTACCGTGCGCATCTCTCTTCTCTCGTTCTCTGTGCAGTCGGGTGGACTAACCTGGAGGGTTGGCCCATAGGTATAAAATCGAGTTGGACAGGGACGGGAGGGGGATGGGGTGTCGGCGTCGAACGAGTTTGTGAGAGGGGCCATACTGCTTACCGGAGCCGCATTGGCGTCGAAAGTTCTTGGATCTGTCTATACCATTGTTTTACAGAATGTGATTGGTGACCGGGGAATGGGACTGTTTCAAATGGCCTATCCCGTTTATGCCACTGTGCTGGCGATTGCTACGGCAGGATTTCCCGTTGCTATATCTAAATTGGTTTCGGAGCGAGTTGCACTGCGGGATGTGCAGGGGGCGCGGCAGGTGTTACAGACAGCCACCAGCCTCCTAATTTTCGCTGGCATTGCAGCTTTTTGTACCTTGTTTTTTGCTCCTGGCTTGTGGGCTCGCATGGCTGGAGACCCTGCGGCCGCAACCGCCATCCGCGCCATTGCGCCAGCCCTTTTAATTGTCCCAATTTTGAGTGTCCTGCGGGGGTATTACCAGGGACATCAGTGGATGGAACCTACGGCAGTGTCGCAGGTTGTGGAACAGGTGGTGCGGGTTGTCACCATCATAGGTCTGGCGGTGTGGCTGATTCATGCGGGCTATGGAATGTCCACGGTGGTAGCTGGGGCGGCTTTTGGGGCCGTGACGGGGGCGTTTGCGGGGTTGCTGGTTTTGCTGCACTACAGACGGCGGCATGGTCTGGTAGCAGGGATACAACGAGGGAAGAGTAAGAGCACTTGGCAATGGACAAAACGTTTGCTGTATGATGCCTTTCCCATCAGTCTAGGTGCGCTGGTGATGCCCTTGATGCACAATGTGGACGTCATCACAGTGGTTAATTTGCTGAAACACTCAGGTGTTGCCCAGGCAGTGGCCACCACCGATTTTGGTTTGCTCAGTGGCAGAGCGTACAAACTCATGATGTTGCCCACCACCTTGGCGGCAGGCATTGGCATTGCGGTCATGCCCGCTGTGTCCGCTGCGGTTGCCTTGGGCAGAGACGAGCAGTTGGCGTCTCGAGTGGATATGGCCGTGCGTCTGACGGTCATGTTGGCCTTGCCTGCAGGGGGTGGATTGGCACTGTTAGCAAGGCCGATAGACATCGCCCTGTTTGAAAACGCTCGGGGTGTTGGGGTGATTCAGGTGATGGCGCTGGCCACTCTCTTTGCCAGCTTGCAAACGGTGGTGTCTGCCGTTTTACAAGGATCGGGTTGGATGTATGCGCCCGTGCTGT
>DAHWFY010000133.1 GCA_027336365.1 Bacillota bacterium | reverse complement strand
TGAGCGAAATGGACGACCCGCGCTACCGTTGGATGCCCGCACCGGTCACGGAACAGAGAAACTCCTTGTTCGTGTTCGCGGCTTGGCACCGATGCGGTCCGCATCGGTCGGTTCTCGCCTCCGTCCACGCCCTGTGCGTATGATGATTGTGGGAATCCCCAATGTGGGTAAGTCCTCGCTTATCAACCGCTTGTCTGGTCGCGCTGCGACAAAGGTTGGTGACCGCCCAGGAATAACTAAAGTTTTTCAGTGGATTCGTTTTGCGGATGCGGAGTTGTTGGATACGCCGGGGGTATTGTGGCCTAAGTTGGAAGATCAGAAGGCGGCTCGCATGCTGGCTGTCAGTGGAGCCATTAAACCTGAACTGGTAGATTATGAGGATTTGTGTGGTTTGTTTTTCCCCTGGGTACAACGGCACTATCCTGGACTGTTAGCAAATCGGTATGGAGTGGATGAGAGACAACTGGCAATCGACATCGAACAACCGGGGACGGCGGTGTTGACCATGCTGGAACACATTGGTTTGCGCCGAGGATTGGTTCGTGCAGGAGGAGTTTCCGACACGCTGCGTGCTGCGGAATTGGTGATCCGTGAGGTTCAGACGGGCAAGCTGGGACGTATCAGCCTGGAATGGCCAGCAGACGTGGATGCAACACGGTGATGTCATCTTTCCTCACCTTTCAGTTTATTTTCCAGGGAATCTGGTCAAAATCACCGCAGGCCGTTAGACTAAAAGTGTGTATCCGGAAAGGGGATAGACCTTCATGCCGCTGATAGCGGCACCAGCAAGGAAGGTAAATCCACGTTATAGTATTTACTGGGATAAGTCAGACCCAAGCAGTGCGAGCTGACTTACCCAAAATGCGCACTGGGTCTTTTCCCCACTGGGTCTGCTCCCCAGTGGGGAGTACTTAGACAGATGTGAGCTTCGTGGCGTACGTTTTTGGACCGTGAAGGGGCATTTTGGGTGACGACGATGGAATACGCCGGAGAGTTCTGACCCCCTTTCCGGACAACCTCTAAAAGAAAACGGGTACGGGAGGCAGTCAGATTGATACAATCTCAGTCTCCATTGGACGCGTCTTCAGGTGCATGGGTTTTTGACTCCAAAGCGGTGACTCGGGCAGTGGCCTTGCGTCAGGGTGAATTGGAGTATACTGCGGGGATGATTGTGGGTGGAATTGACGAGGCCGGGCGGGGTGCCCTAGCTGGACCCGTGGTGGCGGGGGCCGTGGTTTTGCAGGGAGATCCAGAGACTTGGGCGGGAGTGGATGATTCAAAACGCCTAACGAGACTTCGACGCCAACAATTATACGAAAAGATTTGGAAGCAGGCAGTCGCTGTGGGAGTGGGCGTGGCAAGCGTGGAGGAAATTGACAAGTTTAATATTCTGCAAGCCTCCCGATTGGCCATGGCCAGAGCTGTTGAACAGGTGGAGGGGTTGGGGCAGGTGTCCACTTGGCTGGTGGACGGGCGAGATGTGCCTGCTTATTTGCCTTCAGGTAGAAAAGCCATCGCCGTTGTAGGCGGAGACGCCCGTTGTCTATCCATTGCAGCAGCATCTATTGTGGCTAAGGTGTATCGGGATGGCTTGATGGTGGCGTTGGACAAAACTTATCCAGAATATGGGTTTGGTCGCCATGTGGGCTATGGCACCTCTGCTCACTTTGCGGCCTTGCGTCGGTGTGGCCCCAGTCCGGTACATCGACGGTCCTTTCGACCCGTCAGTCAATGGTCTCAGTTGCCGTTGGACCTGTCATGAGCGACGGGCTGAGGGGTGTTCCGGGGACATCGCCCGTTCCAGGGGGTGTCCCTCATCAAAGTGGAGCTCTTCGACCCAACGACTCCATTCAAAGCCCTGGGAGCCGTTTGGAGTCCTTGTCTTCTGCAATTCAAGCGGGGGGCGAGGGGCATGACCCATCGACTCTCTGGACTGCTTTGGAGCAGGTATTACCCATGGGTATTTTGAAGGAACCTGGGCTGCAAGTGGCCGAGTGGGGTTGGCGGCGCTTGGTTGTGGAATCACTTGTGGACACCTTTTCTCTGCGCCAACTGCCCGTCACAGGCCAGCAAACGAGTTTGGCCGATGAGGGTGCAACAACCCTGCTGAGGGGATCTCTGAATCTCACTTTACAGACACTGTGGGGGTATCTGGAGGAATTGGCCGTCCGCGCGGAGGGGCCGTCGTCTTCCACTGCCTTCGACCTGACTCCTAGACCTCTTGAGACCTCTTCACTGACCCAATTTTCCCGTTGGTCAAGTCGGGATTTAGAAACCGCTCCACTCCAAGTAAGAACATGGGTTTTGTTGGATCGCTGGTTGGCTGCGGTTCCGTGGGTACCGGGTACTATCACTGGCTCGGGCCTGTTTCAACCGCAAGACAAACCTATCCGTTTTGAGTACTGGCGCGGGTGGCGAGACACGCGCAGGGCGGAGGAAAAACTCATCCATCGCTTGGTGCTGCACTTGCATCTGCCACAGGGTCCGTGTCAAATCACGCTGCTGACTGCGAGACCGGAAGTGTCGGTTTTTGTGGCCACTGAAAGCAAGGCGGTGCAAAAATGGGTAGTGGAACATCAGGAGAATTTGCGAGGAGCTCTGGACAAACAGGGATGGCTTTTGCACAGGTGTGTCGGTACTCCTCTGGACCAGGATTAGACGGGGAGGGGATGGTATCTTGGAGATAAAACGAGCGGTTGCCTTGCGGTATCGCAGCCACGCCGACAAAGCTCCTAGGGTGACAGCAAAAGGTGCGGGGGCTGTGGCAGAGGCACTTATTCGTGCAGCAGAAGCGGGCAAAGTACCGATTCACGAGAATTCAGACTTGGCTCGTGCGCTCATGGGCCTTGAGGTGGAGGCGGTGATTCCACAAGAGTTGTACGCAGTGGTGGCAGAAGTATTGGCCTATGTCTACCAAGTCCGAACTTAACCGCGAACGGCTTGGTCAATGGTCGGAACAGGTGGTTGCAGAGTATCTGGAGCAAACCTTGGGTTGGCGGATCTTACAGCGCAATTGGCGTTGCCCTGCAGGGGAATTGGACATTATCGCCATGGATGGGGTATGCACCGTGATTGTCGAGGTGCGTTCCCGACAAAGCAGGCTTCCAGGGACTCCGGTGGAGGCCGTGGATTACCGCAAAGTCATACAATTGCGGCGAGTTGTTGGATACTGGCTGGCGCAGTTTCCCACCGAGACGGACCTACCTGACCTTCGCATAGACGTCATTGTACTCCGCTGGGAGCACGAGCAAGTGGCTGAAATGCTTCACATTCGGGGTGCAGTGGGTGGGGACTGAACCGCTGATTGAGAATTTATCTCGTGAGGGTTGGAATCTCCCGGATTTATCCGTGGGGAGCGAGGTCAACAGGCAATGTGTGCAAGTCGGGTGTCAACAAGGTCGGCATCTGTTAAGTCGTGGGAGCTTCGGGCACGTTCCGTAAAGCAAAGGATTCCTCTAGGTCCGCCGACAATAGGGTGTCCCGTCCGTCCAGTGCTGCGATGGAGCGGGCTAAGCGCACAATTGATTGCTGGGCTCGCATGGACAGAGAGAGAGCCCGTGCAGACCGTTGTAACAGAGCACCAGCCTGACCACTGAGTAAGGTGTTTTGGTGGGCAACGAGCTTGACGGGATTGTCTGCCAGAACACCGCGCGCAGACAGGACTCGTTGACGAATGGTGGAAGAGTTCTCGGCTGCATAGTCCCTTGAGGGCGAGATAGAAGAAGAGTGCTTGGTTCCCGAATGGATAGGAGTAGTAACAGGATTTGCTACATACAATACGATGTCCATTCTGTCCAAAAAGGGTCCGGATAGAGAACTCCAGTAGCGATGGACAATCGATGGCAAACAGGTGCAGGTGCCATAGCCGAACTGACCGCAAGGACAGGGATTGAGGGTTCCCAACAAAATAAAGTTGGCGGGTAGAACCACATTTTTGCCACTCCGAGTGAGATGGATTCTGTGTTGGACCAAGGGTTCCCGCAGTGCATCAAGGGTTTTTCGTGAAAATTCGAGGAGTTCATCTAAAACCAGCACGCCATGATGAGCCAAGGTAGCTTCACCCACAGACAAGGGATTACCACCGCCAATCAATCCTGCTACGGTAAGGGAGTGGTGGGGCATGCGAGTGGGCGGTGTGAGGCTCGGTGCCTCCTGTAGGCCAGCCGCCTGCTGCAGGCCATAAACTTCTATGGCATCCGTTTCGGAGAGCGGGGGCAGAATACTCGCAAATCGTTCTGCCATCATGGTTTTTCCGCAACCGGGCGGGCCTACCAGCAGGCTGTGATGGCGACCCACAGCGGCAATGGTGAGCGCCCGTTTCACGTCCGAAAGTCCCATCACTTCGGCAAAATCGCCACTTGATTCAACGGCTAGACGACGAATGGATGGCGCGGCCCACGGCTGGGTGAGGGCCTGCCCTCGCAGGTATTGTACCACGGTGGAGAGGTGGTCAAAGGTCAACCACTGTTGGTTTGGAATGGCTACACACTGATGGCTGTCCCGGACGGCAATCAAGACTTGATGAATGCCCTGTTTTTCCAAGGCCACCGCGAGTGGCACAGTTCCTTGAACACCGGAAAGTTGCCCGGACAAACTGAGTTCGGCACAAAATGCATAACGATTCCCAGAATGCTCGGGTAAAGCTCCACTGGCACGGAGAATGGCTATGGCAATGGCGAGGTCCAATCCAGCCCCTCGCTTGCGGATACTTGCCGGAGACAGATTCACCGTAATTCGCCGATTAGGCACCTCCAGTCCGGCATTGAGAATGGCGGAACGAATGCGCGCCTTGGATTCCGTAACCGTTGAATCTGGAAGTCCCACGATGGTGAAATAACTGAGACCCCGTTGGACATCGGCCTCGACCTGTACCACCGTGGCTGCTGCACCGTCCATCACGGCGCTCCAAGCTGTGCCAATCATATGTCTCCTCCAGTGTAAAAAAGTCACTGCATGGGTTGACACTTGCAGTCTCCGAAGCCATGGCAGTTACTTCGTTTCTCCCAGTAAATACAGTTGCGTGGATTTACCTTCCTTGCTGGTGCCGCCAACAGCGGCATGAAGGTCTCTCCAGGTTAGCTCTGGTACACCATGACTACCATTGATATACACGAGTGACGGAACCTTGACCATGATGACGGGAAAATGTTCGCAGTGGATTGCACATTTTTCGGTGAAGGGATACGATAATTGTAAATACGCGAGGGGTGGACCGGCGTGCAGGGTCAAGGGGGAAGACAACCAGAGCGCAAAGGAAATCAAGCTTCCGGGCGGGCTCGAGTCATTAACTTGAGTGCCTGGAAGGCCAATAAGCGCAAACAAGGAGTGCGTGGGAGCCGTACTTGGTGGCGCATTGTTCTGTTGTGTTGTACTCAGGTGACGGCCGTGGTGGCCGCAACTCTGGCCTTGGCGGGGTGCGTCCCCTCTCATTTGCAGTATCGCTTCATCTTGTGGAGTTGGTTTTTTGCCATGATTGGCATGGCTCTTGGATTAACCTCGAATGCCTTGCAAGATCGACGGGCTAAACGATGGCTGTTGGTACTGCTGGTCAGTATGGCCGTTTCTCTTTTAGCCGCAATGATTCACTTATGGCTCAGTCCAAGGTGAATTGGTTCTGCCAAGGCTGGGGATGTTCAGAAAAAAGGGCTTTTTGAATTGAACTGTTTCAGTGCGCCCCGCAACAGGCGGGGGCGCCTTTGTGTTGTAAATAGGGGTCTGGTGGTCTATGCTAATGTACGGACCAAGACGGGGGCGGTTTTCAAGCAGTATCTGCTTGTGTTGCTACCCTGGGGTTTTGTGTATAACAATTGTTTGCGGGAGGAATAGGCCACATGAACATTCATGAGTACCAGGCGAAGGCCGTGCTGGCCCAGTACGGTGTCACTGTGCCAAAAGGGAAAGTGGCGTTTACGGTCGAGGAGGCGGTTGCCGCCGCACGGGAACTGGGTGGGCAGGCCGTCGTAAAGGCACAGATTCATGCCGGAGGCCGCGGCAAGGCTGGCGGAGTCAAGCTGTCAAAAAACCTTGCAGAGGTTGAGGCCAACGCCCGCGCGCTGCTTGGGAGCACGTTGGTGACCCACCAGACGGGGCCACAAGGCAAAGTGGTGAAACGCCTGCTCATTGAACAATTGACCAACATTCAGAAAGAGTACTATGTGGGATTGGTGATGGATCGCAGTGTGGGCCGCGTCGTGATGATGGCGTCCGGTGAAGGTGGCATGGAGATTGAGGAAGTTGCCGCCAAAGCTCCGGAGAAAATTTTTCGCGAAACCATTGATCCAGCCGTCGGTCTGTCGCCTTTTCAGGCTCGCAAGTTGGCATTTTCCATCGACATCCCGGCAAATCTGGTGAACAAGGCTGTTCGCTTTATGACCGGATTGTATCATTGCTATTTGGATAAGGACTGCTCTATTGCCGAGATCAACCCGTTGGTGGTGACCGGGGATGGTGACGTCATGGCGTTAGATGCCAAATTGAACTTTGATGATAATGGACTGTACCGCCATCCTGATGTGGGTGAACTGAGAGACCTGGACGAGGAGGACCCGAAAGAGACCGAAGCGGCTAAATTCGGTTTGAACTACGTTGCTTTAGATGGCAACATCGGTTGCATGGTGAACGGAGCGGGTCTGGCAATGGCAACCATGGACACCATCAAGTACTACGGGGGAGACCCGGCCAACTTCTTGGATGTGGGTGGCGGAGCCGATGAAGAGAAGGTGACCGAGGCCTTCAAAATTATTTTATCTGATCCAAAGGTTAAAGGCATTTTGGTCAACATCTTTGGCGGTATTATGAAGTGTGACATTATTGCTCACGGTGTGGTAAATGCCGCTCGTCAAATTGGGTTAGACAAGCCTTTGGTTGTCCGCCTTGAGGGGACCAATGTCGACTTGGGTAAGAAGATTTTAAACGAGTCCGGTTTGAATATTGTGGCTGCCGACTCCTTGTCCGATGCGGCGCAGCGCATTGTCTCGCTAGTCTAAGGGGGAATGACGGATGAGTATTCTGGTAAACAAAAATACGCGGGTTTTAACCCAAGGCATTACGGGTTCGCAAGGACGTTTTCATACTCAGCAAGCTATCGAGTATGGGACCAAAGTCGTGGCCGGAACTACCCCTGGTAAAGGCGGGACCACCATTGAAGGTGTGCCGGTGTTTGACACTGTGGCTCAGGCTGTCGATAACACGGGGGCTAACGCCTCCGTAATTTATGTGCCACCGGCTTTTGCGGCAGATGCAATTATGGAAGCTGTCGATGCTGAACTGGACTTGGTGGTATGTATTACCGAGGGGATTCCCATTGAAGATATGGTCAAGGTCAAACGTTATATGGAGGGACGGCACAGCCGCTTGATTGGACCCAACTGTCCGGGTGTTATCACTCCTGGTGAATGTAAAATTGGCATCATGCCTGGTTATATCCATGTGCCGGGGAAGATTGGTATTGTTTCTCGCAGTGGCACCTTGACTTACGAGGCAGTGTACCAAGTCACCGTTTTAGGTATGGGTCAGTCGACGGCCGTGGGGATAGGTGGAGACCCGGTGAACGGGACGAACTTTTTGGACATCCTGAAGATGTTCAATGAAGACCCGGAAACCGAGGCCGTCATCATGATTGGTGAGATTGGTGGCAGTGCGGAAGAACAAGCGGCGGAATGGATTCGGGATCACATGAACAAACCTGTGGTTGGCTTCATTGCGGGTGCCACGGCTCCACCAGGGCGACGCATGGGCCATGCTGGGGCAATTATTTCTGGAGGGAGCGGTACAGCCGCTTCGAAAATCTCCAAAATGCAGGAATGTGGGATTCATGTAGCGCCCACACCCTCAGAGATGGGATCTACTCTGTACGCTTTTCTTGAGGAGCGAGGCATATTGAATCGCTGCAAGGTGCAGGGCTAAATTCCATCAGAGAAGGTCTTGCCCCAGCAGAGGGAAAGAAAGACGGATCACACGGTGTAGAGGCGAGCGGTCACTGGCAATCAGTGGCCGCTTATTTGACGTTGCGAATCTTTGTTGCCATACGCTATGGACTCAAGCGTCTCGTGGGGTGACAATAGATGCCAAAACACGGCTTGTTGTCAAAGTGAGGCGGAGGATGGCATGGACTCCACACGAATGTACACGGTCGCATTGGCCGCGTGTCCCGCTCTTGAACCGAGAACTTTACGGAG
>DAHWFY010000132.1 GCA_027336365.1 Bacillota bacterium | reverse complement strand
CGCCATTGCGTGGCTGCTGCGCCATCCGGCCAACATGCAGCCCATCATCGGAACGATGAACATCGATAGGCTGAAGGATTGCGTCCAGGCCAGTGAGATTCGTCTCACCCGTGAGGAATGGTATGAAATCTACCGAGCAGCGGGGAATATGTTGCCCTAAGCACCAAGACGACTGTTGTTCAAGGACTTAACTAGCAAAAACGTAAAATTGATGCAGCTTATGTCGTTGACCTGGCCAAGTCCCCGAATCGCCAACCGGAAGAACCAGCTAACGAGGTCTCCATTCAGAACATCATCGACCCGAGCGTGTTCGCCGAGATTCGGGAGCAGATTCATCACATTCAGGTTGACCGATCTCATCAGGTAAGGTGGACTCCGCTAACAACGTTTTGCATGTGTTCTTGATTTATCCCGTAGCCCAAGGTTGACGTTGCAAAGCCAACCGAATGACTTCGAGTATTGGATGTCCACGCTGATGAGTTGTGGACAGATTATAGTGTTACTGACGGAGGAGTGTGCCCGGAAATGAATAGCGCCGGGAGACCGAGAGATGGTGAAATCAACATTCATCAATATCGATGATCAGAAAGGCTGGAAAGAAAGTCTCTTTACTCTCAGACGTGCCCATGGATGAACACACTCACGGGGTCTCAGGTTCATGAACTATTACTTCCGTTTAGTAAGGGAGTCTATTCTATGAAACAATGTTTAATTGAATTCACTACTTACTGAATCTCTTGTTTACGTTTACACTAGTTTATGTGCAACTTCCGTCCATTAGGGTAAGGAGTAAAATGGCTATTTTGTCCTATTTGCGGAGACATTCTGTGGAATGGAATACCGTATGCTGGGTAAAACTGGAGTCGGAGTGAGCGAGTTGTGCCTAGGAGCCATGACCTTTGGACGCGAGACCAGCGAGCAAGATAGCCATCGCATGTTGGACCGTTTTGCCGAGACCGGGGGCAATTTCATTGACATGGTGGACGTATACACCCATGGGGTTCCCGAAGAAATCGTGGGACGCTGGTTGAAAGACAAGCGTAGAAGTGACTACGTCCTGGCTGCCAAGGTGAGATTCCCTATGGGGGAAAGCTCTAATGATGTTGGGCTGACCCGTAAGCGTACCTTGGATGGCGTAGAGGCGAGCCTCCGCCGGTTGAGCACCGATACCATCGAATTGTACCAGGTTCACGCGTGGGATCCGCTCACTTCCATGGATGAAACCTTGAGTACTCTCAATGACCTGGTACGCAAAGGGTGGATCCGCTATATCGGCGTCAGCAATTTTTGGGCTTGGCAACTTCAGAAGACGATTTATACCAGCCGCATGCATGGAAGGGGAGGGAAGGGATTTCCTCGGTGCAACCACAGTAAAACCTGTTATGTTGTGCCACCGAGTTCGAGTTATTGCCCTTGGCGGAACACGAGGGGCTAAGTGTTCTTCACTGGAGTCCCCTTCGAGGAGGTTGGTTGAGTGGCAAGTACCATCGTGGCATAAATCATCCTCCCGCCAATACGCGGATTGGGCAATCGGAACAACGTGGATTTGAACCTGGATTTGCAAGAACAACCGAATGAGTAGGATACGAGGGGGATACCCATATTGGAACAACGGCGATTTGGGCGGATAGACCGCCATGCCGCTGATAGCGGCACCAGCAGGGAAGGTGAATCCACGCAACTGTATTTACTGGATAGGTCATATGAGTACCGTGGTGATTTATGTGGCTGCAAACTTGATAAAAGTCGAGTTCTGCACATCGTTTTAAGAGGGTATCCATACTGAGACCTTTCTCTCATGGGATGTTCCACAGCAGTTGCGCTGGCATGAGAACGGACCGATTCAATGGCTCTGGATCACCGAAATCGGGTGTTATCGTTTATTCCGTTGTTGAAACAGAAGAGAAGCAGTTTTGAGAGGTGAGCGCACAATGAAAGTGGTGGTGATTGGTGGAACGGGTCACGTGGGAACTTACTTAGTTCCTCGCTTAATCGCGGAGGGTCATGAGGTGGTCAGCATCAGTCGTCAGACACGGCGACCCTATCGAGATGATGCAGCTTGGAAGCAGGTGCAGCAGGTGGCATTGGATCGCGCTGCCGAGGAGGCAACTGGAACGTTTGGCGTGAAAGTTCAAGAACTAGAGCCGGATGTTGTGATTGACATGATTTGCTTTACGCTCGACAGTGCTCGGCAGATGGTGGATGCTCTGCAAGGGCGGGTGCAGCACTTCTTACACTGTGGAAGCATTTGGGTTCATGGTCCGAGTGTGCAGGTCCCTACGACGGAACAGCAGCCTCGCCGCCCATTTGGCGAGTACGGAGTACAAAAAGCCGCTATTGAGGCCTATCTGTTGGACAGGGCGCGTCGTTACGATTTTCCGGCAACTATTTTGCACCCGGGACACATTGTCGGTCCGGGGTGGGTCCCTGTGAATCCGACGGGGAATTTCAATGTGGCTGTGTTTGAGCGGTTAGCCAAGGGGGAAGTAGTGATTTTGCCAAATCTGGGCATGGAGACATTACACCATGTGCACGCAGATGATGTGGCAGGCGCTTTTGTCCAGGCGATGCATTTTCGAGGTTCCGCCTTGGGAGAGAACTTTCACATTGTATCGGAGGCGGCACTCACCTTGCGGGGGTACGCGGAGTCGGTGGCTGGCTGGTTTGGACAGTCCGTGAAGCTGCAGTTCTTGCCTTGGGAACGGTGGAGGAACTCGGTGTCACAGACAGACGCCCGGTCCACCTGGGACCACATTGCCCACAGTCCGAATTGCAGTATTCGCAAGGCACAAAGACTCTTAGACTATCAGCCACGTTACACTTCTTTACAGGCGATACAAGAGTCTGTACAGTGGTTGCGGGAGCAGGGGCAGATATCCGTTTAAAATGATGTCAGATATATCACAATGCACATTAGGTTCTACTGATTCTTTTAGTTGGCGCATTTTTTGGATCCGGTTGGGACCCTGGCGGAGTTGCAAGAAGAAGGAAAAATTTTGCATATCGGATTGTCCAATGTGTCGGTGGAGCAGTTGAACGCGGCTCTGGAAGTCGCTCCCATTATTAGTGTGCAAAATCGCATGAATGTGTTCGACCGATCTTCGACGGACGTATTACACCGCTGCGAGAAAATGGGAATTACATTCTTGTCCTACAGTCCGCTGAGTGGAATGGGACAGGCGGGGCGAATTGGGGAAAATCGAGTGTTGTCTCGTATTGCGAACAATCATGGGGTATCCCCGCAACAAGTCGCCTTGGCATGGCTGTTGCAACGGTCTCCCGTCATACTACCCATTCCAGGGGCAAGCAAGAGTCGTAACATCGTTGATTTTGCGCATTCGGTGAAGGTGACGTTGACCTCGCACGAAATGGCTGAACTCAACGCTATCACGGACTGAGTCGCCCTTGTTTTACACCTGTGAAAGAATAATTCAAGTCTGTAGGGGAGGGGTAAAGGATGGAATATGTTCGACTGGGGAACTCGGGATTGAAAGTATCCAGAATCAGTTTGGGTTGCTGGATTTTCGGAAGTTCAAGTCCGGCTTACGGAAAGCCTGGAAAAGTATCACCCGACGAGTCAGTCCGTATTATTGAGAGGGCAATAGACTTAGGGATTAACTTTATTGATACTGCCAACAGATACACGGGTGGCGAAGCCGAGGAGATTTTGGGTAAAGCCATTAAAGGGCGTAGGGCAGACGTTGTTGTGGCTACCAAAGTACGCGGACGGATGGGATTGGGACCGAATGATGAGGGGTTATCCAGAGCACATATCATGCGCGAGGTAGAAAATAGTCTACGTAGACTGAACACCGATTACATTGATCTGTATCAAGCTCATAGTGTGGATTGGGACACCCCCTTAGAAGAAACGTTGCGTGCTTTTGATGATTTGGTATCTCAGGGTAAAGTTCGGTACATTGGTTGCTCAAATTTCCCAGCTTGGGTTTTGACCAAGTCTCTTTGGATGAGCGATATAAACCATTTTGTCAAGTTTATTTCTATTCAATCTGTTTACAGTTTGATCAACCGGGAAGTAGAGAAGGAAATACAGCCACTGTGCGTCGATCAAGGAATGGGCATGATCTTATACAGCCCTTTGGGTGGGGGTCTATTAAGCGGGAAGTATGAGAACGGAGCTCCGGAGGGGAGTCGTGGCGCAGTGGAGCCACACCTTTTGAAAATAGCCAACCACTTTGACGATGGGTTGCGAGTTCTGAAAGAAATTTCCCTTGAAATAGGGAAGACGCCTGCGCAAGTTGCACTCAACTGGGTGATTCATCGCCTCGCAGTTTCTTCGGCCATCGTCGGCGCAAGCCGCACAGATCAGTTAGAGGAAAACGTGGGTGCGGTTGGCTGGAAGTTGCCTCAAGAGGGGATTCAGCGATTGGATGAGGTGTTTGCAAGGTAAACTTCCGTGCCTTTTGGAGGCACAATCAGTTGGTTGGAGACCCTGGGTTTGAAGTACAAGATAAAATTGTTTTGTGGGAATGTTCAATGTTATAAATTTCTTAATTATAGCAATTTTTCTCATCTGGAGGTTACCCACATGAAGGCAGTTGTCTACGAAGGTCCACGCGAATTTTCGATCACCGAGGTCACCATCCCGACCCCTGACCCCAATCAAGTCCTGATTAAGGTGGCGACCTGTGGTGTGTGCAAGACCGACGTACATATTCACAACGGCGAATTTCTTGCCGAGTTTCCGTTAACGCCGGGGCATGAGTTTGCAGGGGAAGTCGTCCAAGTCGGCACGCAGGTTGCAGATGTCCAACTTGGTGATCGCGTTGTAGTGGATAACACTATTCTTTGCGGTCATTGCTATTATTGTAAACGGAGTCAACCCTTATATTGTAAAAATTTTTATTCGCTCGGTGTCAATAGACCGGGAGGATTTGCGGAATATGTTGTGGCAAATCACGACAAGGTATTTTCTATTGGAAGTCTCTCCTTTGATGAGGCGGCGATGATTGAACCTACTTCCTGTGCCATTCATGGGATGGATGTAATCGATTTGCGTCCTGGCGATGATGTTCTCATGTTCGGTACTGGACCCACTGGGATTGTGCTGGCACAGTTGTTACGTTACTGTGGCGCGTCGAATCTCGTCATTGTCGGTTCTGACCCTGTTAAACTAGACCTTGTGGGTAGGTTAGCAAGAGCAGATACCATCCAGATGGATCGCTCTCATTACGATTTCCACACGCAGGAACTCATGAAGAAGTATCCTGAGGGATTTGACGTTGTCATTGATGCAACTGGCGCTGTGCAGGTGCTCCAACAATGTCCGAAGTTTGCAAAATTTGGAGGTAAAATCGTTGTTTACGGAGTGACGCATGAATCGGACACGATAACACTGAGTCCCTATGAAATCTTTCACAAGGAATTAAAGATCCTCGGATCGTTTGCGCAAACGCACTGTTTTGATCGCGCGATTAAATATCTTCAACTCGGGTTGGTGAACGTCAAGGGCATCATTAGCCACAGGTTCCACCTTGACCAGTTCAACGAGGCACTTGAACAGGTGTCTACAGGCAAAGGCCACGTGAAAGTCATTGTAGATATGCGCCAATAAACATTCAATCATTTGCATCAAAAATGCTGGTTTCTTCACAACTGAAAGGCATTTGTCATGGAGAGGGGGAGTTGTGTTGAGTAGCAACAATGTGCCAATGATGATGCGTGCGGCTTACCTTGAGCATACCTTCGAGGTGATCATCAAAGAAGTCCCGGTTCCGGTCATTCGAGATAACGATGTCCTTATTAAGGTGGCGGCGGTCGGTGTCTGCGGTTCTGATGTGCACTACTATGAACACGGCAAGATCGGTCACTATGTCGTTGAAAAACCCATTGTTCTGGGGCATGAGTGCGCTGGTTCTGTAGTTGCACTAGGGAAGAATGTACATCACTTACAAATTGGAGATCGCGTCACCATTGAACCTGGTGTTTCCTGTGGTCAGTGCTATTATTGCAAACAAGGTCGATACAATCTTTGCCCAGATATTAAGTTTCTGGCAACTCCTCCAGTCGACGGAGCGTTTAGTGAGTACATCGCCCATCGTGCGAATTTTGTCTTCAAGATTCCCGATGAAATGTCGTTTGAAAAGGCGTCCCTTGTAGAGCCGTTCTCAGTTGGTATTCACGCTTCGAGGGTATTGCACATTCAGGCAGGTGAATCTATTGCCATCATGGGCATGGGGCCTGTCGGTCTGATGGCTGTTTTGGCGGCCAAAGCGCATGGAGCCACGCAAATTATTGTGGGAGATGTTGAACTGAATCGACTCGAAGCCGCGAAAAAGTTGGGAGCAACGTCCACAATCAATGTTCGTGAGCAGAATGTCACAGAGGCCATAAATTCGCTCACAGGTGGATTGGGGGTAGACATTGGACTCGAAACTGCGGGGAATCCAGAAGCCTTGAAAAATTTGTTAGCATCCGTCAGACGCGGTGGGCGTATTGGTCTTGTCGGGTTGCCCCCGATCGAGCACAGCAACATGAATATTCCGGCGATTATTGACAACGAAATTCAAATTCAAGGAATTTTCCGGTATGCTAACACCTATCCATCGGGTATCTCGATATTAAACTCTGTTGATACGGATGTGCTCATCACCGACCGATATTCGCTCACACAGACAGGAGACGCTTTAGAACGCGCCCGCACTAACAAATCTGACAGTATCAAAGTCATGGTCTACCCATATCAATAGCCATTCGACCACCGTACGTATTTTCCAGTGATTTTCGATTTATCCAGTAGAAATTGGGTACTCTGATGATAGATGGTACAAGTCATCCAGAAAACACCAGGTGTATTCTAGATCTCTAGGATACTGGGATTGGAGGTGTCTACAGTTTGCTGAATTCTGGAGTGGAATAGGAAGAAAATTTCCATGGTAACTACTCAGTGGTCCACAAAGTCAACCAAATAAGGGGTACGATGTATCTCCCCTGACAGAATAAGTAGACCCTCATGCCGCTGATAGCGGCATCAACAAAAAATGTCAATCCACGCAATTGTATTTACTGAGCTGGTCTACGATTCTATTGAGGGTGGCATGAATGGCGCTTCTCGGATAGCGAACTGGATATTTTCCAGAACGGGCAGTCCTATTTTTTCAAGGTGGAGATGTATCTGTGGATCCTGCAGAACGCTTTTGAACCGTTCATACTGCGGAATGTTCCGGATATTTTCTGGTGAACGTTGATTGTTTGGAGAGAATCTTAATCACCGTTCTTATAAGTGGTTCTTATAAGTGCGTGTCTGGAAAGGAGCGAACTCAGGCCTAAGCAGTGCGAGAAGACTAGCCCAAAATGCGCACAGAACGAACGTTTTCGTTATGTAAAGGAGCATTTTGGGCGACGACGAAGGAATGCGTCGGGAAGTTCTGACCCCTTTCCGGACAACCTCTAGTATTCAAAGGGGGTTCGCCTGGAAAAAAGTGGACATCACACACGGGGGAAGCTCGCAGTCGGAGGTGATTCGCGAAATTCCGTATGATATGCGGACAGTTGGAAGGCAGACAGGTATATATTCGGGTTCAGGAGATAAATAGGCAGTAGGGTTGAACTTGTGGGATGAGTCGTCTCCTCGAGAGTGCCTTCATCCCAAGTTGGGGGCGGATGCACTCTGCCGGGACTTTGAAAATGCCTATGTGATCAGGCAAGGATACTGTAAACGAAAAGAGGAGACAGTTGAGATGATGTCAGACATGCCACAACGCACATTGGGTTCTACGGGTCTTTTGGTGGGCGCAATAGGAATGGGCTGTATGCCACTATCCGTCACGGGACGTCCTTCTGAAGAACAGGGAATCGAAACCATCTTGGCTGCTTTGGATCAAGGAATCACTCTGTTTGATACCGCAGATTCGTACTGTTTGGATGATACGGACATAGGGCACAACGAACGTATTCTTGCGAAGGCGTTGCATGGGCACCCGGAGGCTGTTGTCGCGACTAAAGGTGGCCACATTCGTCCAAATGGAAATTGGAGGACAAATGGACGCCCAAATTATCTAAAACAAGCTTGCGAAGCCAGTCTGAAGGCGCTTGGTGTAGAGGTAATCACTCTCTATCAGTTTCATCGTCCCGATCCAAAAGTTCCGTTTTTAGATTCAATTGGAGCCCTGGTGAAGTTGAAAGAAGAAGGGAAAATTTTGCATGTCGGGCTGTCCAATGTGTCGGTAGAGCAGTTGAACGCGGCTCTGGAAGTCGTCCCCATTGTTAGTGTGCAAAATCGCATGAATGTGTTCGACCGATCT
>DAHWFY010000131.1 GCA_027336365.1 Bacillota bacterium | reverse complement strand
GAATGCCTTGGCGGTTTCCTGATGAAACACATTTCACTCAAAACAAGTTTCATAGAGAGTCACCACTTCTTCATGGGACAGCGGGTAAGGATCCACGTTAAACAATCCGCCCATCGTTTCCCTGGCATTGCGAGCCAGCTTCTCTGCCTCTTCCTTTTTCACCCCAAAATCCGCTAACCTTAAGTGTTCCATTCCAATCTTCTGGATTAATTTCTTAAGACCTGTGATAAAGGCGTATGCCTTCTCCATTTCGTTGCCCTCCACCTTTTCTCCCATGGCCTCGGCCAAAGCGATAAAGCGGTCAGGGTACTTCGATGCCATGAATGTGAAGTAGGGCACCGAAAGAGAGATTAATCCTGCGCCGTGAGGCAATTCAGGGTGATAAGCGCTGGCGGCATGCTCCATGGAGTGGTGTGACATGCAAGAAGATAAAGATTCGACAATCCCAGCAGCCGTATTCGCCCAAGCGACCTCTGTACGAGCCTGCAAATTTTGTCCATCATTCACAGCAATAGGAAGAAACTGAGTAATCCTCCGTACGGCATCCAATGCATGCACATCACTGGCCGGTTGGTGCACATTCGCCAGATACCCTTCCACCGCGTGAAAAAACGCGTCCATTCCCTGGTAAGCCGTCCATCGTGGTGGAACACTGCGCATCAATTCCGGATCTACAATGGACAACGTCGGAAACGTGTCTTTGCATCCAAATCCAATTTTCTCCTGAGTATCCGAATGAGTAATGACCGTCCATGGGTCCGCTTCCGTCCCGGTTCCCGCCGTGGTAGTGATGGCCACAATCGGCAAGGCTCCGTTCTTTACCTCTTTGCCTTGCCCACTGCCGCCGACAATATAATCCCAATATTCTCCGGGGTTTTTCGCCATGACCGCAATACTTTTTGCAGAATCAATGGAACTACCTCCCCCGAGGCCAATCACAAAGTCACACTGGTTCTCTCTGGCGACTTGTGCCCCTTCTTCCACGTGGTCAGAGATGGGGTTGGGTATAATTTTGTCATAGACCACAGACTCAATCTTTCTTTCCTTTAAATACGCTCTTACCCGGTCTAAATAACCCAAAGTTTTCATGGATTTTCCTGAACTCGTTACAATTAGCGCTTTTTCCCCGGGTAGGTCCAGATGAACAAGTTCCTGCAATGTTCCTGGGCCAAACACGATCTGTGTAGGCATAAAATAGGTGAAATGATGGGTCATCGAAACAACCTCCTTATAAATAAGCAAATCCAAATCAATACCCACTGACAACTGCCCTCAACACCCTCGAAAGGGTCTGTGGCAGGACCAATGTTGCACAAAAGTTACGCCAAAACTTCCTCGATTTTTTGCACCAAGTCTGCCTCCAGTTTTACTCCCACAGCTTTAACATTTTCCACCACTTGTTCCGGTCGGCTGGCGCCCACCAAGGCACTGGCTATGCTAGGTTGACGCAGCACCCACGCCAGTGCCATCTGTGTCAGACTGAGCCCAGATTCTTGAGCTAGTCCGAGCAATCGTTCTACCTTGTCCAATACCTCATCTTGAAGATACCTTTGCACAAAGTGGCCTACCTTCGCATCGGTGGCCCGGGAGCCCGGAGGCAGAGACACACCCTTGCGATACTTGCCTGTCAGCACGCCTTGGGCCAACGGTGAAAACACCACCTGCCCTATGCCCGCTTGGTCACATAGAGGAATGACCGCATGCTCAATGTAGCGAGTAAACATGTTGTACACCGGTTGGCTGGCGGCAAACTTGTGCAGACCCAAAGATTTTTGAATTTCAATTCCGTGGGCAATTTGGGCAGGTTGCCACTCGCTCAAACCGACATACAATACCTTCCCTTGTGTCACCAGGTCATCCAGTGCCCGCACAGTCTCCTCCAGGTCTGTTTCCGGATCAAATCGATGGCAGTAAAAAATATCCACGTAGTCCACTTTCAAGGATTGTAAACTCTTGTCTATCTCGGAAAAGATGTGCTTGCGGCTCAATCCACGGTCATTTGGACCGTCCCCGACAGGCCAAAAAGCCTTAGTTGTCAGAACAAAACTGTCTCGTGGATAAGGCGCGAGGGCATCCCCCAGTACTTTTTCTGCGGCATGAGGGGTTGCTCCGTACATGTTGGCACATTCAAAGTGATTAATCCCCAAGTCATAAGCCTGCTTCACACAGGCCACAGCCTGTTCCTGTTCTGTGACGGTTCCGTAGGTCAGCCAACTGCCAAGACCAATCTCGGAAACCTTCAGCCCACTGCTGCCAAGTCGACGATACTCCATAGGGGATTCCTCCTTGTGTTTGCATTATCCAAAAACAGGATACCTATAGCGTTTGTTCTGAATTCTTCTTTGCTAGCTTACCTGGTGATTTTCCCCATTTCACCTCCAGGTGGAGTAGACGGCGGTGCATGAACTATTGTAAACATAAACAAGCGAATCATAAAGTAGTGAATTCGGTTAAACATTGTTTCATAGAATAAACTTACTTACTAAACAGAAGCTATAGCTTGCCGAAATTCCTTGTCATCGCCAAATTTTATCCGCAAGTCAATCCCAAAATTTTCAGACGGGTAATCCACCAATATCGTACTCGACGGATTTGTGGACTCATCGTGTCCTGCTTGCTATTCGTCTTACCCCTTAGATAAAATTCAACTGTGTGGGCTGGAATCCGAAAGTTTCCCATTGTAAAGGTGCAATCCTTCGTTTTGGCCCTGCGTCTTCAAGGCTCGATTTAAAACCCCTCCAGTGAACCACAGAACCACTAGACCCGCCGACAAAACGCCAGAAGCCACCCAAAAGGGGACCTGCGGACCATAGGAGTCTCTCAATAATCCACTCATCACCGGAGCAATGGCGGCCCCTGACCAACGCACAAAGTTGTATGTACCCGAGGCAATCGAGCGAGAGAAAGAAGAGACCTCCATGGCCAACGTGGTGAAGAGCGCGTTGGCAATACCGCAGAAAATACCAGATATAATAATAATCCCAATCAGAGCATGGCTGTGCACCCGCGCCGCCGCGATGACAATAGCCAGCAAAAAAACCAGGTTGATTTTCAACATGAGAACAGGTCCCAGCAAAGGACGAAGCCAGTTAACCACAAAAACAGAGGAGAGACCCACTAAAATACCCCAGCCAAAAAAGACAAGTCCCAAATGGATGGCGCCAATATTGTACAACGCGGGAGTAGTGGGCGAATAGGCCAACACCGTAAAGAACACGTAACTGTATGCCAGACCGGCCAACGCATTGGACAAGATGGCGGGATGACGCATCGCCCGGAAAATGTCTGCCGCAGTTCGAGGTTCCTCTTTTGCCCCTGTGTCCCGAACGAAAATAGCCGTTAAAATGAGAGCCAGAGCCATCAAGGCGGCCGCTCCGAAAAATGGCATTCGCCACTGGATGTGTCCCAAAAAGCCCCCCAGCAGTGGTCCTGAAGCAATTCCTAAACCGAGAGCCGACTCGTACAGGGTAATGGCAGAAGCGATATTTCCTCCACTGACCGCACCCACCATAATGGACAAGGCCGTCGAGGTGAAAAATGCATTACCCAAACCCCAACCTCCGCGCACCACTGCCAGGAAACTGATGTTGGGTGCCAACCCGCTAAGAGTAGCAAAGACCACCACAAGCGACAACCCCATTAAAAGCACCCGTCTTGCTCCAAAACGAGTGGCCAAAACCCCTGATACCAACATCGCCAAAGCCATGACGGCAATATAACTGGTAAATAACCACTCCACTTGCGCTATCGTCAACCCCATAGCCTTGCCGATGATAGGCAAGATGGGGTCCACCACTCCAATGCCCATGAAGGCAATCAGGGTAGCAAAAGCGGTCGCCCATACAGCGGGTGGAAACTTTGTTGTCATCTTGTTTTCTCTCCTTGTTGAGCCAGACGGGTGAGTCCTCCTGGGAGATGCAGAGATTAATCTGTTTTGGCTCTGTACTTCCGGGAAATGGCGGAAGTTGAACTCCATGGTTGTGATAGAGTCGCGCCAATCCTCGGTCGTTTGACTACCAACCATCCATAAGACTCCCACGAACTATCCCAGTAAATACAATGGCGTGGATTTACATTCCTTGCTGGTGCCGCTATTAGCGGCATGACGGTCTATCCAGTAAATACAGTTTCATGCATTTATATCCCTTGCTAGTGCCGCTAACAGCGGAATCGCGGTCTATCCTCCGATTAAAAATTAAATTCATATCCATTTTACTCCATAAACTATCCTACCCCATCCACAATCCGATGACTGTGTAATTTATTTGAAACATGACTGTAATACCGAGTCAATACCGAGGCCCCCTTTTTTTCGCATGCCGGGGGAATCTTCTCTTTCATTGCAGAGAAAGAGAAAATATCGACACCTTTTTTTGGCCAGATGATTGTGCAACTGCGCAAAACTGGCTTTGCCAACAGCATTCGTGGGGTCAACGGAAGTTACTTATTGAACCAATCCGTAGAAAAAAAGTCCATAGGGGAATCGGTGCGAGTTCTAGCAGGGACCCTCGCACCGGTTGGCTGTATCGACCCGTTCCGAGAAGAATATCGAATCGTCTGTGATCAGGTCCAAACTTGTCAGATTCGTCTCGCGTAGTTGCGTCTCATAGAGACCATCACGCGGTCACTGGACTCCTTCTCCCGGACGGACGCTATTCGAAATGAATAAAGAACCTTCCGCGTGGAGAAAGAACAGTTTTACAAAAATTTGCACCACAACGGCTACATCTTCCTAGAGAGGTCTAGCTCCCCGTAAAACAGTCTCTTTCCACTTGCTTGGCAGCCCTTGCTCCGAAACAATATGCACCCTGCAATGCAACAGTTCCTCCAATTCCAACTGTAGACGGACGTAATCAGGGGAAGCGTATTCATTTCCTTCAAAGGGAATTAACAATTCCAAATCATCCTTGCCTCCCCTCTCACCCCTCATCGGGTGACCCCCTATTTTGATATGGCGTACCCCGTATGAGTTTGCAATTTTGTGTATCTCATCCTGATAACTGACAATTTCCTGAAGTGTTACGCTCATCTTTGCACATCCCTTTCTTGAGATGTCATCGTACATTCGAATTCCAAAAGTTTAGCTATCAGAGACTAACTTAGGTCTGACCGCAGAAAATTTAACATTTTATTATAAGCTGATCTTACGCGAATTCGCTTTCAAGTTCAAGAACTTTTGTTTCTTCTCGCATCCCTTAGATGCAAGTGAATTAAATCGATTCCACTTCATGCCGAGAAAATGAACACTAACGGCAGGGAATCGAGTCCAGAGAATCCTGCCGATTCCCAGACAATTACGCTGTGAGGAAAATGCCTCCTCCTGCTCTCTCTTCCCCGTTATTATCAAAATTTTTTCACCGTTGCAGACAGTCTCACTCTACTCTGTAGAAAATAGTCCGATAGATACGACTAAGGGTGATCTGGAAGAAAGGTTCGGGCATAAACGACAAACCCGTAGAAACACAGACCTCGTAGAAACATAGGATCGAAAAAAATCGTCTATGAAGGCAGACTGGGTGTATAATAATTACGACTTTACACATGAATCTTGACTACTTGGCTCTGTCTCTCCTCTTATCCATCAAAGGTCTCAATGGCTCCTGGCTGAACATTTCTCAAGTTCTTGTGGCCAATCCCAATCAAATACCTTCCACAAGTGAAGACACGAAGCACAAAGGAGATTATTTAATCATGATTGAAATAATGAGAAAGACCTGTGATAGGTCGCACAAGGCTGCAAGCTAGATAACCCCTGTTTAGTTGAGGAGGTTGGAACACTTTGTTCAATGGATATGCAGCACTGGCTAGCTTTCTGGGTGCTGGTGTGGAGTTTGTCGAGGCGCTAACAATCATCCTGGCCGTTGGGGTCGTGCGGGGATGGCGCAGCGGGCTGAGTGGCGGACTGAGTGCCTTGGCCTTGCTCGCCTTATTGGTGGGTATCATTGGGGCACCATTGACCAAGGTGATGGAACTTCCTGTTCTTCAATTTCTCGTCGGTCTGTTTATGTTATTTTTCGGAAGTCGATGGTTGCGCAAAGCCGTATTGCGGTATGCGGGTCTAAAATCTATGCACAACGAGGCAGAGAACTTTGAGAAAGAATTGGCGCGACAAAGGGCTGCAAGAGGTGTTCAGAGTGATAAAATGGATCGTGTAGGGTTCGTGACTGCCTTCAGTGGGACCTTTTTAGAAGGACTAGAAGCCATTTTGATTGTGTTAGCCTTTGGTTTGGGCACTCACTCCATGTCATCGGCAGTGACAGGAGCTTTGGCAGCTTTAGCGGGGGTCGCGTTGCTGGGGATCTCCCTGCGGAAGCCTTTGTCGCGCGTCCCAGAAAACGCCATGAAATTTGTGGTAGGTCTCATGCTGACTAGCTTTGGTGTGTTTTGGATCGGTGAAAGTTTTGGGCTACACTGGCCTCAGTCAGACTTGTCCATCTTATACCTATTGTTGACGTTCGCTGGAGTTAGTTTCGTGGAAATTTGGAGGTCTCAGAGACTAACCCGCTCTCAGAACTCTTTCACTCACGCGGGACAAGGCAGTACGGCAGGAAGAAAGGCATGAAGCCTAGAATAGAACTCATGAAATAACCTAGGGGGTAGAATCGAGGATGGGAATGGTAAAGCATTTCTGGGGTCTATTCGTGGATGATGGACGACTAGCCGGAATCCTGGTGGCCACCGTTCTTGTCGCTGGGGTTCTATCCCACATTCACGCAGTCAAATGGGCTGTGGCGGTCCTATGGGTGGGAGTAGCTCTGGCACTGTGGACTTCTGTCAACCACCAGATTGTTGTACACAGGCAGCAAACGGCAAAAAATCATCTGGGTCCGTAGAAATTCGTACCACAGCAGAGGAACCTTCACACTATCAGTGCAGTTCCCCAACAGAGGTCACACCATCGGCAGAGTCAATCCGCCATCCATCCGAATCGTTTGCCCACGAATCATCTCCGCCTCCGGAGAGCATAAAAACAGGGCTAAGTTCGCAACATCGTCCGCAGTCACCATTCGATGATAGGGTAACTTCTCCTCCATTTTTGCCCAAGTTTGATCCATTTCAGGAAAATGTTCGAGGGCTTTGGTGACCACTGCACCCGCAGAAATGGTATTGGCATTAATTCGTAATGGGGCCAACTCCGTCGCAAAATACCGAGTCAAGGATTCGATGGCCGCTTTTGTTGCGCCGACACTGGCATAATAGGGCACTACTCGGTCACTGCCAAATGACGAGATGGCCAAAATCGCTCCTCCTTGATCCATTAACCGAGCGGCTCGTTGCCCCCCCAACAGATACGCCCGAGCATTGACGTGAACCGTCCAGTCCCATCCCTTTGTATCCAATTCCAAAATTGGACGATTGCGACCCGATGCTGCATTGTGTACATACACATCCAACCGACCATAAGTCTCCTGAATGACATCAAACAACTGTTCCACCTTTTCGGGGTCCGCCAGATTGGCTTTGACCACCAAGGCTTTGTGCCCCAGTGCCTCCACCTCGGCCGCGGTTTCTCGGGCTGCGTCCCCATTGCGAAAATAATGCACCACCACATCTGCACCCTCGGCCGCGAAGCGTTGGGTCAATTGTTTGCCAATTCCACGAGAACTCCCCGTGACGCACACGATTTTGTTATGATATCTTTCTCTCCACGAATGCTGAAATGCCAACTCATCATCCCCCAACTCGGAAGAATTCACCGAAAAACTCCTCGATCTAGAGAACAAATCTCAGAACAACTATTTCCACTTTTGCTTCACTTAGAAATGGGAACTTGTATCCTCTTTTGAAAATTTCAAATGTCGGACACAATCTCATCTATCGTATCCGATCACGCCAATCTAATAGAGCCAATTGGACGTCCTCTCTCTCCGGAATACATAAACAAGCTCTCAACACCTTCTCTTCCACAGTTAAACTCCATCAAACTGACGGTTGATTTCGTTCTCCACATATGGATTGAGGACATGCACCCAAGTCCCTTTCTTCCCTAATGATCTACTTTTCAGAGTCCCCGTCCCTTCCAATTTTCGAATGCTGTTGAGGAGCACCGAACGAACCACACCATGCTCCTCCGCGATTTGGCCCGTCACAACCATTCCGTCAGAGGTTTTAGCGAGTGCATCCAGTAAATATTTGGCCGCCTGTAGTTGCGAAAAACTCAGCGATTTTGCCACTAAATGGGCCACAGCATGCAATTGCTCTGCTTTTTCGTTGCGTTGTTGTCGGGCATAGGCCCCTTCCGATGCCACAAGAGTGGCGCTGCACTCCGCCAAAATCATTTCC
>DAHWFY010000130.1 GCA_027336365.1 Bacillota bacterium | reverse complement strand
AGGAATGGTTCCGGAATGTCGTTGTATGCCTGGAATACTTTAGGGAATCCTATTCACGATTGTAAACTTCGCGTGAATGTGAGGGAATCCGCTGTGTTTCATAATCCAATCTCACCCCCTTCATCCCAATCTCCCCGACTGTCCGGGTGGCACCGTGCCATCTCCGGTTGGCCAAAGTGGTTGCGGGTGATGGTCTTGTCCTGGTGCGGGGGATTCGCAGCAATGGGGGCCCTGCTCGTCCTGCTACGAGCGACTCCCCTACCGGATCGCGGAGTGTTTGACCCCACGCACGTGGACGATGTGCAAGGCCGACGCCTGACCGAGTGGTCTGTGCAGGGCACTCACACGGAGCGGGTGCCCTTGGTTCTCATTCCGACGTCCTTGCAGCAAGCCACGCTGGCGGTGGAGGATGTGCACTTTTATCATCACCACGCCATTCAGCCCACATCTGTGCTACGCGCCCTGTGGGTAGACCTGCGGGCCGGACATGTGGTGGAAGGGGGGTCTACCATCACACAACAGTTGGCGAAAAATCTGTATCTAAGCCAGGACCGCACCCTGTTACGCAAGGTGCGGGAGGCTCTGTTTGCGGTGCAGTTGGAACTGCACAAAACAAAACCGCAAATCTTGGAGGCCTATTTGAACGACATTTACTACGGTCATGGTGCCTATGGAGCAGATGCGGCGGCTCATTTGTACTTTGACAAACCGGTGCAGCACCTCAACCTAGCCGAGTCTACCATGCTGGCGGGAATCCCCAAAGGACCTGGCCTGTACTCCCCCTTTACCAACTGGACTTCTGCCAAATCCAGACAACGTATTGTTTTGAATCGCATGGTAACGGCAGGCTTCCTCACCTCTCTACAGGCTCAACGCATTTATGAACAGCCCCTAACCCTGGCGAATAAACCGAAACCCGTGCTGCGAGCCCCCTACTTTACACAGGCGGCGGTGGACGAAGCACAACACCGCTTTCACCTATCACCGGAGGATTTGTATCGAGGAGGACTGAGTCTAATCACCACCTTGGACCCGGTGTTGCAAAGCGCCGCTGAGCGGGCAGTGCAAACCACTCTGCCCCCCCACAGCAACCTGCAAGCGGCAGTAGTTGCCATGGACCCGCAGACGGGGGCCGTCAGGGCCTTGGTGGGTGGGCGAGACTTTCTGTCCAGCCCATACAACCGGGCTTTCGCACAACGTCAACCAGGATCTACCTTCAAAGCGGTGGTTTACACCTCCGCCCTGGAACACGGCTGGGTCCCCAATCGACAGGTTAACAGTGCTCTGACCACATTTATTTATGACCACAAAAAAACCTACACGGTGCACGACTACGGGGATTTGTACGCCCACCGCCCGCTCACCCTGCGGGAAGCCATTGCGCGTTCGGACAACGTATACGCAGTTACCACAAATATGGAGGTTGGACCGCAAGCGGTTGTGGACACGGCTTATCGGATGGGCTGGCGAGAGTCTTTACAGGCTTATCCGTCGCTGGCCTTGGGCGTATTTCCCGCCAGTCCCTTGGAAATGACTGCAGTCTACGCTTGCTTGGCGAATGGCGGCAAGCAGGTCACCCCTTACCTTGTCTCGCAAGTACGGGACACGGTTCATCAGCAGGTGTACAAGAACCACCCCAGTCTCACCCCGGCCGTGGATCCTATAACCGCCTTCCAGGTAACAGACCTGTTGACCAGTGTACTCAAACCCAATGGCACCGCTTGGTCCGTCCATTCCTACTTACATGGACCTGCAGCCGCGAAAACAGGCACTACCAACACGGACAATTGGATGGTAGGCTACACCCCACGCTTGGTCTGCGCGGTTTGGGTGGGTTATGACGACAACCGACCGCTAACTCTGGAGGAGTCCCACATAGCCGCTCCCATCTGGGCTAAGTTGATGGGCATTGCCCAGCAGCGGCTACCGGGACCCTGGTTTACGGCTCCCCAGGGATTGGTGGCCCGGACACTGGATCCGGTGACAGGAAAGCTAGCCACTCAGGCTTGCAACGACAGAGAAACCGACTATTTTCGCGTTGGCACGGAACCCACGGAGACGTGTCCATTACACCCAGTAAACCACTCGGAACCTCGTCGGTCCACCTGGCGACAGTGGTTCGCCCACTGGTTTTGAAAAATCAGTCGCATCGGGATCTCGGGGTGTAGGCTATGCTACAATGGCGAAAGAATGGCGAGAAGTTGGCGAAAGAAGAGAGGAGAGTGGACATTTGTGAAGCAGCGCCTATCCAATCGAGTGCGTAACATTGCCCCGTCGGCCACCATGAGCATCGACGCAAAGACCAAGTCCCTGATGGCGGGAGGTAAGCCGGTGATCAACATGAGTGTGGGTGAACCGGACTTTGACACCCCCGTGGCTGCCGCTTTCGCCGGTGTACGGGCCATTACCTCAGGAAAAACCCGTTATACCCCGGCCGCTGGCACCTTAGAACTGCGCAAGGCCATCGCCGCAAAGCTGATGCGAGAGAACGGTTTGACCTATCAACCAGAACAAATTGTGGTATCGTCCGGAGCAAAACACTCCCTATTCAATACTTTTCTTGCCCTTTGTGACGAGGGAGACGAGGTCATTCTACCCGCCCCCTATTGGGTTTCCTACCCAGAACAAATCCGACTTTCCGGTGCAACCCCAGTGATTGTCCAAGCAACGGAGGCAACCGGGTATAAGCTGACTCCCCAGTTGTTGGCGGCAGCCATCACCCCCCACACTCGGGCTTTGCTGCTCAACTCACCCAACAATCCCACGGGGGCAGTGTATACGGAGCAGGAATTGCGTGACTTGGGAGAGGTGCTACTGGACAAGGAAATTTATGTAGTCACCGATGAAATTTACGAAAAACTTGTTTACGGGGTGGAGCAAGTCAGCTTTGCCGCCGTGGTGCCTGAGTTAATGGACCGCACCCTCACGGTCAATGGATTTTCTAAAGCATTTGCCATGACGGGCTGGCGCTTGGGATATGTGGCCGCACCACCGGACTTAGCCAAGGCCATGGCCAGTCTACAGAGCCATGCCACGGGCAACCCGAGCAGTATTTCTCAGTATGCCGGATTAGCGGCTTTGGACGATTTTAATCCAGCAATGGTAGCGGAATTTCATCGTCGCAGGAACACTCTGGTTCACGGACTGCAAGCCATTCCCGGCGTCGAGTGTCTGTTGCCCGATGGAGCATTTTATGTGTTCCCAAATGTGTCCCACTGGTTTGGTTATCGGGCTTCGGGACAGGTGATTGACAGTTCCACACGGTTTTGTGAACTACTATTGGAACAAGAATTGGTGGCCGCCGTCCCCGGAGATGCTTTTGGGTCTCCGCAGAACATTCGTTTATCCTATGCCACCTCCTACGAAAATGTGGAAGCCGCGGTAAGTCATCTGCAACGTTTCATCTCCTCCTTAGAGGCCTGAGACTGAGGTTACCACTGAGATTGCGGTTACCGCCCAGGCAAAAGTAACTGGAGATGCACGTTTGTACCTTCTTGCCCATACTATAGGGCAGGCGATTGGTGGAACGGCCCTCGGCCCGGAAACTCATCCGGTCCAGGGTCGTTTTCTTTGGGAGGTGCATCTCATGGGTCATTGGTCTTCCCGTCCTCTCCCCAATGTGGTCTTGGCCGCCCACAGCAGCAACGGGGTTTCGCGCAACACTGTCGCGGCCAAACGCCCCCCCAAGGGAGGCCGTAAGCCGACGGTGAACGGGCGGGCAACTGTGCCGTCTAAGCGGCCCGGCACTCCCGCTACCACGCCCCCAGCGGGGGCCAAAGGTGGATTGGGGAAACTACTCTCTCCGCAAAACCTGCAGGACACCTTGAAAAACATGGGTAGCCTGCGGGGAACCGTGAAACACTGGCTTAAATACCTACAACAAGCAGATCAGGTGTTGGACACGGTATTCGTGACCACGAACTCCTTGAAAGACAGTGGTGTCTTAGAGAAATTGGTCAAGGGGCGAGGCAAGAATCTCACTACGGAGGACTTAACCAATATCCTGGCGGCTTTGATGAACTCACCCGCAGGATCTCAGCTATTACAGTCCATTGGCGGCGGGGAGAAGGACGTACGCCCCTCCACCACACCCTCCGGGTCCACAGCAACAGGGACAAACCCCAACAACGCGCAAAGAGTCAGTGCCCCTGCACCCGGGACACCTGCCGCAGTCGGAAATGGCTCTCCCACGAATGGGCAAGCCCCAGCAACGGCTCCCTATGGAGCCGTGCCACCCTATGCTCAACCTGGCCCCAGCCAAGGCCCTTATCCAGTTCAAAGTCCCTATCAAGGTCAAGGTCCCTATCAAGGTCAAAGTCCTTATCCAGGTCAAGGTCCCTACCCCACCCAGGGACCTTATACATCACCGCCGGGTCCTTATCAGGGACAGGGATATGGCGCCGCTGGTGCCTACTATCCTCCACCAGGAGCTTATCCGCCAACGGGATCTTATGCGAATCCGAACCCTTATGGTGGCCCGGTACCCTATGGTGGCCCGCCGGCTCCTGGCGGGTACCCGACTCCGTCGCCATCCCCTCAGTCACCGGGTTCGGGAACCCAGCCTATGCAATCTGCAAACACGACGGGCGGAGTCCCCGGTGTGGGAACTGCGGCGGTGGAGATGTCTCCCCGCCGAACTGCAATAAAACGACCACCCGCACCTGCAAGACGTCCGCCCCGTATTCAGAGTCTACCCGGAGGTGCCCGAGTCAAGCGGCGGAGCGGCTAACTGACGCCGCTCCGCCAACCCTGACAAAACATTGCGTTACAAAAAAAACCGAGCGGATGGGGTCGTCAGAAAACCGACCCCGTCCTCACTTGGTTTTTGGCACGAATTTTTTAATCTCTTTCATGGTCTCATCGTCGATGTTTGACGGGCCATATTTCTTCACCAACTCATCCACGTTAGCGGATGGCCCCTGTTTTGTCGCATCTTGATAGGCACCCACAAACTGTTTAATTCTTTGTTCCGGTACCGGCAGGCCCAGTTTGTTGGCAAAATCTTTGGCCAGTTGTTCCACCTGATTAGGGTCTTTCCACTGATCTGGCTGTACCTTTTTTACGTCCTCAAGAATCTGAAAAATGGCCTTTCGCTTGCCGCTGAGGTTATTTTTCAGATTATCCAACGGCCTTGGCGCCGAGACCGGGGCCGGAACCGGGGCCGGCTGAGTCATTACAGGTTCCTGGTATACTTGAGTTGGCCGGGAGTTGGTTGCGGGATTTTTCTTCCCCATTCTTTTGCCGGGTCTCTTCTGCACGACAAACCCTCCTCCTGCGATATTCGCTCCATGCGGAGCTTCTCCATACTGTATGGTAAGATTCCCCCAGACGCGCCTGATAAGAAGAAAAACGGGCGCGAAGATAGACATTCCCCCTTCTTGATGGTGTACAATGCGGTTGTTCCGATACCATGCAAGTCATTCAAAATCCATAGAGATTCAAGGGTGTTTCCGGCAGCGGACAACCCCGAAAAAGGGGGAGTTCAGGGTGATGGAACATGGCAACTTACCGGTGGCGGACCAAACCGATTATGGGATTAAATTGGTGGAAGAAGAACGGCGGCGCATTGCCCAGGAACTGCACGATGGGCCCGCTCAGGCAGTCACCAATGTAAGCATGCGACTCGATATTATCCGCCATATGCTACGCACCAATCCCGAATTGGTGGAGGGAGAACTGGTGCGGCTGAACAGTCGAGTGGTGGCATTGGTGAACGACATCCGTCGTCTTATCTTTGACCTGCGTCCCATTGCCATTGACGAAATGGGCTTAATTCGTGCCACCCAGGAGTTGTGTCGACGCAACCAAGATGAGTGGGGCATCGTCATTGAGGTGCGTACTCAAGGGGAGAAAGAGATTCAATCCCTCACACCGGCCAAGCAGGTTGCCCTCTACCGGATGGTGCAGGAGGCGTTGAACAACGTGTATCGGCATGCTCAAGCCCGGCGAGCCTGGGTGGATTTCTCATTTCAGACAGGGACACTGGAGGTGTCTGTCCGCGATGATGGACGAGGCTTTCAGCCTGACAAGATTGCCGCTGACCATTACGGCCTGACCGGGATGAGAGAACGCGCGGCCTACCTTCAAGGGAGTGTTCACGTGGAGACTTCCCCCGGACAAGGAACTACCTGCCACATTCTCATCCCTTTATGAACAAACCTGTGAACTCGGAGTGAATCAGCATTGACCACTGACAGACTGGCGACCATGCAAGAGGGAGTGCAAGCGGGCATTCGACTTGTCCAACGCCGCATGTATCACGCCGCATTGGAGACGTTTGACCAGCAGTTGACAAAAGACCGCAACGACCTTTCCTGGCAAGGGGACCTGCTACTGGAAATCGGGCGGACCCATGTGATGCTGGGACATGACGCAACGGCCCTGTACCTTTTTCATCAGGCCCTCGAGTACCCTTTAGCCCCTGGGGTCGCCATTAAAGGAGTCATGTTCCTAGCACTGATGAACCTACGCCTGGGCAATGCAGATCAGGCATATCGCCTGATGACCGAGTCGTATGACCGCTATGGTAAAGACCTGATGCCCTGGCAGGCAGGGGTGTTTCACAGCAATCTCGCCCTCATTCAGTATGCCAATGGCTTTGCTCAACAGGCGCTGCAAACCCAGTACCAGGCTATCTCGTTGCTGCACGAGGCCGACGCGCATCAATTTGATGCCCCCTTGTACCACAATCTTGGAACCATTTTAATGGAACTGGGGGACATCGAATCGGCAAGACGCTCCCTTCGCAAAGCGACGTCCACAGATTCACCGGAAAACCTGTCTGCTCTGCTGGATTTGGGCAATCTGTACATTGTCACAGGTTCTCCCCTGCGAGCCGCAGTTATCGCCCATCGAGCCGCAGACCAAGTGTGGTCCTCGGTGATGGAGTTTACGCGGGAAGAAGTAGCGCGTCTGTGTCGTTTGATTGCTCACTTAACCCATGGAGACGGGAACCTCCCCTTGGCTTTGCGGGCACTGGAGAAGTCCCAATTGTTGTTCGGCCAAATGGGGGCCTGGCAGGAGTGGCAGCAGACGGTACACATTCAGGAGAAGTGGGCCACCCAGCCCTATCTCCCCGACCCACAGCCGGCCTCTCGCACTACCATCGAAGTGTATCGGTTTTTGATGATTCTAGATGCAATTCACGCTCAGCAAGTCGTCAATCCCCAGTTTGCGAAAGAACTGGATTCCCGAGCACTCTATGCCCACATGTTGGCCCGCTACATGGGGCTGCCTGAGCAAACCTGCGTCAGCATTGCCGTGGCGGCTCGCATCGCCGATTATGGGTTAACCGCCTTGGATCCAGAGGTGGTTGCCCGTCCAAATCGCTCTCCAATGGCATGGCAAGCCTATCGAAAGCACCCGGCTTTGTCCTTACAACTCCTGTCTTCCGCCGAACTCAGTCAAGAGGTGCGGGACCTGATTGCCAATCAGCACGAATGGTTGGACGGATCCGGATTTCCGTTGGGTAAGTCAGGCAAAGACGTTCCGATAGCCAGTCAGGTTCTTGCCGCAGCAGAAACCTATGCGCAGGCCGTTGTGACACAACGACAGCCTCATTCTGAGGCGCTTCACCAAGTAATGGCCGCACAAGGTCGACGATTTTCCTGTGAAGTCGGGCAGGCCTTGGTGGACATGTTTCATCTGGATACCCGGTAAGAGCGCGCACAAAAAGGGGTGAGGTCAGACCCAAGCAATGCGCAGCAGCGGGCCTATTGCAAGTTGGTCAGCACATCCTCAGGGAGGGATTCACCGTGACAAAAAAAATGAATGTCGAAAGCTTTAACTTAGATCACACTCAAGTCAAAGCCCCCTATGTCCGTCTGGTAAGCGTAATTGAGGGACCCCACGGGGATAAGATCCACAAGTACGACGTGCGCTTTTGTCAGCCGAATCAACAGCACATGGAGATGCCGGCCTTGCACTCTATGGAACACATGTTGGCCGAATTCATTCGCAACCACATGGACGGGGTCATAGACGTGGGACCCATGGGCTGCCAAACCGGATTTTACCTAACCCTGTTAAATCATGACGACTATCTGGAGGTTCTTTCCGCCTTGGAGGCCACCCTGCAAGACGTGCTGACCGCAACAGAAGTACCCGCAGCCAACGAGACTCAGTGCGGCTGGGCCGCCAGTCACAGTCTGGCGGGTGCGCAAGCACTGGCCCGGGAGATGCTGGACCGACGAGCTGAGTGGAATCAAGTATTTGCCTAATAGTGCGTGTCCGGAAAGGGGTCTGGTCAGACCCAAGCAGTGCCAGGAGGCCAGCCCAAAATGCGCACAGAGCGTA
>DAHWFY010000012.1 GCA_027336365.1 Bacillota bacterium | reverse complement strand
TTCCCTCGTGAGACCATTATACCAATCCGTCAAAGGTCATGTGAAGCGGGGGTAAAAATTATCACAAAGTTCTATCGGACCTAGTGAATTGGCCAACCGATGATTCGCATCAAACTTGTCCTCCGGCAGTGATCCGTCCCCGCGATACAAGGGGATTCGCGATGGGTTTGGGCATTGGAGTGGAGAACTGTGGGTTGAGTCTCAGTGTTCATGAATCTGTCAATTTACGAGTTGGATTGAACCATCGATGGATGAGGCTAGGACTATAATAACGTGTCGAGAAAGTGGGGGGATGATAGCATGTCCGGAATTTTAACAGACAAAAACGTGTTGTTCATGGGCGCGGGACCCAATATGGGCCGGGTGATGGCACGCTTGCTTGCACAAGAGGGCGCGCGTTTGCACTTGGTGGCAAAGGATGGTGGAGTGGCCGCAGCCGTGGCGCAGGAAATCATGGCAAATGGTGGCGCTGCTTCTTATGGCACGGCAGACATCGCCGATGGCGAGGCGGTACACGAGGCGGTACAAGAAGCGGCAAAAAAAATGGGCAAAATCGATATTCTGGTGAATAATGCCGGGACCTTTCGTGACCCTGGAGTGCCATTGCATGAAACCTCAATGGAGCACGTGCGGGAGTTGCTAGGGGTGAACGTAGAGGGAGAAGTTTACACCATGCAAGCGGTCCTGCCCTACATGATTAAGTCCGGAGGGGGCACTATTCTCAACATCGCAGCCGCCTCCGTTCCTCTGGAGATTGGCAACGTCCTCTACGCCGGAGCCCGAACCGCCTTGATGGACGCCTCTCAGCGAGTGGCTAGGGCGTACAGATCCCGTCACATCCGCGTCAACGTGTTGTCTCCTGGGATGGTCTACACGGCCAATCAGACCCCGTCTCGCGGTCCGGTACCCCATCCCGAACAAGGCCTGTACAGACCGGGTGCCGCAGAAGACATCGCCTGGGCGGCTCTGTATCTACTGTCTCCCGACGCCGCTTGGGTCAGCGGTGCCGTGGTGGATGTGGATGGCGCCCAGTCCCGGGAGGAACTCAGCCGGTAGACAGGCCCTCTTGCGCTAATAGCGGCACCAGCAAGAAAAGTAAATCTACGTTATTGTATTTCAACGCCGGCTATCCTGCAGGACCTCTCATGTGCCGTCAGAATTACTGCCCGTGGGAGTAATAGCCGTCGTTGTGGGCCGCTTCCTTGACCTTGCGGACCAACTCCTCCTGCGCTCCCGACAAAGCGCTGGCCAATTCCGCAGCACAACTGGGGCAATAGCGCCCAGCATGAGTGGGTTGTCCGCAACGCTCACAGGGATAGGTCAGATTGGGGTTATCCCGCAGCAACAGCCGTCCATTCCGAATCATGTCCACCAGTAATTCCACATCCACCCCGGTGTTGGTCGTAACCTCGCCCAGAGTGGCGTCCCGATGGTCTTTCAGATAAGCCTTCACGGTGCGAAAAGCAGCATCCTCCTCGACAACGCATTGGGGACAGATATCCCGGCGCCCCTTATTAAAAATTCGATTACACCGCTTGCAGTTCGCGATTGGCACCCTTGTCGCCTCCTGTCCTTCATTATAGCGAGCCGTACGAATTTTGTCTGAAAAGATCATTGAATCTGCGTACCAGACCCCCGTTACCGATTTGATAGTGCATGTCCGGAAAGGGGTCAGGACTCCCACCCTTCAGCGGACGTTTGCAATGGTCAGACCTACCACCTTCGCGGCCCCGGCGTCATACAACACCGTTGCACAAGCAGACAGGGTCGATCCGGTGGTGAGGACGTCGTCCACCAGCAAGACCTTGGCTCCAGTCACCGTACCGACACCTCCTGACCGCAGAACGAACGCTCCTTGCAGGGCTTGGCGGCGTTGGGCCGCGTTCCTGGTGGTCTGTGTCTCAGTTCCCACTTTGCTTGAGTCCATCGTTGCAGAGGGGCGCAAGAGCAGCTCACCCACCGGGATATGCAAAGAAGACTGTAGTTCGGCAGCCAAAATCCCCACATGGTGGTAACCGCGCACATGCAGCCGCTGGGTCGATGGCGGCACGGGCACCAGCCAGTCAAATCGCCATTCCGGCTGTACCCGCGCCCGATATGCGGCCACCATCAACCCCACCAACCAGGGGGTCAATTCCAAGGCTCCATCGTACTTCCACTGGCGAATAGCATTGCGGAGAAACCCCTGGAAATCCGCCCCCGCCAGTACCGCCAAAACCGCCTGTCCGCCGGAAAATTGGAGCGGTACGCGGCGAATAATCGGGGTGGTGGCGGTGGCCTGTGCGTCCTGACGACAAAACATACATACGTTCTCTGGCAGCGCATAAACCTCTTTTGACACCTCCCCAGAATTAAGCAGAGGCCGATGACACAGTAGACATGCTGGACGCGATTCGGGGTACACCAAGTCCAAGGCTCGATGTCCGAGGCGTCGGACTTGAAAACGGAGCGTGTGGTAGGGTAACCTATCCCGCAGCATATGATACCCACTTCTTTCCTAAATGTGGATAGATCATTTCTTCCGTTCAAGCCAAGCGAGTGTCCAGTGGATACTGGAGTAAAGACAAGACCCCTGGTCCGGTGTGGGTGCCAACCACTGCCCCGAGGTAAACCACTCGCACCGACACCTGAGGATATTTTGCGGCCAATTGATCTGCCAAAGCCCTCGCATCCGCCTCACGTTGACCATGAATCACTCCTAAGCGCAAAGGCTTGCCTGTGCCAGCCACGGCGTCAAATTCCGCCAACATACGTTCCATGGCCCGGTGATGTGTACGCACCTTTTCAAACAGTTCAATTCTCCCATCCACCAGGGTCAAGATGGGTTTTATCTGCAGTAAAGCACCCAGTACCGCAGCGGCACCGCCAATTCTACCGCCCTTTCGTAAATATTCCAGAGTATCCAACACAAACCAGGCTTTGAGAACCTCCCGAGTTTCTTCCCAAAAGGTCACAATCTCATCGGCAGTCGCCCCCTGTCTGGCCAGTTGGGCTCCATCCACAAGGGGACCGCCAATCCCGTAAGTGGCAATCTTGGAGTCCACCACCCGCACATCTCCCTCCACCATCTGAGCCGCAGTGAGCGCCGAACGATACGTTCCGCTGAGCTTATCGGACAATACCAGAGCCAAGACCGTGTCATGGTCTTTCAGCAGGCGCTCAAACACCGTCACAAACTCCCCCACCGCGGGTTGAGAGGTCGTGGGCAGGACAGTGGCCTGCCGTAGTTTGGTGTAAAACTCGTCACCACCCAGGTCCAGCCCGTCCCGGTAAACGTGATCTCCAAAAATTACATGCAGGGGAACCACGGCAATTCCATACTCCTGCACTTCATGTTCAGTCAAATCCGCCGTACTGTCGGTGACGAATGCAATTTTCGACATAAGATCCCTCTTTAAACCAGAATGTGATTCCAAACCACCTAAAAATAATGTAATATCAGCAATAGATTCCACGAAAGCGGTGAAACTGGATGGACCGTCAAGGTGAAAAACTTCGCAAGTTGCGACTTGAACGTGGTGTCACCCAACGTGAACTGGTGCGTGGCTTGGTCACTCCCAGCATGCTGAGTCAAATTGAAACGGGACGACTGCGGGCTTCCGACCACCTCATGCAATCCTTGGCCCGCCGTCTCGATGTGGACATGGAGTGCTTGGTGGATACAGCCGATGGTTCTCCTCGTCAACGTCAAGTAAAACTGCAGATTGCTCACTATTTCCTGCTCAGTCAACAACCCGCAGCAGCCCTGGAGGTGTTGTCAGGCCTCCAGCGTTTGGTACAGGCCGAGTCCATCCAGAACCGCCGCACTCTCCTGGAAATCCGCGCCCGGCGACAACTGCTCAGTGGGGTCAAGCCCCTTTCAGCGACACACTACAATCATGGCACTGAGGTCCTGGAGGCTTGGGATTTTGACAACCCTGCCTGGTCCACTCCTCCTCGAGAACTGATCTTCGCCCTAGAGGCATTGCGCGAGTATGCCCTTCGTCAAAAAGATGCCTCGTTGCTATTTTCCGTATGTGCAGAGTCCGGACATGTTGAATATGCCACAGGCAATCTCCAAGGTGCAATGACGGAATGGGAAAACGCTCTCCAGATTGTACAACTTTTCCTCCCTCATACTCAGGAAAACCTGGCGGCCATAGAACTGGAAATGACGGAAATTCACGGTTGGCTGTATAAAATTTATGACACACTGGGGGAGAGGTCCCTGGCTCAGGACCACCTGAACCAGGTGTGGATGCGGACCGCTGCGGCCTCCAGCCTTCAGGCCGTCAGCAACAAATGGGTGCAGCAAGCCCTGATTTCGTTGCACCATAACGAAGTTTCCCGGGCCCAAGCTTTGGTGGATCAGGCCACAGACCTATGGCGACAGGTGCATCAGGTACAGCGACATGTGTGGAGCCAGACGGGTGACCGCAAGCCCACGGCGACAATGGAGCAAATTCCCACAGAGAGGCCGACTGATGCGGACCCGGTTCCCAATGTCGTCGCGGCTTCTGCTGAGCACGAGGCTTCCAATTCGGTGCATGTCGCTGATGAGCACAATTTCTCCGGCATGGCTGGAGTGGTTCAGCCAAACGCAAGTTTTTCTCAAGGGCCAGATCCGTGGGCATCGGAACGCCCCGTATCTCCCACGTCTATTGATCTTTTCATTTTGAACTCGCCGCCCGCCAACCTGTCCATTGTTCAATCCACCCAGCAACCTCCTTTGAGTCGCGAGTTGGCGGACCAATACGACCAATTGCGCCGACAAATGCGGATTTTGGACGCCCGTGCGGCCTACGAACGGGGGGATGTGGAACCAGCACTATCTCTGCTGGCAGAGGTGTTGCAGGAAGCGGATGAAAAGGGAGATGGGCAGGCACTGGCGGAGGCCACGCAATGGCTCCAGGCCTGGCAGGGAGTCGGTGATGTGCTCTGAACGCGCTAACATGAAGAAATATGTATAGGGCGCAAACGCCATTAAGCGAGATCCATCTGCCCCCCTGAGGGTAAAATACCTATGGTCTGCACCGCATCAATGAAAGGCTCTACTAACCCGGGATCAAACTGTTTACCAGCGCACTGACGCAGTTCTGCAATGGCCTCATCCAGGTTGCGCTTGCGCTGGTAAGGTCTGCTGGTGGTCATGGCGTCAAAGCTGTCGGCAATAGTGAGAATACGGGCCTCCAAGGGGATATCCTGGTCCTTCAGCCCGTCCGGATAACCCGCACCATCATACCGCTCATGGTGATGGCGAATGATGGGCAAACAGGCAGCCAGACTTTGAATAGGACGTACGATGGCCACCCCCATCTCCACGTGATTGCGCATGACCACCCACTCATCTTTGGACAAGGGTCCCCGCTTGGTCAGAATTTCTGTGGGCACCTCCACTTTGCCAATGTCGTGCAAGAAAGCTCCGAGCCGCAAGTAGCGCAAGCGGTCCTCGGACAATCCAATTTTTTTCGCCAGTGCAGTGGCATAGGTCACATCCCGCTCCGTGTGGGCGTATGTATAGCGGTCCTTAGAATTGAGAATGGCCAAAAACACCCGCAGGGTACGGACGACTTCTTGTTCCGGATCTTCCTGAGCCAAGTCTTCCTGGACCTCATCCAGCACGGATTCATAAAGGAAAACTTGGTTATTGCCAGTCACTTTGGCCTTGTAAATGGCGTCGTCCACCCGCATCAACAAGTCCTTTTTATTGTCCGCCATCTCCGGGTATACGGCAATGCCGATGCTCACGGTCAGAGGCGGTCGATTCAATCTATCCACCCTCGGCAGTTCCAACTGTTCCACCGCTCGACGGATGGCCTCGGCCCGCGCCTGTAGTTCGTCCAAGTCGCTCCCAGGCAGGGCAAGAACGAACTCATCGCCATTATAGCGGGCACAGAGCTCGCCTTTCTGGCTGTGCTCCTGCAACAAACCAGCAATCTTTCGCAGCACGTCATCCCCGTGTACATGACCCCAGACGTCGTTGTATCGTTTGAAGTGGTCAATGTCCAGCATCAAAAAGGCGAATGGCTTTTCTTCTGCAAACCACTCGTCCATCACAGACTGGATGTGACGGTGGTTGTATAACCCGGTTAGCTCATCGCGAATGGCCAATTCTTTGAAATGATTAGCCATTTTGAAATAATCACCATAAGACCAGGCAACAAGAAGAATGAGTCCAGTGAACAAAATAGCGCCACCCAGACCGGAGTTTTGGATGACGATGGCCATGAGCATACCAATCATTAAAGTGACAAGATAAACGGGAATGGCCCGAAAAGAAGTAATGGAATCGAGAAACAACTTCATATTTCGACGAGACCTTTGTATCGTTAGGTAAATAAGCACAATGACAATATTGACGAAAAAGTATGTCGTGGAATAAACCAGCAGCAGTGGGATGTTCATCACGTTTAACCGCCCGTGTACCCCCACGATGCGGTGTGCCACTTCCATGGCAGCCCAGGCGGCGGCCACATAGGCCAAACTGTTCATGGTCTGCGTGTACCAGTCGCTCTTGTAGCGCAAGCTGCTGACAAGAGCGTATAACATTCCGCCCCAGATCACCGTTTGTATGGGGAAATTCCACGAAAAGGCGACCAAATACACGGTTTCGAGACTTAAAATAACCTCCAGTGATGTCACGGGAATATGAAAACGCTCCACAAACAGAAGCAACCCAGCCAGGGTGTACAGGACCACCCACTCCGGGATGGAGGGAGTCGGGTGCGTCACCACACTCCATGTGAAGAGTGCCACCCATCCCAAAACTGCATAAACGGCGGCAAAACTATGGCGCAGTTTTCGCGACGGGGTCACTGACATTGCCTCCCTTTGGACGAGTCATCAGGTACTGCATCACCTCGGCCAAACCCACGGCAATCAGCACATCCCCCACACTGAACAAACTGACAAACGGCGACATCTTGAACGTAAAGATGTCGCCAAGAAAATCCAACCGCGTGGCGGACGTCATGGCGATGCTCTTGCCCAACCTGCCGGCCAGCAGCAGGGGCACCAGTTGCGGGTTGTAGTGTTGCACAACCGGCAGGTACGCCGGCATGCGCAACCCGTTGACCGCCATCACCGTGAAGTTCGCCAGGGTTCCAGCGGCCATCCAGGGAATGCCAATAATGCGCAGATTGAGTGCCGCAAAGCCCATCATGCCCATGTATCCCGCGGCAAGCATAATCACATAAGCGGTGCCGTGAAGCAGGTGAATGGCTAGGCTCTGCAGGAAAAACGCCACGGGCACCAGCCACAACCCCCGCATGGAGGGACTACCCAAGGACCAAAAGCTCCCCTTGCGAAGCCACCCCGCAACCAGTCCAAGCAATAGGCCAATTGTCACCACAACCATGAACCTGCTCACCGCCCCACGCCACACCGCTCGATGTCTTTGTCCGTTACGTGTTTTGCGTACCGTCACGGGTGCGGCTTACGCCCCACCCGGCTGAATTCCAAAACCCAGCGGAATGATGAAGGCCGCCTGGGCCGCAATAGAAAACAACACAATGGCCCCAAATACTAGACTCGCTTTTACTTTCGTCGACATATGTCTCATTTCCTCCTTTAGAGGATGAAGTAATGCAGCAATCCACCGCCATCCCCCAATCAGCATCGTTCCAAGGCTTGTCCAGACAGTCGCCAGACCCGACCAAGCTCGACGTCTCGCAAAAGAGACCGGCTCACCTTCAGGCTTGTCCACGAATTCAACGGATTCCCTTCACTGTCTGCCCGTTGCTGCAGCCGAATCGTTGCGGCCGACAATTGAAAATCCGCACGACGCCCATCTAGCAACCCCTATCCCAAGACCAAATCAGTGGATAGATTTGGTGCCACACCCTGTCCCCATTATAGCGACTGACGGACGAGGGTTGCTAGAGAATTTCACAAAGTTAGGACTTTTGTCCCTTGATTTCTTGTCTATCCTACAAATTTCGACTTATCTCAGTAAATTCAGGTACGTGGATTTACCTTCCTTGCTGGTGCCGCTAACAGCGGCATGAAGGTCTATCTCAGTCGTTTAAAACGCAATATTCTGTGCAATGTGACAAATATCGGCAAAGTCAGTCCCTTACTCCAAGTTCATACCTGATGAAGACCCTGCGTTCACTGAATCACTCTCCTTTCATTAAACAGGTTTATTCTCGACACAGTTCAGCAATGTCGCGAGACACCCCCGAATGCAAATCTTGGTTACGCAAATCATACACGCAACTCACTCGGGGAGAGTCAAGACACCGCAGGGTGACGTTTCGTACAAGCTCCTCATTCCCTCTCAGAGACACATAGTCCAGCCTGCCATTGTGACGCATCAAGGTCTGAACTATCTGCCCGGTGGCATCCGTAGAGCCCATGTCCAGAACCAATACACGGTAATCGCGCACGGAAGACAGGGTCTGTAGAGCTACCAACCGCAGGAGACCTTCAATTTCTTCTTCAACATTCTGCACCACCAGCAGAATGGTCATAGGAAACGGGGGGCCATTCAGCCTTCGTTGCAATTCCACAACCCCTTGCCGCACCACCGTCCAGGCACCATACAACGCCAAGGTCCAGAAGAAAACGGCGAACCACACCCTCCCCACCCCCTTGCTTCACTATATGAAGCAAAACGGTGAGAGGACCGCCGTGGACGACAAGTCATGGCGTTTTCATGCTGGAATTCGCGTACCCTAATTTTTCGGTTCCTCGGCAGGCGGCGTGTGGTCAGCATAGCCCCCATGCCGTTCATAGCGGCACCAGCAAGGGATGTAAACACATGTGAAAGTATCCACAGAAAAGTATTCACAGATGGGGTAAACTTTAAAGTGACCTGCTCTATCAGAGGTTGTCCGGAAAGGGGTCAGACCTCCCCGACACATTGCCGCAACGTCGCCCAAAATGCTCCCTCACGGTCCGAACACGTACGGCACAGGGCCCACACGCCAGTCTAAACGCTCCCCACTGGGAGGCAGACCCAGTACGCATTTTGGGCTGGCCTCCTCGCACGGCTTGGGTCTGACCGGACCCCTTTCCGGACACGCTCTATAAGGGTAACCAGTGGCGTTTCATCGCACTGACCACGGCCTGCGTGCGATCATTGACATTCAACTTTGTGAGAATACTGGAAATATGGTTTTTAACGGTCTTCGTGGTGATGTGCAGAGACTGGGCAATTTCATCGTTCGCTTTACCCAGCCACATCTCCCGCAGCACATCCATTTCCCGTTGAGTCAGTAGTCCCCGCCACGTGTCCTCCAGGCGATCCCGATCTCGAAACTGGGAAATGACCGTCCGGGTAACCTGTGGATGCACATAAGCCCTGCCCGCAGCCACCTCTCGAATGGCCCGCACAACCTCCGTACCTGACCCATCCTTAATCAGGTAGCCTGCGGCTCCGGACTTGAGAGTTTCCAGAACATAACCCTCATCGTCGTGCATCGACAAGATGATGACTTTAATCTGAGGAAACTTTTCCCGGGCCCGCTTGGTGACATCCACTCCATTCACCATAGGCATGTTGATGTCCACCAGGACCACATCCGGATTTACCTTAGCCAGCCCCACCAGAGCTTCCGCCCCGTGACGCCACAGCCCCACCACCTGAAAATCCGGTTCAAAAGCAAGGATCTCACCGAGAGTTTCGCGAAACTGCTCATTATCGTCTGCAATCCCAATGCGAATCATTCTCGTGTCCTCACTTTCCACCCACTACTCACTCCTCGCCAAAGGCAACGTCATCACCACCCGGCTTCCTCCCTGGGGTACCGGTTCAAACCACAAATCCCCCCCCAACACGGACAAGCGCTGACGGCATAGGGTCAAACCCATTTTTCCTGCTTCCACCCACTCCATCCAACTGGAAAAGGCAATTCCTTGCCCGTTGTCTTGAACCTCCACCCGCAATACCTCCGGCCCGTACACAAGGATGACCACGACTCTGTCGGCTTGAGTATGCTCGGCAATGTTGTGGAATGTCTCTTGTATCGCTCGAAACACCGTCAGTTTCTCCGTAGGAGACAGTCGAGTTTCCAAACCCCTCAACTGAATGTCCACTTGCAAGCGGCCATTCTCGCTCCATTGTTCCACATAACGGCGTAGCGTGAGCACTAGCCCCAAGTCGTCGAGAAGAGGAGGTCGCAGTTCAAAAACGGTCTCCCGTAACTGGTGCAGCACCCCTTGAAAGCGTTGCTGAATATCTTCTACCCAGCTTCCTCCCACTGCAACTCCCTGCTCAGCCAATTGGCCAACCCCCGATTGCAAACGCATAGACAAACCGGCAAGGTTTTGCAAGGGACCATCATGCAGGCGATTTGCCAGTCGTCGACGTTCGTCTTCTTCCATTTGCAGCATGCGTAAACCCATCAAAATCTGCATCTGAGCATTCTGCAAAACCGCATCCACGTCGCCAAACTCGGCATCTAACAGATTGGAGGCTTGCCCAAACCGAACCATCAACACCTCCGCGTGCTGAGCGGTAGCTCGCATGGCTCTGAGACGCCGCGTGAGGTCATCCCTACGAAACCGCAGTTGAGTTTCCCGCTCCCGCCATTGCCCCAAGTCCAGTTGAAGTCGTTGGGCTTTTTGGTAGGCCATCTGCATGTCGCGTTCTCCGCGATGGCCCACATCTCGATTGACCTCCATCAGGTGATGACGCGCCACCCGTGAGGCTACCTCCAGGCGTTCCACCTCGTCAATCGCCTCATTGCAGGCACCCTGAACTTGTTCCAGTTCCGCCTCCATGCGCTGCACTTCGGTCAAAGTACTTTCCGCAATCTCCTGCACCTGCGCCTTTCCATCTGCAATTGCCGCCAGGGTATGGTCAATCGCCTGACGTAGCTTCACGACTGGGTTGTCCGTGGTCATCCGCCCTACCTCCGGGGTACAGCCGAATTCGCTACCTTAAACCCACCTCGGAAAAGCACGAAAAGAACATCTACTAGAGGTTGGCCGAAAGGGTCAGGTGGAACCTCTTTTCGGACACGCGCCCCTAGCACATCCAATTATGAACGCTTTCGTCCAGAATTCTACAGCATCGCCTTACAAATTTCGACTCCACCGACAAAAATCCTGCACTTGACAAAAAAAGCCCACCGAAAACCTCCGGTGGGCCAAAAACATGGAAGCAAAAGTTTATTTTCAACAGAGACCTGCGAAAGAAGGACAGGCAAATCCTATTTGGAAACCCATGCCCACCACCCGCTTCAACGGCTTCAACGCATCCGCCGCCACTACACTCCCGCTGGGTCATCTGACAAGGCTGCCGCCCGCAAATCGGCGGCCTTGTCCACCCGCTCCCAGGGTAAATCCAGGTCCGGTCGGCCAAAGTGGCCATACGCCGCCGTCTGGCGATAGATTGGCCGGCGCAGGTCTAAAGCGCGTATAATACCCGCAGGTCGCAGGTCAAAGAAACGCTCAATCAAGGCCACGATGTCTTCATCCGGAATGACTCCGGTCCCGTAAGTATCTACAGAGATGGACACTGGATGAGCCACCCCGATGGCATAAGCCACCTGCACCTCACACTTGCGGGCCAAGTGTGCCGCCACCACATTTTTGGCCACATAGCGAGCGGCGTAAGTTGCGCTCCGATCCACCTTAGTAGGGTCTTTCCCAGAAAAGGCACCACCACCGTGACGAGCATAACCACCGTACGTGTCGACAATAATCTTTCGTCCAGTCAGCCCCGCGTCCCCCTGGGGACCCCCTACCACAAAACGCCCGGTCGGATTAATAAAGTAGCGAGTTTTGTCGTCCAAAAGATGTGCAGGCACCACTGGCTCCACTACGTACTTGTGCATGTCTGCAGTAATCGTTTCCAGGGTCACCAGATCATCATGTTGAGTGGAAATCACGATGGTATCCACCCGCACGGGACGGTCTCCATCGTACTCCACCGTCACCTGAGTCTTGCCGTCCGGCCGTAGATAGGGCAGGGTGCCGTTATGGCGAACCTCGCTTAACCGTCTGGCCAACCTGTGCGCCAAGGAGATGGGTAAAGGCATCAACTCCGGAGTTTCATCACAGGCGTAGCCAAACATTAGCCCTTGGTCTCCCGCGCCCACGGCATCACTGTCCGCATCCTCCTGGCCGGTTCTGGCTTCCAGTGCCCAATTCACTCCAGCGGCAATATCGGGTGACTGCTCATCAATGGAAGTAATCACCGCGCAGGTTTCCGCATCAAAGCCGAACTTTGCGCGAGTGTAACCAATTTCCTGCAAAGTTCGACGTACAATTTTAGGAATGTCCACATAACAAGAGGTGGTAATTTCCCCCGCAACCAAAACAAGACCAGTGGTCACCGAAGTTTCACAGGCCACGCGTGCATTTGGATCTTTGCTCAAAATTTCGTCTAAAACCGCGTCGGAGATCTGATCACAAATCTTGTCTGGGTGTCCCTCGGTCACCGACTCAGACGTAAACAAATGGCGTCCCATGGGCCGTACCTCCTTTGCTCCCTGGGCATGACAGAGTCTAAAACAAACCCATGGTAGTCTATTTGTCGAAGTCAGTCAATCAATCTTGTTTCTGTTTCTGATAACACCACATACAGCATCAGGCGGTGTCTGAGACAGACATCGCCTGATGCAAAAATCTCATCTGTTCTTGCGAAATGAAGTTGTCTGTTCATCTCAGTCTGAGTCCCTTATTTAGGTTCGTTCCGTCTCAGTTCTACCCGGTGAGGCCGAACCCCTATGACGAGGACGTCTGAGACAACGCATGTTGGGCCATGGCCACCAGCCGACGAGTCATCTGTCCGCCGCACTTCCCCGTGTAGTAGCTGGTGATGTCGCCCCAATAATCCTCGCTGGCTTGATGTACCGGTAAGCCAAGTTCAGCAGCAATTTCGTACTTCATGTCATCCAAGGCCTTATGGGCTGCCGGAACCAACCACTCACTGTTTCCTGCCATTGTAGGCCACCCTCCCTGTGTTGCTGCGTCCCGTGGATTGCTCTCTCACTGCAGAGGGACAGCAAGGTCCACCCGACTCCGTAGCAAGAGTTGGCGAAAGAAAATCCAAGGAATAAACAGCTTCGGGTTCTTGCGAACCCTGACAGTAGTGTGTACCAAACCCCCTCCTCTAGCCTGAAAACCCCTGGGTACCCTAGCGAAGGTTCCCCGGTGTACGCAAAACCTTCCAGGCAAACCGGGGTAACGCCAACTGTCGCCGCCAGCGAGACGGCTGCCTCACCAAGCGATACAGCCATTCCAAATTGGCTCGTCGAACCCACTGCGGTGCCCGCTTTACGGTTCCTCCCCAGACATCGATGCTGCCACCCACACCGATGGCCACACAAGAAGGAATTCCTTTCAACACCCGGTACATGAACCGCTCTTGCTGTGGCTGCCCCAATCCCACAAGCCACAAGTCCGGAGCAAATTCGGTGACTTGTTGCAGAACGTCACCCTCCTCCTCGGCTGTGAAGTAGCCGTTGCGCCCAGCAAAGATAATGCCTGGATGACGTTCCTGCAACACCCGCAGGGCCTGTCCGAGGGCCTGTTGGCGAGCCCCCAGCAGAAAAACCCGCAGTCTTTGATTGCGATCCTCGGCAGTGGTCAACAAAGCATCAGCCAGTTCTATTCCCGTAACCCGTCCAGGCATGGCATGTCCCTGGCGGCGGACAGCCCACACTACGCCAATCCCGTCGGGAGTTACCAAATCCGCATCGTCGGCAATCCGATGCAGTTGCAAGTCGGTCTGTGTCATCATGATGAACTCCGGTCCTGCCGTGATGACCATGCGACGAGTTTTCTCCTGAACCCACAGCAATACCTGCTCCACGGCTTGCCGCGTGCTGTATGTGTGGACGCGCACACCCAATACATCCACGCTTCCCCTCGCCCCATGGACGTCCGTCTGCAATCCTGTTACAGCCATGAAATCAAGGCCACCTCTGTCTGACTTGTGTGAGCTGAGAATGTCCAGCCCATGTTGAACATATTCTAAGTCAAGAGTTCAAACATTCCCGACCGCAAATATGTCTAGTGTGTGTCAATAATCATCGCCATTGAACAATTTTTCCCCAGTATTTCAGCCCATTCGACACAATCTAAAAGGGCCTGACACCATCAGACAACATTCTCTGCTCACTTGTCAAAACCGCCCACTTGCGTCTCGGCCCTGTGGGTCCTAGAATCATGAATCGTGATTGCGAACGGGAACTGTGAGCCAATCACGAGAAAAGGAGCCTCTGTCGATGAATGAACAGCCCGCGCATTCCCTCGTGGAGGAGTTGCGCCAGCGCCTCTATCAGACCGTACGTGAGTGTGACGGAGACCTTTCACACCCGCGGATCGTCGCAGCCAGTGAAGCCTTGGACTTAGCCATTATGCAATACATGCGGCAACGCCTGAGAGACCAACGGGAGTTCACCTCCATCCCAACTACAGGGATAAAGGCGTCAACAAGGGTTGCAGTGGGTTGGTCGGACTTTTATTGGCCATCCCGACAATCCGAATGCTAAACAACTGCGGCGTGTTCATGTACACAGATGCTCCATTAAGCCAGGTTACCCAGCCATTGATAAAGCTGTACATCCCATTGTGATAATCAATGGCAAAACCGCTGTTGGCCACCTGCTGACCCTGATACGTCAAAGGATGTGCCGGATCTAGATTGACGTACAGGGTGTCCGGGTCCGGAGAATTGGCATCTTCCAGGGTATCTACTGACCCCGGTGCGCCCTGCAACTTGCCCGTGGGTAGGACGGTTAAATGAAAGGTACCTGGATGAGTGCGAAAGCCGTACCAAGTTTGCTGTCCATGTTGCAACAGGCGAATGTATCCTTGATACGACGAGGGAATGGACAGGGTGAGGGTCACCCCGTGATCCCCCGCCCTCGCAGACTGGTCTAGAAGCTGGGTAAACTGTGCATTGAACACTGTTTCCGAAACGCCAAACGTGTTGGCGAAAGCCGTTGACTGGGATTCACCAATACTCATGCGATAGAAATAATCTGAAAGTGCCCCATAGCCTGCGCGACCAATCAGATCTTTCATCGCCAGCCAATCTTGCAGTTCCAAGTCGTATGGGGCATGTCCTGCCAAGACCGCCGACTCAGAGCCTGCCAAGGGAATCAGAGTCCCGTTAGCCGCCGCCTGAGTCACACTTTCCGCCATCTGCTGAGCATACCCGGCATACTCCACGGAATTTTCAGCCATGCTCTGAAATTGCATACCATCCGTGACGGCAGTTCCTTCGTTCATCCAAGAAGGAAAGGTTCCCACATTCGCATTGAAGTACACATGGGTCATCTCATGCCCTAAAGTGTTGGCCAAATCTCCTTGCGAATTGTTCTGGTACAGAGGAATCACCACAGTCATGCCCTGGGTGAACCCGCCGGTATCCAAACTGAAACGTTTCGCGTCTCCTGCGGTAACGCCCAGGTTGGCCAGCGCTTGGGTGTAATCCGCCTGGGTCTTTGCCACCTCGATTTGCACTGGTTCATTCAAATTCATTTGCAACCACCTAGACAGGCGGTCGACGATGTCATAGGTTTTTAATAACCCTTGCACCCGCTGCAACTCTGCCGCCGATACGTCTGAACCTGCGGCACTGACGTGCACCCAGTGCGCGTTATCTTCTGTATGAAATACGGGTTTACCCACCAAATCTCGAGCCACAGTGGTTTGCGAGCCCACCCTCGTCCCGTTTAATCCAGCAGTATTTGCCGCAGGGGTCTGCCCCGTTCCTTGTGCTCGGGGCGAACCCGGCACCTGGGTGTGTACCGCAGGTGAACGCACCGTCCCAGAAGATGCAGAATGGGTCATGGAGGTCATGCCCATCCACTGCTGTAAGGAAGCAAACCAACGGTCCACCGGACGAACCGGATGACCCGTCCACAGGGTTGCCCCAGCCACCCCGGTCAGTGTCAAGGCAAACACCGCCACGGTAATATTAAAAATCCTATCCGTTCGTTTGGACATCCCTGCTTCACTTCCTCACTGTTGCGGCTCAATCACCGTTATCCAGAAGGTGCAGTCATGAAAACTCGACTCATTCATAAGATAATATCAAGCCTTGCCACAAAGAACGATGACAGTCACCGTGTTCCTTCTCAGTTTACCCTGAGTGACTCGGAGTTGAAACACGTTCCTGTAAAAACCGTTGACTTCTCACAGGAAACATGTTACGTTAATCGTGGTAAGGAAAATTCTATTGAGTACGATGACGCATGGCAGGGGTACGGAGTACAATCGGGTACGAACGTTCCTAGGAAGTCGCTTCATGGTACTTAAAGCAGGAGGCAATTTTTGTGCAACAGGGAACAGTAAAGTGGTTTAACGCAGAAAAGGGTTACGGCTTCATTCAGGTTGAGGGTGGCAATGACGTTTTCGTTCATTACACGGCAATCAACGGCGACGGTTTCCGTACCCTGGAAGAGGGTCAACGTGTAGAGTTTGAGATTGTTGAAGGTCAGCGTGGACCTCAGGCTGCCAACGTAAGTCGCCTGTAAGAGTCACTCATTGCTGATTGCGCTCCGCCTCGTGCGGAGCGTTTTTGCGCTTGGCAAGGTGTGGTCCATTTTGTGTGGTCCACCTCGTGTTTTCCCACTTCCAAACCCGTTCATACTGCCTTTTCAAAAGGAGAAAACTCCATGACCCTTGCCTGTGCAGTCCTGACTTTAAGCGATTCTGTCGTCAGTGGGTCCCGGAAAGACAGCAGCGGAGACCAGGTGCAAGTCATGATTGAGAGTTCCGGTCTTCAGGTGGTTTACCGAGATGTCCTGCCCGATAATCGAGAGGACATTGCCGCCCTCCTGCGCCAATTGTGCAGCCGTTCAGATATTCAGTGTGTACTGACCACAGGAGGAACCGGAATTGGTCCTCGAGATGTCACTCCCGAGGCCACTCAGGATGTGGTGGAAAGAACTTTGCCTGGCATGGCCGAGGCCATGCGGTCTGAAACCCTAAAAAAAACTCCGTTTGCCATGATCTCCCGACAAGTGGTGGGTGTTCGTCAAGGCACCCTGATTGTCAATCTCCCCGGCAGCCCCAAAGGAGTATCAGAATGCCTGGAGGTCATTTTACCCGTTCTCAATCACGTGGTGAACCTAATTGCGGGCCACACCCGGCATGAGGAAGACATGTCTTCCGAGCCTCCTCAGGACAATTCTGCAGGAGTGTAAGACCTGCCCATTTCCGTGGAGCGAGCGGCAGCTGCCTGTAGGGCTCGATGGACGAGTCCTGGGAGGTCACCTTCCTTCATAACTCCCACCCCCGCCTCCGTTGTCCCACCTGGGGAGGAAACTCGACGTCTCAACTCTTGGGGGCTGATGCCCCACTCCCGCAGGGTCAACGCAGTGCCTACGACGGTCTGGAGCAACAGTTCTCGGGCCATCTCCGGTGTAAAACCGAGATCTACTGCTGCTTCTTCCATGGCCTCTAAGAAATAACTCACAAACCCCGGACCACTTCCGGAAAAGGCGGTGGCTGCGTCCATCAGATTTTCCTGGACCTCCACCACCTCCCCCAATCGTCCCAGTAGATAGGTGACCAATTCCCGGTCTGCTGGGGAGGTTTCTTCTTCAAAGGTGAGGGCCACCGCTCCGGCCAATACGGCCACGGGGATGTTGGGCATGGTGCGAATAACCGGCGACTTTCTAGCAATTTGTTCCCGCATCCAGGCCAAAGGCACTCCGGCAGCAAAAGACAGGACGGGTTGACCGTGCAGCCAGGGCGACAGTTGGGTTAAAGCCTGCGCCATATCGAACGGTTTGACCGCCACCACCACCAAACGCGCCTCGGCCGCAGCGGACCACTGAGCAGGCACAATTCCATAGCGTTCCTGCAACTCATCCAAGCGTTGCGCACGGCCGCGATTAACCATGCATAGTCGCTCACCAGGCCAAGCCTCACGGCTGGTGACTCCTTTGACAAATGCCTCTGCCATCGCTCCTGCACCGACGATGAAAATGATGGGGTGTTCTTGTCTAGAAATCTCCCATCTCTCCTCTCTCTATGAGGTTGCCTAAAAAAAGGTCAAACTTCCCGGCGCACAGCGACGTTTTCATCTCGTTCCCACTTCATGTGAGAAAATCCTGAATGGTGGCAATAACCTCTTTCTCCCACAGATTGGAGCTGAACGTATGATCCGCCCCTTCCACTAGGTGCACAGTCGCCCGTGAACCATAACAGACATCGCGAAAGCGAAACGACACTTGATGGGGCACAGCCTCATCCCGAGTGCCATGTATCAACAGTACCGGCCCCTCATATCCCTTGGACTGCGCATAGGGTTGCAAGTTTAGCAGGTTTAGGCCAAATTCACGTCCCACCAAGTTCCCTCCGAGATCAAACACATCCGGAATGGCCGTCGCAATCGCCTGGCGTAATTCTGCGGGAACCTCGTCAGGCAGGTTATCCGGAACTGCGAAGCCCGCCCGAGCGGCCATGTCCATGGCAATATGGCGTAAGTTTGCCGCAGGTGCCATCAACACGAGGCGTTCCACTTGGTTCGGTCGCATCGCTGCGAGCAGACTGGCCACCAATCCCCCCATGCTCAGACCCATCAGAGACACCCGTTGCGAATCCACCCCTGGATGATTGCGCACCTCGTCTAGAATCGTTTGCGCCTCGGCCAGTTCGCCAGACAAAGTCATCTCCTCAAAGTTGCCATCGCTCTCACCACTGCCAGAAAAGTCGTATCGAAACGCTGCCCATCCCATGTCCGTCAAAGCACGACTGATTTTCAGAAATAGGCGGTGAGGTTCTAGCTTATTGCCCGTGAATCCGTGAAACAAAATCACCGCTGGAACCGGCACGCCGGAAACCTGCCCCCCATCCTCGGGAAAGTGGGCCATTCCCCGCAAGATATGTCCCTCGTGTTGCAGTGTCACGGCCTGTTGCATCTGCCTCGTCCCCTTTTTCCGCCGCTGCCTCGGCAACGCCCTTAATCCAGCCCGTACGCCCAAAAACTGCGGAGTCTGGTCCCGTTGGTTTCTCGGGATTTTACACCAGGCAGCCACGTTGCACGGATAACGTTTCAATTTTCTGTCGATGTGCGGCGAAAAACTGTTAGAAGTCACAGCTTTCGCTGACGCCACAAAATAAATTGTACCCCTAGAAGGTCCACTTTCTCAATGGATGGAGCAGATGAAGGCGACAAAAGACGAATTTATCAAATGCGCCGTACTCTCCTCAGACATCCAAGGGGACCACAGGCGTCGTGTGGTGACCAGTTAACCGAGCGGGCGGAAAGACCCGACGCACGGGCCAGACCACGAGCGAGGCAACTAAAGCCTTGAGAGCGTCTCCCAACAAAAAAGGATAAAATCCCTCAACCATTGCCTTGGCAAAAGACAAATGGGCCACCGCCATGAGCTGAGGAATCGCGGGTACATAGTTAAACAAAGACCCAAATACTTCAATGGAAACAAAAATGCCCATCCAGGACAAAAGCCCGTGACCCTTGACACGGCCCACTGCCCAGCCGGTCAGCAGAGCGCAAAAGGGCCAACCCCACACAAACCCGCCGCTGGCTCCTAACAGCAGACCTAGTCCCCCGTGGCCCTGAATCAGGGGTAAACCTAGAATCGACAACACCACCACCAAAGCCACGCTAAAAAAACCATACCAAGGACCAAGCATAGCCCCCGCCAACATTACCGCCAAATTCCCTAAGATAATAGGTACTGGAGTGAAGGGCAAGGTGATTTGAAAGTACCCCAACACAACCATTAGTGCGGCAAACAAAGCGCTAAAGACAATTCCTTTAACGGTCATAAGACACCCTCCTGACGAATTGTTAACCATATGCTATACTCAAGTTAACAATAGACTTGCTGAGAATTTACCATATCTATCTCAGTAAATGCAATCTCGTGTATTTACTTCTCTTGTGAATGCCGCTATCGGCGGCATGAAGGTCTGTCTGAAAAAAATGCAAGCAAAGGAGTTTCTGCACGCAATGTCTCGAGATCCGTCGGCAACTTCACTCAGCGAAAGTCATTCCGGGCATCACCCCGTTATTGTGCTCAAGGATGTGAGTGTAGCCTTTGCCAAAGAGGACACGGTAAAACTCGTTCTGGACTCTGTTTCGTTGCAGGTCCATTCCGGGGAATACCTGGCCGTCGTAGGTCCCAACGGCAGCGGCAAGAGTACCCTTGGTCGGGTCATGGCTGGTCTGAGCGGTGTTTCCCGAGGGAAAGTGGTCCATCCAGAGTGGAGCTCCTCCATTGGTCCGTCCGGAAGAAGCGGTGGCGTATCCGTGGTTTTCCAAAACCCAGATGCACAGATTGTGGAGCAAACGGTACTTGACGACGTGTGTTTTGGCATGGAAAACCTGGCCGTCCCCCCCGGAGAGATGGCCCGACGAGCCGAGGTCGCTCTTGACGTCTGTGGACTATCTGAACTGTCCGACGTGCAAGTGGAAGAATTGTCCGGAGGACAAAAGCAACTGCTGTGCACTGCAGGAGCCTTGGCCATGTCCCCCCAGGTATTGATTTTTGACGAAGCCAACTCCATGCTTTCTCCGGCTAATCGGAAACAGATTTTGCAGGTGATTCGGCACCTGCATCAGCAGGGTATGACGATTGTGTGGATTACCCAGTGGATGGAGGAAGTTGCTTGGGCACAAAGGGTGATTGCTCTGGACCATGGAAACTTGGTTTTTGATGGAACTCCAGAGGAATTTTTTCTCCCTCCGTTTTCCACCGCTCGGTCCGAATCTATGGGTGACGGGTCAGAGGACGTCATGGCAATATTGGGACCCTCCGTCTGTGAGAACTTGAATTTTCCTCTGCCCTACACCCTACAAGTGGCCCGAGCCTTGGCACACAGAGGGATTCACTGGCGCAACTGGCCCCTCACCCCCACAGCACTCGTGAAGGAGTTGAACCAATTGTGAGCCTTACGGTACATGGCGTTTCCCACCAGATGGGCCAAGAGTCCCGCTTGGTATTGGACCATATTGACCTGAGTTTACCCGCTGGGAAAATCACGCTATTGATGGGTCAGCCAGGAGCAGGTAAGTCCACTTTACTGCTCCTCATGGCGGGAATACTGCGCCCCACTACGGGGGTGGTCACCCTGGACGGTTACCCTATATGGCGGCATAAGCGGATTCGGTCGGAACTGCAAAAGCGCCTTGGTATCGTCTTTCAATACCCGGATAAACAGTTGTTTGCACGTACAGTAGCTGGAGAGTTTACCTACTCTTTGCGTCCTTATCACCTCTCTAAAAACGAAATTGCACATCGCAGTCACGAAGCCTTGACTCAAGTAGGGTTGTCAGCAGAGATCATGGCCGACTCCCCCCTTTTCCTCAGCGGCGGTCAAAAACGTCGAGTAGCTTTAGCCACCACCTTAGCCACCCGCCCCGATTGGCTGTTTTTGGACGAACCCAGCGCAGGGCTGGATCCTCAAGGGCTCCACAGCCTATTGCAAGATATTCCCCGTTGGAAGTCACAGTTAACCGGGGGCATCGTCATTGCCACCCACGATTTGGAGGCCTTCTTGCCTGTCGCAGACCAGGCGGTCATTCTGAAGGATGGACGGGTTGTACACACCTGTTCAGGACCAGACCTGTGTCGCCAGCCCTTACCCCTGGCCATGGCTGGCGTGGGCCTGCCTACACCCCTGAGTCTCCACCAGAAGCTCACCGAGGCTGGCTGGCCTCTCCCAGATGGATGCTTGGATCCGGAGGCACTGGCAGATGCACTGGCAGTATCCTTATCCCCACTGCAGCGGCAAGAACCTCCGGTCCACAGGACGCCCACCGATGTTTCTCTCCAGCCACGGGTTATCACTCCGTCTTCTGCCGCACCAGAAGACGGACGACAAACCACCAGACAGCCGGAGACGCGACAGGCTCACCCATCCGGCTTGGGACGGTTTGATCCGAGGGCCAACTGGATACTCGTAACCCTCCTCTCCATTGGCATACTGCTGCAGTCTTCATGGCTCGCGGTGGGTATCTCTGCACTGGTGTGCCTGGCGATGCTCAGCATCAGTCGCTTATCTTGGCATCGTTGGTGGACCCCCATTCGACCCTTCGCTGTCTTGACCCTACTCACCGGAATCCTGGCAGGTTTGCGGTTTGGCCCTCGCGAAAGGGATGCATTCCACCTAGGAGGACTCTGGTTCTCCGTTTCCGCCGCGTCGGTGACCCTGCTATCCATGACAAAGGTGCTGGAGGTTCTCAGCATCGGTGTGGTGTTTTCGACCAGTCAAAAACCTTCCTCCTTGCAACGGGCCTTGCGCCAATCACTGGCCTGGGCCGCCCCGAGAAGACATTGGCCGGACGCCGTCAGCCTGGGCACAGGACTCGTCCTGCGGTTCATTCCCGTGCTGATGAGTGAAATGGAGCGATTTTCCATGCTTGCTCGAGCCAGAGGCAAATCCAGTGCCAAACCCGGACAAGTGCGACTCAGGGATGTGCGTGGTATGATGATTCCCATGCTGCTGTCTGTGTTACAGTTTGGGGAAGACCTCACCTTGGCCATGGCCGCCCGAGGATACCGGGAAACCGGTCAACCCCGAACGGATCATACCCATTTGCAGATGCACAGGCGAGACTACTTTCTGCTGTCTGTGGGCCTGGGAATATTTTTAGCGCTGGCGGGGATGCATGTTGTGGCGCACTGAATGGGTACTTGGCTTCCGGTCACAAGATAGGCGACAATAGGCGTAATCACGGTCAGCGCAGAGACCATGCTGTACCAGCAGTCGTCCGATAGATGAAAAAACTTATCAATCCCGATTTTCAGGAGAACCAGTGGTCCTTTTTCTCTCTAACTAAGGGACCCCCAGGCAACACGTAGTGAACCTTGTCCCCATAACCCATATACAACAGAACTCCGATATACACCAAGTCCAGCAACGGGATGAAGACTAACAGCACCCACCAAGAACTCATGCCAAATGCACGGAGCAACTGCACCTGCCAAATCAAGGCCACAATCACGTTTACAAAAGGAATCAGCAACCAAAGGACATGCCAAGCACTGCGTTGCAGCGTCCACAGCAAGGGCCACAGGTTGGCAACAGGGATGAAAGCCAGCCACGCATAAGCAGTGCCCGCTTTGCGGAACATCGAATAATATGCCCCGCAGATTAAAAGATAGAGCAAAAGATACAAGACCCAGACAAAGACCATGGCTGTCCCAGTCAGACAGATCCCACCTCTCCGCATACAGTTGTCTTCACTCAGTACGCGCAAATTTCCAGTTTCATGACTGGAGTGTACCATACCTCAACCGAAATGGACCGACACCCCCTTCTGGGGAATGTCGGTCCCATTCACCTCGAAGGATAAAACACTTCGTTTGATTGATGGCCGCTTAGGCATGGCTATTTTGTCCACGCACTTCAAAAGCCGTTCAGTTGTTATTTTCTACCGACAGCCACCTGAGCATGAGCGGCCTCCACATTTTGGCGAACTTGCAACTCATCCTCCAGTCGTGCCACCTGCTCGGTATGCCAGCCGCTCTTCAGACCCCAATAGTAAAACAGCAAAGAGGAAACTGCCACCACCAGCATGTCCCAACCGTAAGAAATGACGTTGATACCCCCAAACTTACTGCTACCCAACCATGATTCTAACATCATGTAGAGCATGTAGGCCACCAGCCATAGACCAGCCTTCAGGTGACGTCCAAAGCCCTGCCACCCGTCCTTTGCCTGGTAATACAAAAAGATAGGAAGGCCAATAATCATAACAAATAATACTTCACCAGTCAGTGGCCAGCGAGCCCAGTACATGATAAGCGAAGCCATCATGAAGGCCAGCGGAGCAATCCCTTGCAGTCCCGCCACTCGCAGGGGGCGGGGCAAGTTTGCGGCAGTTCGCCGCAAGGACACCACGGCCACTGGACTGGTGACATAGGACACCAGAGTCGCCACTGAAATCACGCCAGCCAATTCCCCCCAGCCCCGGAACAACAACAGAAACACGAAGCTAATGGCCAGATTTAACCACATAGCCCGGCGCGGTACCCGGTAAAAAGGATGAATAGTGCCAAACGCTTTGGGAAACCATCCATTTTCTGTCATCCCAAATACCATTCGGGAGGTGGTGGCCGTGTAGGTCATGCCGGTGCCGGACGGTGATACAAACGCATCGGCAAACAACACCAATGCCAACCAGTTAAGGCTCCAGGCCACAGCCAGGTCTGCAAAGGGAGACTTCAGGTTAATACCACTCCAGCCGTGAACCAACATTTCCGGTCGAAGAGACCCGATGAAGGCCACCTGCAAAAGCAAGTAAATAATCCCGGATAGCAAAATAGAGCCAATCACCGCCACAGGAATGGAACGGTTGGGATGACGCGCCTCCCCCGCCAGATTCACTGGACTCTGAAATCCATTGAAAGCAAAAATCACCCCAGAAGTGGCAATGGCCGTCAGTACGGCAGACCAACCATTCGGTGCAAAACCGCCATAGTGTCCGAAATTTTGTCCATGAAAACCAGTAGCCATCAAACCAATGGCTGTCAACGCGGGAATAATCAATTTAAACGTAGTAATCGTTGAATTGAATCGAGAAAATAATTCTACTGTCCAATAGTTAATTAAGAAGTACATGATGACCAATACAGCGGCAAAGGCAAGCCCGAGTAAATTGAGGGTTTTACCGTTGTACATGTTGTGAATCCAAGCAGGCACCCAATGCCACGGCCAAGAGGTCATGTATTGAATGGAGGCTTCAGCCTCAATGGGAATGACCGAAACGATAGCAATCCAGTTGGCCCACCCTGCCAAAAAACCAACCAGAGATCCGTGCGAGTACTGGCCATAACGTACCGCTCCCCCGGAAACTTGAAAGGTGGCCCCCAATTCTGCGTAGGTCAACCCAATTAACATGATGGCCACCATGCCAATGACCCACGCCCAGATGGCGGCCGGTCCCGCCACCTTGGCGGCCTTCCAGGCCCCAAACAACCACCCAGAACCAATGATGGACCCAACACCCGTCAGTGTGAGCGCAAAAGTCCCCAGCCTGCGATGCAAATGCTCCATGCTGCCAAACTCCTCTCGCTGATTTTTCCCTCGCAACCATAGGACTTGTCTGATAATTAGGTTTTTCTTGAAAACTGCCGATAATTTCAAGGATGCGGGGTACATGAAGTATTATAAATGAAACCGTTCACCCGTGCACAGAGAACCCCCCGTCAACCCCGGGGGGTATTGTGACACTTGCGTGACGACCGGGTCGATTGGACTGTCCTACCGGATCAAATATCGGGCATTGCGGCTCAACGCACTTGCTCTTGCGCCTGATTTTCCGCCCGCACTTCCTGCAGGTCCTCACCCTGATTCATGGCCGTCGGAATTCTGAACACTTGACCCTGTTCCCGCAACACCACTCGCTCTTGCTGCGGGCCTGCGGCAGTCAAAAGACGCTGCAGGGGCTCCGTCACCGGCTCCTTGGACAGGACAAAGGTATACCAGTGCATGGGCGCCAGCCACCGGGCACCACTGTCCAAAAACATGGACCACGCTTGTTCCGGGGTGCAATGATTGACTTGGAACGCATCTGGGAAATAGGCACCAATGGGCATCATGGCCAAATCCAATGGTGCATCACTGGCCGTGTCCAAGCCCTGAAAGCCGCTTGTCAAAGCCGTATCGCCAGCAAACAGCAGTCTGTGACCCCTGTACTCCAAAACGTAGCCATTCCAACCATAACGACGATTCCACGGGTAGCGAGCCCCCCAGTGCCGTACTGGTAGAGCGGTCACCTTCACCCCTTCGCGAGTTACCAAGGACTGACCTGTGGACAACTCGGCGACTGAGCCAAAGTGTAACTTTCGCAACACCCAGGAAGTCGCCCTCGCAGTCACCACTTGTACCTTATCATCAACCAGTTTGCGCAAAGACGGCAAATCCAGGTGGTCCAAGTGAGCATGGGATAATAAAATGACATCTACCTGGCCCGCCAACTCGGCCGGAGTGAGGGCGGGCGCCGTGAAACGTCGCGATCCCACCCGCCAAAGTCTCAGCATGGAAACTCCTACCTTGTCGGAAAAAACGGGATCGGTCAGAAGACGTACTCCGTAAAAATTAATGTACATCGTGGAGTGACCAATCCACGTGACAGAAATCTGGTCATTTGGCCACATTTCCGGCTCCGGATGAAAGGGCGCCGCTTGATAAGGGGGTTTGGGCATGTGCCTGGCGAATCGCCGATAGCTCCGCCAGACATACCCAGCGGCAGCAACAATCAGGACTGCACCCAAAACCCCCATCCATTCCCACACCGCCACCATTGAGTCGCTCCATTCTTGCATCCCCCGTGCTGCTAGGGAGAAAATAGTTAACGTAACGCTGTCGATCCTACCACAATGCCCTCTTCAAGAAAATGCCCTGTGGAATGGCATATCCATGCAGTATATCCATTTAGAACCTCTATTTTACTGAAGTCGTGCCTACGCTTCGACAGTAACGGCGTTTCTTGTTGGCTACAATGAGGAAGGAGAACATCCAGCACGAAGGGGGATTTCTGATGGACGTGCAAGAAGTTGCAAATCGTTTTCAGGTGCACCCCAGTACGGTGCGACGATGGATTCAACGGGGGAGGCTCCGAGCCACTCGAATTGAGGACCCCCGCGGGGCCCACTATTGGATTGATGAAGCAGACCTGAACCTGCAAAAGGCAAAAGAAGTGACGGTTGTCGGCAAGCGCCACACCGAGGGAGGAGCCCCATCTTCGGTCTTCGCAGAGGTGGCCGCCAGTTGCGAAATCACTTCCAAACAGGCTCTCATGACCGGGTCCATGAAATCCGTACCGATGGAACCTTGGACGACCAAGGTACAAGCCGCGCTCGTGAACCAATCCTTGTTGCAACAGCGCCTCCTACAGGAGATATCCATGCTGCGCGACGACATCCAAACCCTGTTGACCGAGATGGCGGCCACCAAGGAACTGGTGGACTTGCAAGAAGAAAGATACCGTAAGGAACGGGATCAACAACTGATGCAAGTGATGCAGACCCTGCAGCGCAACAAACAACCGCGGCGGCCCCGTCTATGGAACCGCGGCTAGTGGCACCCTGCCGTTTCCATTTGTTGTGGTGCCCAAACCTAACTCACAGCCGCACACAATTGTTCCAAGTAGATTGCACCTCGTAGGACAATCATTCCATTTTTCGCTCCTGTTGATGTATGGCACCTGCCAAAATGAGTGTCTACCATTTCCCAACCGGTTTTGCCTGGTCCGCCCAGTTCAAGTCAAACCCCGCCATGGTCTCCAGGTCATTGTCCTGGACCAGCGATGCCACCCGCTGGTCCAGTTCCTGCGCAGCCCGGTGAGACCCACAGGGGCCGCTTTCCAGGTGGGTATGTGCCCAATCACAACCGACAATCAACCCAACCCGCTTGTTGGAGGTCGCATCCTATTATTGTTGAATCACGCTGAATTTGGACAGAGGCCATACCACCAAGTCCGCTCGTCCCACAATGTAGTTCAAGGGCACGTACTTGTGTATCCAGTCCCGACTGTCATCAGAGACGGGTCGATTGTCACCAAGCATAAAATAGTGTCCAGCCGGCACGTGATAGGGACCCCACGTACCCCGAATGTACGGTTGCCAGTAAGCGTTATTTGTTTCATGCAAATAGGGTTCAGACAATTTTTTGTTGTTTACATACACATGGCCGCCGTGAATATAGACGGTGTCCCCAGGTAGGCCAATGACCCGCTTCACAAAAATTTGCGAAGGGTCATCAGGCCAATGAAACAGGACCACCTCTCCTTCATGGGGTTTCTGAAATTCGGTCGCCAAGTGGTCCACCAGGATACGGCACGGGTTAGGAATGGTGGGATACATGGAACTCGAGGGTACATAGGCAAACCCAAACACCCATGTGGTCAAGGCCTTGGCAATCAGTACCCCTACCACAATTGGCCAAAGCCAACTCCACATCGAACGTAGGGCACCCTTCAATGGACAATCACTGCACTGGACACTGGCTTCATCCTTTCATACAAACTGCTCCTATTCAGTAAATACAATTGCGTGGATTTACATTCCTTGCTGGTGCCGCTATCAGCGGCATGTGGGTCTATTCAGTAAATACAATTGCGTGGATTTACATTCTTTGTTGGTGCCGCTATCAGCGGCATGTGGGTCTATTGTACAACTCCTGGCCCCAAGATAGAATGAGTTTGATGCGTCAAAACAGGGGGAATTGGGTCGTTGCATGCTGAACCAGCTCATGGGAGACAAGACCACGCTGAAAACAACGAACACCGACACACCCGGGACCGTCTCGCGGCCATCGGACAGATCTCTGCTGGCATCGCTCACGAGATTCGCAATCCCTTAACCACCATCAAGGGCTTTCTGCAACTTCTGCAGGAACAGTACCCTCATCGTTACTGGCAATACGTCTTTCCCGAACTGGACAAAGCGGTGGCCATCATTGAAAGCCTGTTGGAAGTGTCGCGTCCGGACTTGAACGATGAACCCTTTGAGGAAGTCTTTCTGTGCCAAGAGATAGAGGACACCTTGTCCCTGTTTGTCAACAAAAACTATCAGGCACAGATCTTCACTGACCTGCGCAACCGAGATACCTCCGTAGTGGCACAGCGAAATGCCATCAAAAAAACATTGTTCAACCTGCTGCAAAACGCTTTTGAGGCCCTGGATGGCCCTGGATCCATTCACATCCGCCACTACCGTAGCGGCCCAACGGTCCATGTGGAGGTTCAGGACAGCGGCAGAGGAATGTCTAAAGACCAGATGCGGCTAGTTGGCATCCCTTTTTACACCAGCAAGCAGAATTCTAGCGGTTTAGGATTGACCCAAGTGTTCTCCACCCTGTATCAGTACGGGGCCACTGTGGATATTCAGTCACAACCCCAGCAAGGTACCACTATTCACGTCACGCTCCCCCTATCAAACCCCGTCAAAGAAGCAGACATTCCAAATCTGCAAACAGTTCACCAGCACGGTCAAACCTTTCTGCAGTTTATGACCGGAAATATCTCGGCTTTTCTGCAGACTCTGCAATCCCAATGTCCTGAGGTTTTTTTGGTGACGACAGATTTTCCGGAATTCAGTGAGCGCTGGCTGATAGACAGCGAGAACCTGATACTGCAAGTTCTTCAAGGGCAAGTGGACGTGGCAATCGCTCTGGGGGAATTCTGGAGTAAACAGTGGGCAACGCAAGCATGGCCCATCTCTTCTGCCCTCAACTGGATGACAGAAATGCGCAATACCCTGTGGGATTACCTCTACCAATACGCCAAGTCCGAGCATCTAACAGACGAAAAAACCCATTCCTTGCAACGGCACATAAACACGCTGCTGGACTCCGTGATGCAGCGATTTGTCAGAGTTTACACCGACGTTCAAGCGGAATCCATCACCACCTACCACAACCTCATGAATGAATTGACAGCACCCATCATTCATCTTTCCAATACCGTATCCATCCTGCCATTGCGAGGAAAATTAGGCCCTGCCAGAATCCAGGAAATTCAACGCCAGGTGCTTTCTGCCCTAGCAGGTTCCGAGAACGAAATCGCGATTCTCGACCTCGCAGGTGTGACCACCCTATCTCCCAATGCCGTTTCTCCCTTGCTGCAGTTGGTGGAAGGGATACGACTGTTGGGCATTCGGGCCATTCTCTCCAGTCTCGGAGCCGGGGTGGCTCAAACCCTCAGTTTGCACGACTCATTCCATCTCCGTCGCCTCGAGACAAAAATCTCCCTCCCGCATGCCCTACGCGACCTTGGTTTGGTTCTTCCCGGGCCGCGACCAGAGAAACTTTAAAAAATTATTCGAAAAGAGGGCCATCAGAGGTTGTCCGGAAAAGGGTCAGAACTCCCCAGCGTATTGCCACGTCGTCGCCCCAAATGTTCCCTCACAGACCCTATTTTACTCAAACCCGTGCGACAACGTGCGGGCGAGTCTTTTTGTGAGCGATACAGCCTATGAGAAAGCATCTACTGAAATCGTGGATTAATGACTAAATATGACCAAATTGTGTGTTGAATATTCGTCGATCCGGTAGTAACTTCATAGATGGAAGCAAGAATCCAAACCTGCGAAACTTCATTTGGAGGTGTCTGACGATGAAATGGCGGAATTGGCTGGCAGCCATTATTGGCATTTGGTTTATCATTGCGCCGTGGGTCTTCGGCTTCTCCGGGCATGCTGGAGCCGTTTGGACCAGTATCGTTGCAGGTGTGATTCAATTGATTGTCTCGGGCTGGGCTGCTTCTCGCGAGGATTCCGAGGCAAACTGGTCTAACTGGATGAACTGGGTTTCCTTAATTACAGGCGCTTGGTTTGTTCTGCAGCCCTGGTTATTGTTCATTAGCAGTTACACATCCAATACTTGGACCAGTGTCATTCTGGGTTTGGTCACCATCGTATTGAACCTGTGGACCATGGGCGTGGGCACTGGTTCGGGCAGTTCAGGCAGGGGAGCCAAAGCTGCATAATTCGGTTTTTG
>DAHWFY010000129.1 GCA_027336365.1 Bacillota bacterium | reverse complement strand
AGGGGCAACCCTTGGTGCCGGTTGTGAAGCGGATGAGCTTGTACAGTCATTTGCCACCGTTAACGGCCAGACTCCAGAAATAAAACCTTGGATGAACAAGTTTCAGATCAAGCGGATACTGGATCGTAGGAACGCACAAATCACAGGGGCAACCCTTGGTGCCGGTTGTGAAGCGGATGAGCTTGTACAGTCATTTGCCACCGTTAACGGCCAGACTCCAGCCTAGGATACCGTGGTTCCGAAAGCGGAGAGCGAACAATAAGTAGAAAATGAGCCTGACTAAGTTTGGGTAAGTTTTTTATAACGGAGCGTGGTAACAAGCGATGAATATCAACCGTGGCATCCGACTCGTGGTACTCGATGTGGACGGAACAACCCTGACCTCCTCTCAGCAGGTCAGCCCGGGCACGATGCAAGTTTTGCGAGAATTGAGCCAAGCCGGTGTAGAGATTATTCTGGCTTCTGCCCGCAGTCCTCAGATGATGATGTCCACTCTCGCCACTCTGGGTTGTTGTCGCTATGCGGTGGCTTTTTCCGGTGCCTGGATAGGTCGTGTAGATCCCGGGTCTGGCGTTCCGCTTCAGGTCGTGCATCGCCAGCCCATGTCTCCGGACATTGCCCTACGGGTGGTCCACTTGGCAATGGAGGCAGGATTGAGTGTGGGATGGTTGACCGAGACCACCTGGTATACCCATCAATTAGACGAGGCGATTCAGCACGAGGCGTTGCTGAATGGAGCCAATCCGGTGGTGGTGAGCTTAGATATCCGTGATTCGATATTTAAGGTACAGGTACTTGCGGACAGTCCACAACAGGCGGGAGATTTCAATTTTCTGCAGACGAAGCTACCTCCCGAGTGCGTGGGCAGGAGATCACATGCGGTTTCTTTAGAAGTCACACATCAAGCTGCAGATAAGGCCATGGCCTTGGTGAAGCTGAGGGATGTTCTGGGGATTGAACTGTCAGAGATGGCCGCGTTTGGAGACGGAGAAAATGATATTGGCATGTTACAGACTGCCGGCATCGGGATTGCCATGGGAAATGCTTCAGTCACTGTACAGGAAGCGGCAGATTTTGTGACCACCAGCAATGATCAAGACGGAATTTCAGTGGCCATCGCTCGTCTCCGCCAGCAGGGGCGCATTCGCTAAGTAGAGTTGAGTAGAGACCCATCGGTGTAGTGCACGTACCTGCTTCGTACAAACGGGAGAGCGCGATGACAACAAGGTGTCCATGGTGGCGGACACTCTCACGAGGAACGAGGACGGGGATGAGGACGCCGTCGTGAGTGACGGACAGACCGGGATTTCAGGACATTTCCGACGAAAGCCACAATACCTCCACCGCACATTCCCCAGGATAAATCGGCCGTCCACACCAACCCTTGTTTTTGCAACTCCATGGCCGCCACAGCGGCGCCTAGAGAGAAGCCTAGCCAGATGATGCGGGTAAATAGACGCTGTTGACGATCCAATCGGAGCAGGACCTCGTCCAACTCCAAGCGAACCCGTACCTCTCCTCGTTCCAATTTAGCCAGCGTGCGGTCCAATTGACCCGGCAGGTGTAAAATGATTTGCACTAGTTCCTGAAGTTGGTTAAGAACCATTCCGGTGGTGGCTGCTCCGGTTTCTCCAAACAGACTGCGGGCCAAATCCTGTAATGATTTGCGCCAAGCGGGGGTTTCGTCCCCCGCAGTGTCCTCGGTGAGGCGGTTGAGCATGGGCAGGGCTCTGTCGCGCAGCACATCTGACCAACGAACGTCCGGAGTCAGGTTGGTAATGAGTGCAATGACCAAGCCCAAGGCTCTTCCCAAAAACATGTATTTCGCAGGCAATTGGATGGGTTCATCGTGAAGAAAGTCCTGGAACTCGTCGATAAAATGGTCCAATTGGGGTCCCCGTTTTAAATCCACTCCGTTGATTCGGTCAATCATGAATCCTAAGGCTCGCTTGAGAAATTCCTGGTCTGCGTGGGGTTGTAAAAATCCCAGGTCGGCGATGGCTTGTACCACCTTATCCAGATTCCGAACCATGGCGGCCTGCACGAGGCGGGCGAAGGCCCGGGCATCCGTTCGTGGAATTTCACTCATCATGCCAAAGTCGAGAAAGCATAGACGACCATCCTGAAGCACCAGCAGGTTCCCAGGGTGGGGATCTACATGGATAAAGCCGTTGTCCAGCACTTGCAGCAGATAGCTGTCCAAGAGGATATGGACCACATGCGAAGGGGCCACATCCCAAGCAGCAATTTGAACAGAATCGGTCACCTTGGCTCCTTCTATAAACTCCATCACCAGCACTTGTGAAGTGGAGTAGTTGGAAAACACCCGAGGCACCACAATGCGTTTGTCTGCCGCCATCTGGCGTGCAAATCGTTGTAAGTGTTCCGATTCTTTGCGGTAGTCCAGTTCTTTTCGAACGGTAGAGGAAAATTCATCAAACAGCGCTTGCACGTTGATACGTTGTCCGAAGCGGGTAAAACGTTGCAAAAACCAAATAACCGTGTGTAGAGCAGACAAATCTATCTCGGCCAGCCGTTGAATTCCTGGGCGCAGTATCTTGACAGCCACAAGTGGACCTTCTCGTAGCACGGCCCGATGAACCTGACCGAGGGAAGCGGCGGCGATGGACTCCTCCTCAAACTGGGCAAACACAGCCGTAATCTGTCCACCCAGTTCGGCTTCCAGCAGGGGTCGAACCTGTTGAAAAGGAGCGGCTGGAACGGCATCTTGCAGTTGGCTGAGTTCCCGGGTGAAAGCCACGGGTAATACATCCGTCCGTGCGCTTAAAAATTGCCCCACCTTAACAATCAGTCCCTGCAAATGCAAGGCCGATTTGCGCACTCTTGCTCCGGCACGGCCATAGGCGAGAGCAAGCCGGTCTGCTTGTGCGGGTCCTGCCAACCTGCGCTCAATACGATGAATTCGCCAGTAATCGGTCAGCAGGGCCGCGGCGAGAAAAAAGATACGCAGGGAACGGGTCCACTGTTTCCACACAACAAAGCTCCTTCAGATGGACATTTGCAGCACTTTAACGTTTTGGACACCTGTTACAAGTAAAGACCCTGACCCGGTTCAGGTTGGGGTGGCTGGGGTTTCTGGTTCCTGATTGTCATTTTCATTCTCATCGTCCCATATGGCATAGGCTTCGCGCAATTTCCCACGGAACTTTTTGGCTTTTGCCCGGTAGGCCTTACGCTCTTCTTCCGTCCAACGGGATCGACTGACAGCTTTCAAACCCAGCAACAGGAACAACAGTTGAAACAGAGAGTTGCGCCTACGGCAACGGAAGAACATGAGAATCACCCTTTCTCACAGGGAATGGTTGTTATCTTGAGGGTACTCTTGCCATCCGGGGGTGTCAATTGTACGCAGATACCATAATGTACTAAAAGGGAATGTGGCGGTTTACGGCGAACTTTGTCACCTGCGACCCAATCGTTATAGGTTGTCAAGGATTTGAATGAGGAGCGATGGTATGCGCAGGTTTGGCGTAAGTGTCGTGATTGTGGTGGTGGTGGTGATTGCTCTGGCTGCAGTACAGGTGTTCCGTCCCGTGCCTCAGGTGCAAGTGTTGGCTGCGGTGGGCGCCGAGACGCGTGTACCAGGGCAGCTTAACCTGCCTTGGCCCAATGTCGGTGAGGCGGCCTTGGCAGTGGCGGGAGAAGGCATCATGGGGTCATCGGGAGGGAATACACCCATGCCCATGGCCAGCTTGACCAAAATGATGACCGCTTACCTGGTTTTGCAGGCCCACCCCCTAACGACGGGGGAAAGCGGGCCCAGTGTGGCGGTTACCCCTGCGGATGTGAAGGTGTATGAACAAGACAAGGCCCTGGGCGACTCGGTGGTGCAGGTGGTAGCTGGGGAGCAGTTGACGGAACGCCAGTTGCTTGAGGCTTTGCTACTTCCCTCGGGAGACAACATTGCCACCTTGTTGGCCAACTGGGTGGCGGGGAGTGTGCCCGCCTTCGTTCAAGAAATGAATCAGACGGCTAGCAAGCTTGGTATGAATCATACTCATTACGCCGAACCTGCAGGCACCAGTCACGCCACCGTGAGCACCGCGTTGGACCAACTGAAACTGGCGCAAACGGCCATGGCAGACCGAGTATTTCGTGACATTGTTGCCAAGCCTCAGGTCACGTTGCCTGTCGCGGGTACGCAGTATAACGTGAACTATGTGCTGGGCCAAGAGGGGATTGTCGGCATAAAAACTGGCAGTACACCTCACGATGGCGGAAACTTTGCTTTTGCCGCCAAACAGACGGTGCAAGGCCGGTCAGTGACGCTGCTTGGTGTGGTGTTGGGTCAAGGGGGCGTGCAACCCTTGCAGTCGGCCTTTTCGGCATCGAAAAGTCTCATTCTGGCTGGCCAAAAGGACCTGCGGGTCATGCAGATTGTCAAGCCTGGACAGGAGGGAGCACAACTGAGTGTGCCTTGGCAGAATCCTGTGTCGGCCGTGGGCCAACAGGGGGTTACGGTGGTGGCTTGGCCGGGGATGGTGGTGCAGGCTCACGTGCAGTCCGAGGTATCCGGTCATGTGGTGAAGTCCGGAGCAAGGGTGGGGATTCTCATGCTACAGGCGGGAAACACAAGTTTTCACGTACCCTTACAAGCCAGTCAGGGGATTCAGGCTCCTTCTCTAAAGTGGCGGCTGGAACGGTTGCCTGCATTTTTGCGACGTCTATAGAGGTTGTGCGAATCGAACCTAATCGACTGTCTCTATCCCAGTAAATACATTTTTGTGGATTTACATCCCTTGCTGGTGCCGCTATCAGCGGCATGGCGGTCTATCCAGTAAATTCAATTGCGTGGATTTACATTCTTTGTTGATGCCGCTATCAGCGGCATGAGGGTCTATCCAAAAATAAGGTGTCTCCGTTGGATCCTTCACTGGGATTGACCGGAGACACCTTATTTTAGAGGGAATCCAGAAAGGGGACAGAACTCCCCGGAGCATTGCTACGTTGTCGCCTCAAACGGTGAAACACCCACAGGGATGGTGGCTACTTTGATGTGACTGCAGTCCATGAAAGGTGACCCTTGGCTCAATTTATCCGCGGGATTTTTTTAATGTGTTAATATGGAACACACTGTACAGTGGGCATACACCCGTGACACCGGTCAACAGAGATATGACCGCAATGATAATCAGGACGACGGAGGCGCTTTTCGGTGTTAGCATGGAAACAAGGATAAGAGCCAAGGCGAGGAAAATGCGGACAATGCGATCAAACGCACTCTCATTTTGCATGTGTTGCATTTATAACTCCCTCTTTCCCCAGTTTCTGCACAGACTCTGGTTTTATTATGGTGGTGTCAATTCGTCGTCAACAGGGCGGATTGGACGGGTTATTCTATGAGAGATAGACTAGCATTGTTCACGTTAAAAAATGGTCCAGACCGCAAGATGAAAATCAGACATAAAATGTGAAACGCTTGGACAGGTGTAGAAAATACACTCTTTGCTGTTGAGAGATTTTCTGTGCGCCGCACAAAGTCGCAAAGTCGCAATTGTTACGCCTTCAAGGGGAATGAGGGGAACACCGGGAGCGCTGCGACATTGCAGTTGTCACCCATTTTGCAGCTTCAAAAGGGATTCATGAGAGGGGAGCGTTGAATGAGAAAAGGTGTTGTGTGGCTAGTGCTGGCAAACTTGCTATGGAGTGGGAATTATATTGCCGGACGTGTCTTGGCGCAGGCAATGCCTGCCTTTACCCTAAACGCCGTCCGTTGGTCCATTTCTGCGTTGATTTTGCTGTTGGTGATGCGATTTCAGCAGCAAACTGTCCCCCTCGTAAAGGCATGGAGGCCCTTGGCCTGGATGGGTTTTCTCGGGATGTTTGTGTTCTCCACGCTCACCTATCTGGGTTTGCGCAGCATCCCTGCGGCTCAAGCGGGTATGCTCTCCGGATTAATTCCGGTTTTCATTCTTGTGGCGGGAATTTTGCTGTTGCATCAACGCCCTTCAGGCCGTTCTTGGACCGGTGTAGGAGCCTCGGTTCTGGGAGTAATTGTGTTGATGTGGTTGGGAAAGGGGGGACACTTCCGACTTTCTTGGGGAATCGTTGAGCTCCTCCTTGCCGCCGTGGCGTGGGCACTGTACACCGTGTATGGCAAACGCTTAGATCAACGCCTCAGTCCACTGACGCTGACGGCCGGGTCTGCTGTGTACGGCGCAGTGTTCAGCGATATTGTAGCAGGGTTCACTTATCGGTCAGGGTCCATCCATATGACTTGGTTGGCCTGGGTGTGTGTGCTGTACGTCAGCACCATGGCCTCGGTGGTGGCCTACTGGGTGTGGACCGCCGGGGTCAAACAAGCGGGGGCCGAGGTTGCAGCTCCTTTCATCAACCTACTGCCGGTGTGGACGGTGATTCTCGGGGTCATCTTGCTGCACGAGCGGATTTCTTCTTGGGAAGCCATTGGAGGGATGTTGATTGTCCTAGGTGCCTTGTTTGCAAGCTTCAAGAAGCAGACTACCAGATCTCCAGAGTCCCCAGAAGGGGTGTCCTTGCCCGCAGCAGGGGTGGACCTGCACAGCCAGGATTGAGGTTCATCCCCGCCCGATGGGACTGTGTCATATGTCCCGACATACCTAGTCTCTTTAGACCCCATAACCTCGCCTGAGCGGATCATCCGATTCGTCATTGTACCCGTTAGGCTCAAGCATAGAGAGTCCCATGACAGGTGTGTACATGAGGATTCAGGGTACCAGAGATGTATCTCGAAAAGGGAAGGAGAATGGGGATGCTGCAAGTGTTGTTGGACCGTTGGCAATTTGGCGTGACGACAGTGTATCACTTTCTGTTTGTACCGTTGACCATCGGTCTCATTTTTTTAATTGCCGTCATGGAATCCATCTACGTGGCCACGGGCAACGAGGACTACAAGAAGATGGCCAAGTTCTGGGGGAAATTATTTTTAATTAACTTTGCCGTAGGCGTTGTCACAGGTATTATGCAGGAGTTTCAGTTTGGAATGAACTGGTCTAGTTACTCTCGGTTTGTCGGAGATGTTTTTGGTGCTCCCTTGGCCGTAGAAGCCTTGGCTGCATTCTTCTTGGAGTCCACCTTCCTGGGCATATGGATATTCGGTTGGGATCGGGTTTCTAAAAAGGTCCACCTGGCATCCGTGTGGTTGGTTGCTTTTGGTACTAGTTTATCCGCTTTTTGGATTTTGGCGGCCAACTCCTTCATGCAGGAACCGGTGGGATATATTTTACGTCACGGCAGAGCGGAAATGGACAGTTTCGGTGCGTTGTTAATCAATCCACAACTGTGGGTGGAGTTTCCCCATGTTTGGTTTGGCGCTCTGTCGACTGCCGCATTTTTTGTTGCGGGCATCAGTGCCTATTTTATTTTGCGGGACAGGTCAAAAAAAATCTTTATGTATTCTTTCCGAATTGCGGTTTCTTTTGGCTTGGTGGGCAGTGTTCTGGTGGCCGTGGTGGGACACGAACAGGCGCAACATTTGGTGACGGCACAACCCATGAAAATGGCGGCATCCGAGGCCTTATGGAATACCAGCTCAGAGCACGCATCTTGGAATCTGGTGGCGGGGGTAGATCAGGCGAATCACAGCAACACCTTCCAGGTGCAGATTCCATACGCGCTCAGTATTTTGGCCTATAACCATCCTTATGGAAAGGTGGAAGGCATCAATCAACTCCAATCGCAGTACGAACAGAAGTATGGCCCTGGAAACTATATCCCGCCCGTTGGCTTGACCTTCTATACCTTCCGTATCATGGTGCTCGCCGGAGTCATCATGATTTTGATGGCACTCTACGGAGTCTATCTGATGCTGCGAGATAAACTGGAAGGTCATCGAAAATATTATAAATGGATGATGTGGGCGATTGCCCTGCCCTATATCGCAAATACCACTGGTTGGCTGATGACGGAAATCGGTCGCCAGCCTTGGGCTGTCTTTGGCCTGTTGAAAACCACAGATGGGGCCTCACCAACTGTTGGCCCTGCTTTGGTGTGGACCAGTCTGATTGGGTTTGCCTTAGTGTACGGAATTCTGGCGGTGGTTGAGGTCTATTTGCTGGTGACCACAATCAAGATGGGTCCAGAAGACGAGAATTTGACTCACAAACGCACGCTGGATGATGGTGTGGGTGCAGTGATTTAGTCAATCACGGACTTTAAGAGGTTGTCCGGAAAGGGGTCAGAACTCCCCGGCGCATTGTTGCGTCGTCGCCCAAAATGCTCCCTCACGTACCGAAAACGTACGCTTGGTGCGCATTTTGGGCTAGGCTCCTGGCACTGCTTGGGTCTGACTGGACCCCTTTCCGGACACGCACTTTAAGAATGGGGGATGCAGAGATGACCTTGGATGTGTTGTGGTTCATCCTGATTGCCGTGCTATATACTGGATACTTTGTGTTGGAAGGTTTCGACTACGGAGTGGGAATGCTCATGCCCTTTCTGGGTAAA
>DAHWFY010000128.1 GCA_027336365.1 Bacillota bacterium | reverse complement strand
GACCATCACAGGTCCGGGACGATTCCGCGCGGCCCTGTGCTGAGTATCCCAGCCAATTGACGAAATTGAACAAACTTTCTTTGGTAAATCTGATGAGCACCGGGCACAGGAAACAGAGGTGAACCCAAGGAGTCAGCGTTCCTGATGTCCATCCAGGAACGCAAGCCAGAAGCAATTTCTGCCAACAGGACCGCTCCAAAGGCCGAAGCATCGGCTGTGTCCCCAGCGTATACGGGCAAGTTGAAAATATCCGCTAAGGCTTGACGAACCCACGTCACCTCAAGCAGCTTTCCCGATGCCATCAGGTACATTGGCCGAACCCCCGTCGCTACGAAGATACTGTCCGCAATCCAATAGGTGTTCAGTAAGACTCCTTCCACAGCCGCCCGCAACAGGTGCAGAGGCCCATGTTCCAAACGCAGTCCCACCAGTGCCCCCATCGCGTGTGCGTTCCACAAGGGTGCCCGCTCTCCGGTTACGTAAGGTAGACAAATGAGGTCTTCACACTGAACATCGCCTGCCTCTGCCAAGGCTGCACCCAAGTCGTGCGCGATTGCATCGGTCCCGCCAGCAAGCAAGTGATGATATAACCAGTCTGGCACCACACCTCCATTGTTGCTGGGGCCCCCGACAATAAATCGATCCCTGTCCAGAACGTAACAGAACAAGCGGGAGTTAGAGTCTGTGGCCTTTTTGGCCGTGCCAAATCGTACCGCACTGCTGGTGCCGATGGTGACGACAAGCATCTGTTCATCGATGGCTCCGACACCCAGGTTTGCCAGCACACCGTCGGATGCGCCGATGCTGTAAGTCACGTCTCCAGCCAACCCCCACTCCTGTAGACGCTGATTTTCAGGGTGCTGACGAGTAAAAGTTGTGGGCACCAGCCGGGAGAGGGCATCTCGCGGCACTCCCGCCACGACCAACGCTTGAGTGTCCCAGTCGTTAGTATCCAAGTTATACAGCCCAGTAGCACTGGCCAAAGAGACATCGATTTCCCACTGTCCAAACCACTGGTACCACACCCACTCCTTCAACGAAACAAAGCGATCGGCCTGAGCAAACATCTCAGGCCACTGATTCTTTAACCAAGACAGCTTGCATAGGGGACTCATGGCGTGAACCGGGGTGCCGGTTCTCTCATAAATAGCAGACCCCTGCGGAGAAGCCCACAAGTCCTCAGCCACTTGACTAGCCCGGGTATCCATCCATGTCATGGCGTGATGCAATGGAACACCCTGTTCGGTGACGGGCAGCACACTGTGCATGGCCGCACTGAACCCCACTCTGGATGCCTGCCACTGCGTCTCCTTCAATGCATCGACAACCTGTCCGATGGCTACCATGGTGGCCTCGTAAACCTGCATCGGGTCTTGCTCTGCCGCCCCCGGTTCATCGTGATACAATTCCAATGGGACTGTAGCGCGAGCCAGGCAAACCCCTTTCGGGCTAAAGGCCACCACCTTCACAGAGGTGGTGCCGATATCCACCCCCAGGGAACACTCCTGTCGCGGTTGCCGACTCGACGCATTCATCACTTCACCCGATTTACCGAAGAATTTTCCCCAAAAGGAGATTTTATCTGTTCAATACCCCCAAGCAAGAACAGGTACGAAAAGATGCCAATGAGTAACACTGCACCGGCCACCACAAAGCCAATCGCAAAGGACCCCGTACCTCCGACAATAAATCCGGTGACAATGGGTGCCAAAATCCCCATGATGTTGTTGACGAAATTCATAATACTACCAACCGTGCCCACGGTCCCCTTGGGCGCGATGAGTGCCGGGATACTCCAACCGATGGGGGCAGAAAAAGCCAGTCCTCCTAAAGCAATAGAAATAAAGAGAATCGCTATCTTGGGATTATTGGTGAAAGCAGCACCAATCACCGCCAAACCCAGAATCATACCAAGCACCAACAGAGTCTTTCGCACCTTGGTAGAATTGTATCCCTTCGCCACCAACTGGTCCACCAACCAACCCCCGATAATGAAGTCTGTCAACGTGGCCACAATCCATGGAACCATAGTATAAACTCCGCTTTTTAGAACGGTCATCCCCATTTGCTTTTCCAAGTATCCGGGTAGCCATGTCAGTAACAAGTAAAAGGAATACCCATATGCAGCAAAACCAATCGTCAGACCCCAGACCTTGCGCTGACCCAACAGGAACCCCAAATTCGCCATGGTTCCCCCTTGCGCTTCACCAGCATCCTGAGCCCCACCCTCGGTAATGTACTCCTTTTCTTCAGAAGATAAATGAGGATGCTCCCGCGGGTCCCTGTACCAAATCCAGTACACGATTGCGTATAACAGGCTAAGCACCGCAGTCACCCAGAAGCCTCCCCGCCAGCCCCACTGAGTGACAGCCCAAGCTACCAACGGCGCCCCTATCACGTTGGAAAACTTGGCGGCAGCATCGAATGTGGAGGTTGCCATCCCCCGCTCTCGTAGAGGAAACCAGTAGCCTGTAGCCTTGGATGCCGCAGGAAAGGCCGGAGCCTCTGCCACGCCCAATAACACTCGGGAAACAATAATCAGTCCCATACCACTGACGATAGCCGTCATGGCAGTGGCAACTGTCCAGAGAATGGTGCCCACCCGCATCAGCCACTTAATGCCTATCTTATCCAACAAGACACCGATAGGAATCTGCAGCAAGGCATAGGACCAGGCAAAGGAAGACAACAAAATTCCCATTTCTCCAGGAGTCAAGTGATACTCTGCCATCATGGGTTTCGTTGCAATGGACATGTTGGTACGGTCAAAGTAATTGATGAGAATGCCGATGAACAGAATAACCGCAATTCCCCAGCGGGCTCTCCCTCGAGGTTTCGCCTGTGTCATGAATGATTCCCCCTTCTCAATGGTTCTCTTCCCAATTGTCCGAAAATATTCAAACGACTTGACAACAAAACGAAAGCGATTGCACCCGGGCAAGAAAACGATATACGAAATCGTTATACTTGTCAACCTGCGCTCTGACGTTAGTTTCACAATGGATAACCCCGCATAAATATCTCCTTTTTTGTAGGTCTGCGCATAAATTGAATACGCAAGAGAAGACACCCCAATTGAGTGGTGAAACATCCTCTGAGCGGTTGGCGAGATCCAACATCGATGGGCATATGCAATACCTCATCGCCGCCGCATTCACTCCTCTGTTTCCCACAAACCTGAAACCAGAAAAAAGGGAGGCCCACAACTTGCTGTACATCTTTCGCGACGGCAGGACTCAGAAAATCCGTGTTTTTCAGTGCAATGCAGCGCAGAATCGAGTTTGGGACTGGTGTCAAGACCACCATCACACTCTCATCGCGGCTTTACCTGGAGAAATTGAATTTCAAACAGATATTGTGGGCCTAAACTGGGAAGAGGATTTCACTTCTCCTAAGCGAATGAGACACGGCGAACTTCTGGGTAAAACACCCATTGATCCCGAGGGCGAAGGCAATGGCAGAGGTAAGAGCCCCAGCGTCCACCTCCAATGGGAAAAAAAGATCACACAGCCCGATGTGACAAACCGTAGGCCTCGTTTAATTCGTATTGATCTGTTGGGTAGCGCTTCTCCTCGAGCCGAGACCGACTCCTGGATGGCAACGGTTGTACGACAGCACGGATATGTCCCTGTCTTTACCGAGGGGGTCACTACTTATTATGCTCCGGCGAATGACCTGGGGGATTGGGAACCTTTGCCGTCACAAGGCGATGAGACACCCGGAACTCCGCCTGGACAAGACTGAACTCAGACCGTATGTATCCGGGCAAAAGGGTCTGCCAAGCTCTGCGGCACCCATAAGATGGAATTCCTTGCTCGGACGTGGTGGGCACTCACACGATGTCCATCAAGAGGAGGGCACCCACTCGCGCCAAACCTGCAGAAAGTGGCGCAAGATGCGGGCCGTGAGTCCCCAAACAACCTGACCATCGAGGCGATAAAAAACTTCCTCATAACTTCCCGGGCGCCAAGCATATTGGCGTCCATCTGGAATTAAGTCGAAAGGAAAATTTTCTGGGGGCACGGGCTGTAACCCGACACGGTAAATATCCGGTGTGGCCGCCAACAGGTCTGACACCGACAAAGTAAACACACCTTCCACCTCTGCCGGATTGGGGGAAAGCCCCAACACCCCTTTGGGAAGATAGCCAACAAAGGGGTAAACCAACAACCCAGAGCGGGCCACCACCACATCCAAAGCCCCGAGGATCTGGATATCCTGAGCCAAAACCCCCAACTCCTCTTGGGTTTCTCGTACAGCAGTGTCGTTTGCTTGGTTGTCTCCCGGTTCCCAGTGGCCCCCGGGAAAAGACACCTCGCTGGGTTGTCTACGTAGCGTGGCAGCACGACGCTCGAATAGGACCGCCAGGTTTCCTCGCCCATCCACCAGTAAAGGCACCATCACCGCCGTTTTAATATACTGGTCCTCTCCTAGAATACGTCGTTCCCGCTGACTCATCCCCTCCACCAGGAACCGCAATGGAGAGGGGTCAAACTGTGCAGATAAAGACACGTTTGCTCACCAACCGTTCAAAATAAGGTCATGTAGTTGCAAGAAACCTGCCACCAGCAAGACATTCTACCCATTCAGTGACTCTGTTCGGGAATCGTGTAAGCACTCATTTGTGTCCAGTTGCTCGGGATGTTGCCATCTGTCCACTGGCTTTTCGGAAAAAACTCATGGTGTTCCTGAAAGTAGGCGTCAAACATTTGGCGGGCCATAGGCACTGCGGTTTCCGCACCATAACCCGCACCGGGCACCATCACGGCAATCGCAACCTGAGGATTATCAAAGGGTGCATACCCAATAAACACCGAGTTGTCGAGTTGTTGAGTCAATTGGGCGGTCCCCGTTTTCCCAGCAGCCTTGTATGGGGCATTCCCGAACGATCCATAAGCGGTACCCAGCGGATTGTTACATACTCCGTACATCCCCTGTTGCGCTATGTGCAGATACTTCGGATTAATTTTCAGGTCCTGTTGCAGTTTCGGCGCAAACTCCCAAATGGGTTTGACATCTGCAGGCAAGTGATCCTGCATGGTGGGAGGATAAATCGCCTGCAGTAGATGAGGTTGTAGGCGCTTTCCGTTATTGGCAATAGTCGCCACATACTGGGCCATCTCCAAAGGCGTGAAGGCTTGAGATTGGCCAATACCCGCGTTCGCCAGGGTGGATTGAGTACTATGCAACGGATAGCTACCATGATTTGCAATGGCAGCCAAAGCCTGTTGTAAATTGTATTCAGTTTGATAAAAATTTCCGTCCTTCATATTCAAATTAAAATAGTAAAACTTACCTGTTTGTTCGCCAGGTAGGTCAATTCCGGTGACGGCTCCCAGACCAAACCGATATTCTCCACTAAAAATGGCGTTCAACCCTTGCGCAAAATCCGTGTTCAACCAGGTTTGAAATCCCATGCCCGCTGGTGGGGCGCCAGAAGTGGTATCGGTGGCACCAAACCACTTGCCTAACCAAAAACCCACCTCGTAAAAAAACGTATCGCAAGACACTGTAATGGCCTTCACCGGGTCAACCCACCCGTGATTCCCATCATCATGAATAGTATACCCCGGAGCTAACACTGTAGCGTAGTGATCCAATATCGTGGTCTGAGGTGTAATTGCACCCCGTTCCAGAGCGGTAATAAGATTCGCTGGTTTCACCGTGGAACCAGGCGGTCTGGCACTCTGAATGGCACTGATGATTTGGGCAGCAGACTGACGTAAATACTGCTGGTGCTGCCCCACCTGGTTCTGTGTGAACCAATTGGGATCATAATCGGGGTAATTCACCATGGCCAAGACACCCCCAGTCTTCACATCCAGCATCACCAGTTCCGCATCCTGAATCGTAGAACGGTACTTGGAATTGAAGACCGTGTTCATCACCGTCTGCTGCGCGGTGGCCTGCAAGTGCCCATCTAAAGTCAGACGCAAGTAGTCGCCAGACTTGGGTGCCGGGTCAAATCCCAAGGGCTTCAGCGGCGTTCCCGTTTTATCCACCTGCACCACCTGGGCCCCCACCTGCCCCCGCAACTTGTCCTCATACTGGCTTTCCAGACCTGATACGCCAACCTTTTGAGTAAGCAGGTATTGACGTTTCTGGTAGTACGCCGTGCTGCCCGCGGGAATTGGTGCCACATACCCCAAAACCTTGCCTGCAAGGGGTCCATTGGGATAAAAACGCAGGGAATTGAGGACCACATTCACTCCCAGCAAGGTGGATTGGTGTTCCGCAACAAAGGCAATTTGCTCCTCATTCGCCACCTTGAATAACTGAATGGTGGCATACTGCTTTTGAGCGGAAATGATATGCAGCATTTCTTTCGCAGGAACGTGAAATACCGGGCTCAAAGTGTTGGCAATTTGCTCAAAGTTTTGCTGTGTCCCCGGCATTTGCGTCAAAAATACTCCATATGCTGGACGATCATAAGCCAACAGATTGCCATTGGTGTCGTAAATCCAGCCTCTGGCTGGCAAAACCGGTACATGGGTGAGGGTGGTTGCCGTGGCCTGACCTCGAAAATAAGAACCATGTGCAATCTGCACATAGCCCAAACGCAAAATCAAGGATGCAAAAGCTGTAAACACCAATCCGTAAATCACACTGGCGTTGATCAGGAAGGATCGCTTTGGTTTGTCTAGCACCTCACCGGTATCCAGTACCTGCATCCCCTGTGTTTGCTGTTCCGGTCTCCGCCTAAACCGTAACTTCTGCCGGCGCCACAAACAAAGCCCCCCAATGCAATTCATGGTATCCACACAGAGGCTGCCCGACAAGGTTCAACACCTGCTGCCCTGCATCACACGTCGCACATGTACGACCCTATCCAGTAAATACATTGCGTGGATTTACCTTCCCTGCTGGTGCCGCTAACAGCGGCATCAGGGTCTATTCAGAAAGAGCCATTGACGATTCAGAGTTGACTGTCCGGAACCGTAATTTTTACCTTGGCCGCCGCCAGAGCGTCGTTGTAAATTGATTGTTCCTTACTGTTGCGGACCTGAGTTAACATCTGTTGTTGAATTTGCGACTTCACCTGTGTGAAAGACAACTGAGTCCTGCTGTCAACCTTGATGATATGGTAGCCGAACTGCGTTTTTACGGGGCTACTGATTTTCCCAATGGGTAGCGTCTCTACGGCCTTGGCGAAAGACGGAACGAAAGAACTTGCCATTTGGTCGACATATTTGCCGTGATTCTGCTTAACAGCCGGGTCTTGCGAGTACTTATCTGCCAACTGAGTAAAATTTGCTCCCTTCTGCAACTGAGCCTCAATGTTCTGAGCTTGGCTCAGGGATGACACCAAGATGTGTTGTACCGTAACCTGCAGATAATCGCTCTTGTGTTGGTTGTAGTAGCTTTGCATTTGTGCATCAGTCACTGTCAACCCCTGCAATTGCTTGTTCAGGTATTGTTCCAGTAGAGATTGTTGACCAGCCAAACGCACCAAGTCATTTGTGGATAAACCCAGCGATTTCAGCTTGCTAAGAGCATCGCTGGCGTTGGCATAAGGATGTCCCAACAACTGTTGCAACATGGTGTTTGCCGCCTGCCTGGCTTGGATAGGATCTACTTTGATTGAAGAATCCTTTTGTGCCTGTGATACCAAGTACTTATACCAAACCACATAGTACGTTACGAAATTTTTCATACTTTCCTGCTGCTGCAAACCGGGAAACACCACCTGCAAGTTGTACTGGGCATCCAGCTCCTGTTTATGGATGGTCCCGCCGCTGTAAGTGGCAACCACAGGTCCGCCATATTGAGGCCCGGGCGGAATGGGTTGCCCATTCACCGGAATGATGGACGAGGTGGTGTTTTGCGTTCCACTGCCGGCTACGCTCGACGCCGCAGTGTTTGTGGTCGCAGAGTTCACAGGCTTAGCTGCAGACCCGCATCCAGTCACAATCCCCAGTGTTAAAAACACGGCTACCGCCGAAGTTAGATATTTCTTGTTTAGATATTTCTTGTGTTGCAAAAAACATTCCTCCCAAGAATCATTTCCTGTCTTTATATCACAGGTTTATCGAACCTTCCTCGAAGCTTACGTCCGCCCTTTAGTATACCTTGTTTCTCACGTATGCGCACAGGTGCTCACAACAGCCCTCTTGACCGGAACCTGCGGCCCTGTTATGCTATTTTGGTGAATTGAATGAACGCGTGTTGCACCGCATAACTGGCGGATCCGTGGGAAACCACAAGGGAGTGCGGTGCCGTATTTGTGCCGACCGCCTGGGCCATCGCTGTCGCGAGGTCTGGGTGGTCTTTTCTTACTCAGTCGTTGACTGAGGCTATGTCCCTTACCCCCAGGCCTCCCCGCCGCGTTTCGTTCCCCGTGCTGCCGCCAACGACAGCCAGAAAGCAGCCCGTGATGTCAAAGGAGGTAGACACTGTACATGACCCATCAACTGTGGGGAAAACCCGTTGCAGCGGCACTGTACACCCAGGTCCGAGAAGACGTGCAAGG
>DAHWFY010000127.1 GCA_027336365.1 Bacillota bacterium | reverse complement strand
ACTTCGTTGATTACCAAACAGACCAAGGTCGGTCAAGGACTTACCAATGGGCTGATGTCTTCCTTGGACAGCTTGGCCCGCATTGTGGGGCCCCTGTTAGCAACCGCATTATTTCAGTTAGAGCACAACATTCCTTTTATTCTTGCAGGGGCTGCAGCCTTACTTGCAACAACCCTTGTTGCTGGCTATCGTCACGCTTTCCACAAGGCTATGGACGGAAGTTCAGCTTCGTATGATTCCTGTTCGGGTTCTTAAGAGGAAAGTGGTACACTGAGAGAGAACTGAACAGGGTTTAAACGCAATTCACAAGCATCACCCATGAGAAGGGGGGAGAAATTTATGGCAATTGTTGCCGTTAGCATTGCTCCTCTAGGAACAGGTAGCACCAGTGTGAGTGAATATGTGGCTGAAGCGGAAAGGGTATTGGCTCATCACCCGTCTTTGCAAGTCCGCCTAGACCCCATGTTCTCCAACATTGAAGGCGATTTGCCAGAAATACTGACTGCCATCAACGAAATGCACGAAGCCTTGGTGGCCATGGGAGCCAAGCGGCTGTCCACTGTCATTAAGATTGACGACCGTCGCGATGAGGCACACTCCATGGAAGAGAAGATTTCTGCCGTGGAGGAAAAACGTGCGTTGGATTGAGAAATTCGGTCTTGGGAAGGAAGCAGGGCCCGCCAGGGGGCGTCACTGTCTCCCTGGCGGATGGGTTTAGCTTATTTTGGACCCTCAACTTTGCCAGCGATAAGGCTTTGTTTTGTATGCCAACGTAAATAGCGGGCAAACGCCAAAGGAGTGCCCAGTAGCAACACGGCGGCCGCCATGATGGCAAAACCAATCAGTGCTGAGGACCAGTTGCCGCCAACCACCGCGCGAAACAGCATGCCGGTACCATAAATGCCGAGAACCGTGGCCGACAGTGTAAACCATAGCGGGGGAATGCCAAAACGCTGGCGTCTGCTGGAACTTGTGGGTTGGGGTTCCCCTTGTCGTTTCATCGCTGGCCCTCCTGTTCCCGGTAGTAATTTCGCCATATGAGGCGGTACACCCTTAATCTGCGGGGGATGGAACGTAACCCGGGAATAAAGGGGATGAACACCAAGACAGCGGTAACCAACAGAACGGTCAGCACAACCAGCAGGTCTGCATTAGCAGCCGTGGAGTAAGGGGGTATTTGGTACAGCAGGGTGTAAAACCATAACCACACCGCTCCCGGATAGTTGCCTGTTTCCTTGATGATGCCCCACTGTTCACCTTTCATGTTCAGTTTGCCAGCATAAATGTGGTCCGCTTTGCCCTGCAGCAACAACAAGGAACGGGTCCTATCCAGTTCTGGTGCGGGCCCATTGTGTGCGTCGATAGCCGATTCCAATAGTCCGCTGTTGGCCAGAGCGAGGTAATCATTAACCATCGCGGGCACGGGTCCAAGATTGGTACCGGACTGGGGCAGAATCAGTCGCCCGTTGTGGATGGTCGCCTTAGGTAACTGCTGTTGTACCGCCTGTATCCAGGCCTGCTGAGTTCTCCCAGATGCGGTTCTCCATTGGGACAGGGTTGAACTGACGGCAGGATTGATGGCTGCCAAGCGTTGCAAGGGGTTGAGGACATTGTCTTGCGCGGAATTGACAGGGATGGTCACACCCAACCACGTCTGCGGAGCAAATCCGCCAATGGCCTGTACGGAGCCGTTGTTATGGTTGTACGGAGGTCCATACTGCGCGATTTCCCCCGTACTGGCCAGGTCGCTCAACTCCGTATTGACGAGTACCATGGGGTCTTGGGAAGCCACTTGTTTAGCGGTTAGCATCGGTACGTCTGGAGTCGAAAACACACCAGCAAGGATGAGAACCAAGGCGCCCATGCCGACGATGGCCCAAGTCATTTCCTTCACCAAGTCGTATGGAATCTGTTCAAACCTGGAATTGGCATACACCTGCCTGTCTGGGGTTGCGGAGTTAGACTGTTTCATCCTTGTCTCACCTCACTTTTCGGGTCTGGGGGCAGGGGCTCTACCACGCCGTGTTTCCGAATTAAAAGCAGGTGTCCTCCCAGCAAGAGGATTAAAATCAGTGGCAAGACGAAAATGTGCAGGCTGTACATTTGACCGAAGTTGAGAAGATTAAAAAATCCGCCGATACCCGCCGCGTTCATGGCATCTTTGCCTTGTACGGCAATCCACTGGGCATCAAAGTTGTTCTGAGATAGGTAGCCGGTCAACCCTGCCAAGATGGACACCAAAAACATCAGCCAGCCGCCAATCCAAGTGAAGTGTCGACCATCTCGCCAGGCTGCCATCAGAAATTGGGCCCACAGGTGCAAGATCATGAAGAAAAAGAATGACTGTATGGACCAGAAGTGCAGGCTATTGAAAAAGTGCCCCACGGGTGACACGTGCCACCAGTCCGGTCCAAATATTGCCAAGATGGTTCCTGAAAGGATAATCCACACAAAGGCGGCCAAGGTCAAAACACCGAACAAATATACGTAGGAGTCGACGTACTTAGGCAGAGTGTCTGGCAGCAGATGTTCCATGGGGATTTCCTGCTGTAACCGATCTCGTAATGACCGTGTCCAGTTCTTGCTCATCCATCAACCACCTCCTTCATATTTTTCCACTGGCCTACTCTTTGCCGCCAGGGAAGGGTAGAGCGATAGCCAAAATGAAAATCACTACCATGAGGACCACCACGATAATGTCCGGAGAGGAAAGGTTGAGCCAGGAGAATTCCCAGGCTCCACCAGCCGGAATGGGGGGTTGAAGTCCTTGCCCCACGCGAGTCACCTCCTACCTGTCGTCGGATTGAGAGGAATAAGTCGTACAGGCAAATCTTGTCCTGACAGAATTCAAATCATACGTCGAACACGGGCACGATGATTTTCAAAATATTCTGGTGTCTGTGGATAACAAGGTGCGAACCACAGGAGCCTTATGAGAACACCCCAAATTAATTGTACCAGAGACTACCTGCTGTATGGAATAGTTCATATAAATGTCGAATTAAAATGAATTAAAGATACCAATTGTAATATTTTAGGCTTGCATTGGGCGCTGCGGTTCATTTGAAAGTGAGAGAGTTGTGTGTTTTATAAAAAGAAAAACATCGCTGGTTTCCCTGTGATTTTCATTGGAGGTCTCCAATGCGAGAAGTGTTTTGACTCGTCCCCCCTAATTTGCGTGTCGACATCATTGTGAAAATCATACAGAATGAACGCAGGGAGCTTCAATATAAACGCAGGGAGCTTCAACGTGGGTTGTTGGAGATGCGGGGTACTGCGAATTTCGGAAGGAACAGGGGGGACAAGATCTTGGCTTATGACTTTGATACTCTAATCAATCGTTGGGGTACCGATTCGGTAAAATGGGACGGTCTTACAGAACGGTTTGGTCGACAGGATTTAATATCCATGTGGGTGGCCGACATGGACTTTGCTTCTCCACCTGAGGTTGTGGAGGCGTTGCAACGAAGGGTTGCGCAAGGTGTCTACGGGTATACCCGTAGACCCGAGAATTACTTTATCGCGCTCGCCAACTGGCAAAAAGCGCGACACAGTTGGGACATGGACCCCGACTGGGGGGCACACGCACCAGGGGTTGTGGCTTCTCTAAATTTGCTGATACAGACTTTTACCGAACCGGGGGACAAGGTGATGATCCAACCCCCGGTATACCCTCCTTTTTACGGGGCCATTCGCAATAATGGGCGTAAGGTGGTGGAAAATCCCCTTGCTTTCGACGGGACTCGGTACACCATGGATCTAGAAGATGCCTCCAAAAAATTGATGAATGGGGTAAAGATGGTCATTTTGTGCAGTCCGCACAATCCTGTGGGCCGAGTTTGGACTCGTGCAGAGCTAACTCGTTTTGGTGAGTTATGCCTGTCTTACGGCGCATTGGTAGTGTCCGATGAAATTCACGCGGATCTGATTTATCCCCAGTACATCCACACCCCTTTTGCGGCTATTTCTGAGGATTTTGCAGACCATTCGTTCACTTGTGTTTCTCCCAGTAAGACATTTAACCTGGCTGGATTCCATACTTCGGCGGTGGTGATACCCAATCCATCCATGCGGAAACAATATCTAGATACCTTAGGCCGACTGTCGCTGAATTTCACGCAACCCCTGGCAGCCACCGCCTTCATGACGGCCTATCAGCAGGGAGGGCCATGGCTGGATGATCTGTTACAATATCTGCAGGTTAATTTAGCCGTTGTCGAAAAATTCATGATGGATCCGGCCTTTCCCATCCGAGTCATCCATCCCGAAGGAACCTACTTGGTATGGCTTGACTTTCACCAATTGGGTTTACTTGGTAAGGATCTGGACCGTTTTATTCTCGCAGAAGCTGGTCTGGCATTAGACGAGGGCTACATTTTTGGGGCGGCAGGAGATGGATTTCAACGCATGAACATTGCTTGTCCGCGCATCGTTCTTCAACAAGGGCTGGACTCGTTGAAATCAGCGGTACTCACACGCCAACCTGGTTGAGTCAAACCAGGCACAGAGAAAGGTCAACACCACTGGCAAGGTCTACAGTCGGCCCGAGCTTTCAGAGGCGGTATAACGGGTACGTCCCTGCGCCACAATAGAAGCGTCAAGGAACGAAAAACTTTTCCGAGATGCGAAGGAGGCGGCGATGATGCATTCTAAAGATGAATCAGCCGGGGACACGGTGGATGAGATGAGCATGCCCAACAAGGAACATATGGCTCGGGCGATTCGTGCAGCCAAGACCCGACTACCTGACAGCGAATCCACCATGGCGGAGCATGTACCTGATGATTCGGAAGTAAACTACGATTCACTCAGCGCCGACATGGTGGACCACATGCGCAATGACGGTGGATTGGCTCCTGAATTGCCACATTCCATCAAACGAACGCGCCAAATTCAGGATAAGCTTGCAAGAAAATCGTAATTTTTCTGCCGACAGCCTTGCTCTTGGCGAGATCAAGGTGTACTATCACTACACAGGTGATGTGTGTAATAGACCTTGATGCCGCTGTTAGCGGCACCAGCAAGGAATGTAAATCCACACAATCGTATTTACTGGCTAGTTCCGGTATTCCGGGCTTCCACAAAGCCTAACGCGGAGGCCCGGGTCAATTGACAGGGATGTTTAAGTAGCACATGTTCTAGGAGTTCCGGCGGGAAGACTTCAAATTTACTCGCTTTCCTGTGTAATGTGTAAATAACCTCTATTCGTTTTCCTCGACGCGGGGTGGAGCAGTTGGCAGCTCGTCGGGCTCATAACCCGAAGGTCGCAGGTTCGAGTCCTGCCCCCGCAACCACGTATTTCTCTATTGGTAGCATATTAACCCAATTACATGAAGGAATATCCTGGACACCCACGGTGTCTGGCACACAACACTATATTTGCCAAGAGGAAAATCGCTGTGAATGGAGAAATCCCACTGGCTTAAGTTTGTATGCAAAAAGGGGTTGTGCGCCGAATGCTGTTCCCGGTTGGAAGGGTAAAGATTAGTCAGCAAGTATTGGAAGGCTCCACATCTGCCCAAGAGTTAATAGATGGGTTCTCACGCTATCTTTCAGGAGATTGGGGAGATGTCTCCCTTCAGGATGGATTGGCCAATGATTTGGCCATTACCACTGGAAATCGCATTGTGGCTCAATATAGCAGTTACGGTGGAGAATTTTTCTATATCACCACATACGGTCGGACAACGGAAATTCTGACCTCACAGGAAGTGGCAGAACGTTCCCTGAAATCAACATCATCTGCCGCAAGATGAAGGGCCTTCACAGGTTAGGTCACGGTTCAGGTGTGGAGAAGCTGAACTAAAAATGTCATAAAGTGCGTGTCCGGAAAGGGGTTCGGTCAGACCCAAGCAGTGTCAGGAGGCCAGCCCAAAATGCGCACCAAGCGTACGTTTCTGGTACGTGAGGGAGCATTTTGAGCGACGACGCGGCAATGCGCCGGTGAGTTCTGACCCCTTTCTGGACAAACTCATAAAGTCCCTGGTTTCAGCCTTGAGCATTACCCATCAATAGTCAGTTATTTTCATGATGTGGGGAATGCTCAGGGTTGTATCCATGGGGAGGTTGGTTTTTTTAATCAGGTTCAGAACTCTAATCTCACCTGATATTCCCGCAGCCACTGATTGACCTCAAGCAAGTAGTGAAGCATCTGAGTTGTGCCCATGATCTGACCAAACCAGGGACGGTGTTCATGCGGTTGGAAACTGGTGGTCACCAGGTCTCGTACGCCTTCCTCTCGGATGAGGGGCCGGATGGGGGCATCGGCGTCATCCAGCATGGATAGGATTTCTTCTCGCACCGCTTGCAAGTACTCTGGGTTTGGCGTGCCGGGATATGGACTTTTTTTTCGGTACAAAGCATCATCTGGCAGGAATCCCTTCATGGCGCGTCGCAGCAGACCTTTGACCTCACCATCACAGGCTTTCATGGACCATGGCACGTTGAATACGTACTCCACCATGCGGTGATCCGTGAAGGGCACGCGTGCCTCCAGACTTGCTCCCATGCTCATGCGGTCCTTGCGGTCCAGTAAAGTAGGTAAAAACCGGGTGATGCTCAGGTAACCAATCTCTCGCACCCGGGCCTCATGAGGGTCCTCTCCAGGCAATCGGGGGACCTCGGCCAAGGCCTCATGGTAACGCTGAGCCACGTACTCCTCGAGTTTCAATTTTTTTTGCACCCAGGGTGCCACTACCTGTAATCTTCGGGGCAACTGCAAGGACCAAGGGAAGGTGTCTGCATCCCGGGCATCACGGCTGTGAAACCAGGGATATCCGCCAAACACCTCATCGGCTGCTTCGCCAGTGATGGCCACGGTATGGTTGAGTTTGACCTCTTTACAAAATAGGTACATGGACACATCAATGTCTGCCATTCCAGGAACGTCCCGCCAGCGTAAGGGGGTCATCAGGTTGCGGATCAGGTCGGGGATTTCCACCACTACCGAGTGGTGCTCTGTACCCAGGTATTCTGCAAGATAGCGAGCCCAAGGGGCATCTACACTCTTTTGAAAATGGTTTGCCTCGAAGTACTTTTCCATGTCTGCAATTTCAACTGAATAGGTGTGTAGTGGATTAAGTCCCTGTCTTTGATAATAACGGGTGGCGATGGCTGTAACAGCGCTGGAGTCCAGTCCGCCGGACAAGAAGGTGCATACGGGAACGTCCGAAACCAGTTGCCTCTCGACCGTGTCAATAAGTAATTCCCGCACTCGGGATACGGTCTCGTCAAGGGAGTCGGTGTGTTTGTGAGCTTCCAGTTTCCAGTAAGGTTCAGTTTGTACTCGCTGTTCCGTCGCCACCAGCCAATGGCCTGCCCGCAACTCGGAAACCCCTTTAAAGACACCGGTGCCAGGCGTACGTGCGGGGCCAATGGCAAGGACTTCTGCCAATCCTTGTGCGTCCACAATGGGGAGTACGAGGGGGTGTGCCAACAACGATTTCAGTTCCGAGGCAAATAGAAAACTTGACCCACGTCGAGCGTAAAACAGGGGTTTGACTCCCAGTCGATCACGGGCTAAAAATACCTGACGTTGTGCCTCATCCCAGACAGCGAATGCGAAGATACCGTTAAAATGATCAACACACGACTTGCCCCAGGCCATGTAAGCCATCAAGACAACCTCCGTGTCGCTGTAGGACCGGAAGGATAACCCCAGACTCTGCAATTCTCGACGGACTTCCTCCGTGTTGTAAAGTTCCCCATTGTAAACCAGGGTGTAGCGGCGGTCTCCCAGGGTGCGGGTCATGGGTTGAGTTCCACCCGTAGGGTCCACTACCACCAAGCGTCTGTGAGCAAAGGCCGCGAAAGGACTCACCCACAATCCCTCAGCGTCTGGTCCGCGGCACAGCAGGGGACGCCCCATGGCAGCAACTGCTTCCCTTTCATTTGTGAGATCCCGTTGCCAGTCAATCCACCCGGCTATTCCACACATGAGAGACCCTCCTTGAATGCGCAAATGCGTACACGTGGCCGGAAATGTTCTCCACAGTCGCAGTTGCTCACTCAGTCTATGCAGAAGCCCAGTGATGGGTGCTAGAAAACTCGGTCATGGGTGTGCATGCAAATCTGTTGCGGAACAGATGACATCGCCGTGAACATGTTACAATGGAATCGCTGAAATCACGGGAGTTGCTGAAATTACGGTGGGGTTGAGCGGGGTTTGGATCCGGGAACAAATCCTTTCTGGGGAGAGAGACATGAGTATAGTTAACGTTACTGAGCAGGTTACGCGCCGAATTTTAGAGGAGGCTTACGTCCGACCCAGGCGGTTGGCTTGTGCCTGTCTGCAGTGTCAAGAGGACATCTTGGCTATCGCTCTGAACCATCTGCCACCCCGATACGTGTCGCGTCACACAGGGGAGTTGTACGCCAAAGCGGAGTACTTTAACCTGCAATTGGAATCCGATGTGTTGCAGGAACTCGCCCGGGCTGCTCAAGCGGTGGCGGCCAATCCAAGGCACAAGATATAAGGGATGTGTGACAATGCAACAGACGTTTCATGAACATTGGATGCGTATGGCCCTGAAGTTGGCTCGAAATGCCGCAGACCAGGGAGAGGTTCCGAT
>DAHWFY010000126.1 GCA_027336365.1 Bacillota bacterium | reverse complement strand
CAGTGTCATCGACAACCGCCTGCGGTTGCATATGCACCTGCGTATTGATGCCACCATTGAGTACATTGTGGGACACACCAATATCGTGACCTACCAGGACCTCAAGGTGCAAAGTCCTTATAATACGTATTTGCACAGAGGGTTGCCTCCTGGCCCCATCAGCAACCCGGGCATGGCTTCCATTGATGCGGCTATTCACCCGGCCCACACGGACTACTTGTATTATGTGGCCCGTTATGATGGCACGGGTAGACACTATTTTGCCACGACTTGGTCGCAACAGTTAAAAAATGAAGCACTCAGTCAACAGAACTATAAACGCATGGTCGGAACAGGTGGAAAGTGAGGTCTTAGCAGGGTTAAGCATTGGCCAACTGCTCCCGCCTATGATAACGCTTGGTGGCGGGGGCTTGTAACTGATCTAGTGGTAGTTACAATACCCTGCTGGTACCACTATCGGCGGCATGAGGGTCTATTTGCGAAATTTCAGAGGTATGAACTGAAGTCTGGCGGCTTAAGCTAAAGCCGGAGGGACAAGTCTGTGAGTATGTCGAAAAATAGCTTCGATAAACGCCTGGTTGCCTTGGCTGTTGCTCACATTTTCCTGGTGGCGGTGTTGCTGGGGCGGCTCTTTGTGCTTACGGTACTGCGTCCGCAAGCTCCATCTTATCCGGCTTGGCCTCACAGTGCCGCACGGTTGGACGCAGAACACATGCATCTGTCTGTGGTGAATGATGGGCGGGGGCGGATTTTGTTCCGAAATGGACAAGCCATCTCTGATTATGGGGGCCAAGGGATGGAACCGCACGGGAAAATTGATGAACGGGCGGGCTATTGGCGGTTTCACTCTGACTACACTCAAGGCTCTTTGGCCCGTTTGGTAGGTCAACTTGGTTTGCCGGACCGTTGGCCGGATGTTCACCTGCCCATTGCCGAGCAGGGAAGATCTGGGCTGGAGTTTACCTTTGATGATGTTTTACGGGCTCGGCAGCCTGGGTACATGGGTCAACTGCATGATGCAAAAGGGCATCTTGTGGCTGGACCAGAGTACCGATTGCTGGCAATCCCGGGGTCATCTCTGCGCACCACTCTGCATCCGGAGTGGCAGCAGGCTGCAGAGTCGGCCATGGAGGACTCCGACATCTCCGACGGGGCCGTGGTGGTACTGGACACCACACACAATGAAGTCCTAGCTTTTGCCAACCGCGATGCAAGTCATGCATGGAGTATTCCGGCAGTGAACGACCAAGTACCGGGATCTGTGTTTAAGTTGATTACTGCGGCGGCATCACTGGACTCGTTTCGGTTTCGACCGCAGTCTGTTTTTGTTTGCCACGGCGGTCTCCATGAGCCGGGCGTGCGCATGAACTGCTGGCGTGTGCATGGTCGGGAAACCATGACCGAGGCATTGGCAGCTTCTTGTGACGTGGCTTTTGCGGAGATTGGCATTGCCTTGGGGCGACAGGCCCTGCAAGACACTTTTACGCGTCTACATCTGCAGAGTAGCCAGCTCCAAGAGATACGGGGCCAACCTATTTTGGCGGAGGCAAGCGGGGCGGTTCTGTTTCGCCACTCTGGCCACGATGCTGGTCTGCTCGCCAACACAGCCATCGGCCAAGAGGATGTGCGACTCTCACCGTTGCAAGGAGTCAATCTGGTGAGCACCATCGCCAATGGGGGTTGGTATCGCCCCGTCCGATTGCTGCTGGATGCCCAGGGTCCCCATGGCAAAGGTGCTGTCTATGGGATTGCACGAGGTTCCAGAGCGATGTCTGGTTGGGCTGCCCAGCAAATTGGGATAGCCATGCGTCAAGCAGTGATTTCGCCATGGGGTACGGCTCATGCCCTAGCTAACACTGGGGTGGAACTGGCCGCAAAAACGGGTACCGCGGAGTTGACAACGGCGGGTCTTGCCAACGCTTGGATTGTGGGGTTTGCTCCTTGGCAACGACCGCGATTTGCCTTTGTGGTATTCGTCAATCATCAGCCCTCGGCTCGTGCTCATAACCAGGCTTTTCGAGCAGCCCATAGTTTGCTTTCGGCGTACAGGCAGATTCCATCTCTTGACGACATAAACTAACATCACGTCAAGGGATGGAGGCGTTTGACATGCCGGGGTTGTTTACACTGTTGGCCCTCGTCTTGAAAGACGTTACAGTCTTTGTTTCTTACGTGAAACACAATTCTTTTCCCAAACCTCTGTCGGCGGAAGAAGAGGCACAGTGTATTGAACGCATGTCTGCGGGTGACTCACAAGCTCGGAACCAATTGATTGAGCATAACTTAAGATTGGTGGCTCATCTGGCCAAAAAATTCGAATCTCCGCGAGAAGAATTGGATGACCTGATTTCCGTCGGCACCATTGGATTAATAAAGGCTGTTGAAAGCTATGAACCCACTCAGGGGACTAAACTGGCAACCTTTGCGGCCCGCTGTATTCGCAATGAAATTCTCATGTACATGCGCAGCAATAAGAAACATCGTCGACCAGCATTTTTGTCTGAACCCGTTGGAATAGACAAGGATGGAAACGAAATGACTCTGGCGGACTTGCTTGGGTCCGATCCCGATGAAGTGGTGGACCAGGCGGATTTTACTTGGGAGCGTGACAAAATTTACAAAAAGCTACCTTCCTTGCCGGAACGGGAACGAGAAGTCATTTGTAAACGGTTTGGCATCCCCGACGGCTTCGAGCGGACACAGCGGGAAATTGCCGCAGAATTGGGAATATCCAGATCTTATGTTTCCCGGATTGAACGTAAGGCCTTAAGTCATTTGTTTGAAGAAATGCACGCCAATTCGGCAAACTCATAGCCTTATCGCGTGTGTCCGGAAAGGGGTTAGACCCTCACGCCGCTGTTAGCGGCACCAACAAAGAATGTAAATCCACGCAACTGTATGTACTGGGTTAGTACGTTTGTCAAGGGCACACGGTCCAACGTGACCTGTGGGTAGAGGTATTGTATGATGAGAACGACTTTTATCTTGACCGCTTGGATGCCAAGATGCAAGCACAACTTGGGGACGAGCGTGTCAAAGCGGAACGGAGTGTTGGTAGTCACGAAATTGTGGGAACAAATCACGCCGGACGAGTCTGTGAGTTCGATTTACGACATTGATTTGGACAAATTAAAGGACAGAGGAATTCATCTGTTGTTGACAGATTTGGATAACACCCTGGTACCCTGGAGAACCTACGATGTTCCTCAGGGTCTCGTGGAGTGGTTTGCGTGGGTGCAAGAGTCAGGATTTGCGCTTTGTCTACTGTCCAACGGCGGACGGGACCGAGTGCAGAGATTTGCGGACAAGGTGGGCCTTCCCTATCTGGCCCGGGCGGGAAAACCGCGTCCCCAAGCTTATCAGAGGGCGATGCAGAGGTTTGCAGCGAGCGCAGGGGAAACGGCAATGATTGGTGATCAACTGTTCACCGATGTGCGTGGCGCCCGGCGATTAGGGGTTTACACTATCTTGGTACGCCCCATGCATCCTCGGGAGTGGTGGGGAACTCGATTGATGCGCTTGGTGGAGAAGGTGGCTGGTCACTACCTAAAACGGCGAAAATCTGCGAGAAAAAAATTACGAGACGGGGAGTAAAGTCATGGCGACCATTTGCACGGGTTGTGGTGCGGTGATGCAGAGCGAACAACCGGACATGCCTGGTTACCTCCCATCTGCCTCTGTGCAGAGAGAGTCTCCTTTGTGTCAGCGTTGCTTCCGTATTCGTCATTATGGAGAATATATCAGCGCCAAGGTGAGCCCAGAGGAGTATCGTCAGCGTTTGGCCGATATATCGGCAACTCAGGGATTGGTTTTGTACGTGTTGGATGTGTTGGACCTGTCAGGATCTTTACTTCCTCACGCGACAGACATTGTGGGTGGGCTGCCGGTAATAGCCGTTGTCACTAAAGTGGACATGTTACCGCATGGTACCCATCCAGAAAATCTGATAGCCTGGGTGTACCGAGTTCTTTCACAGTCTGGCATTGCAGTTGCAAAGGTGCATTTTGTCAGCGGACGCAGTGGGTTGGGCGTTAAAGAACTGATTCAAGAAATTGAGCAGCAATCTCCACAGAAAATTTACGGCATGGGCATGGCTAATGTGGGAAAGTCGACATTGCTCAACCGTCTGATGCATCTCTGGCACGCTCATGGTGAGTTCACAGCATCGCCTGTTCCAGGCACCACCTTGGGGTTGACGGGTGTTGAAGTGCAAATGTCCAATGGCCGACGTGCGGAACTGGTGGATACTCCAGGTCTATGGCATGGACGACGCGCAGTGGATTACCTATGTGGGTCTTGTTTGCGTCAGGCAGTGCCGCAACGACCCATGCGGCCTCGAGTCTATCAAATTGGAGCAGGGCAGTCTCTGTTCATCGGTGGATTTGCTCGTTTGGACCTGCTTGAAGGGCGGTTTCAAGGGATTGTTTTGTACGTCAGCAATGAGTTAGTCATCCATCGCACGAAGTTAGAAAAAGCCAACGAGTTTTTCCATTCCCATCGTGAGGACCTATTGCAGATTCCCTGTCCGGATTGTGCAGCTCGGCTGGGGCCACCGGAAACCTATCGTCTAACAACTCGCAGTCAGCGTTTTGCCAATTTATCCGAAAGTAGTGTCTTACAGATTCCACCGTCGGGACAGGACATTGTGTTGTCCGGATTGGGTTGGATCACATTGTCCGGGGCACGACTGGAAGGAGAAATAAAGGTTTCCCAGGATATTTGGGTCACTACGCGGCCACGGTTGATTGGAGATCTGAACCGTTGGCCTGGCCGACTTCCATTAAGGTAGTTCAATGACAGGAGAATAGCCAATGAATCCTCAATTGTATGCGTTGTTAGGGTGGCCGGTGAGCCACAGTGTGTCGCCTGTGATGATGAATGCAGCTTTTGCCGATAAGGCTAAGTCGGCTCATTACATGGCCTTTGCCGTCGCACCTGATGCACTGGCAGATGCAGTACGAGGTCTTGCAGCGATTGGTGCTGGTGGGGCAAACATCACCATTCCCCACAAGCAGGCTGTGTTTCCTTGGCTCGATAGCGTGTCCACCACGGCTCGTTTGGTGGGAGCCGTAAATACATTGCGTTTTTCAATTCAGACAGGGAAGATTGAAGGTCATAATACTGATGTGGATGGTTGGTGGCACAGTATATCCCCATATTTGTCTGTGCGTGTGGGCCGCGTTCTTGTGTTAGGGGCAGGCGGGGCGGCACGTGCGGTGGTTGCTGCCTTGTCCCTGTACGCTGGAGATGTCAGAATCATGGTGAGCAGTCGCAGACTGGATGAGGCACAACAAATCCAGCAAACCTTTTCCACGGTATCTGTGGCCATTGTTCCTTGGCAGCAGCGCTGCCAAGCGGCCAGCGAAGCTGACCTTATCATTAACACCACTCCTCTGGGGATGTGGCCCAGGGAGGAGGCTAACCCATTGGCTAACGAGGATTGCTTGATGCAGGGTCAAGTGGTTTATGATTTAGTTTATCGACCGCAGAACACGAGGTTGCTGCAGCAGGCACGCGAGGCTGGAGCGGTGGCGGTGAGCGGCCTGTCCATGTTGGTGGAACAAGGGGCACTTGCTTACGAGTATTGGTTTTCCGAATCGGCTCCCAGAGAATTAATGACCCGTTTTGCTGAGTCGGCACTGGCCGAGTCACCAGAAGCGGAATAGGGATATGTTATACTGACTGGGGTAGGGGACGAGCATGACACAACACGGGAAACGAGTGGTACTGTTTGGAGGTACCTTTGATCCACCCCATGTTGGGCATCTATTGATGGCACAACTGGCGTTGGAACAATCGGCGGCCTCTGCCGTGTGGTTTCTGCCCAGCCCAACGCCTCCTCACAAGAGTCATGAGGCAGTGGCGGAATATTTGCTGCGTAAGGAAATGGTGGCGGCTTTAATTTACGGTTTCGACGGATTGGTTTTAACACCATTGGAGGAACAATTGAGTCCACCTCATTACACGATTGATACGGTTCGCGCCTGTCAGGACCGATATCCAGATGACCACTTTGTGTTTTTAGTTGGGTCGGACAGTTTAGCTCAATTGCCAACTTGGCAAGATGCTGAAGCGCTAACCCGCTCGATTGAGTTTTTGGTGGCGGTCCGGTCCGGCTACCCTTATCATCAGGCGCTGCACCAGGTACAACAAAGATTACCTGAGTTGCGTGCTCGGGTACTGGAAATGCCATTGCTTGATGTCTCTTCGAGCTTTTTGCGGCCCCGTCTGTTGGCCAATCGTCCTACTTGTGGATTGATCCCGGATGGCGTGCTGGAGGTCTGGAGAGAGTGGCATGAGCGGTAGATTCATTGGGATGGTTGCAATTTTGGGGGAGCGATCCGGTTGGAAGAACAGGAAATTATGGAAAAGGTACAGCGAGAAGTCAGTCCTTCTCGCTGGCGACACACCCAAGGTGTGGTGGAAACAGCGACCCACTTGGCAGAACGGTTTTCCGTTGACGTGCAGACGTGTAGGGTGGCAGCTTGGATTCATGACTTAGCGCGGGAATGGCCGCTCGAAAAGCTACAGCAATATGCAGAACATGTGGAAATCCCCAGTGGGTTTGCCCTCATTCCTGTTTTGTTGCACGGACCCATTGCCGCTGCATTGTCACGTCGTTGGTTTGGGGTGGATAATCCGGATGTCGAAAATGCCATTCGCTATCACACGACGGGGCGAGAAGGAATGTCAAAGCTGGAGATGATATTGTGTTTGGCGGATGCAATTGAACCCTCCCGGTCTTATCCGGGTGTTGAGCGATTGCGGGAATTGGCTGAACAGGACTTGGTGCAGGCACTAGCAGAAGCCATTGATGCCACATTGCAGTATCTCTTGGCTCGTCACGAACCTATCTTTCCACTGACGGTGATGGCACGCAATGACTTGTGGCGGCAAGTAAATCATAGACCTTCAAGCCGCTGATAGCGGCATCCGCAAGGAAGGTGAATTCACGGAATTGTATTTACTGTAATATAATGGTTCCATAACAGGAGGTGGTTTCATGACAGTACGTATACTGGACATGGCCATGGCAGCCGCCTTGGCAGCCAGTGACAAAAAGGCACAGGATGTGCTCGTTCTGGATATCAGCGATTTGACGCCCCTGGCCGATTACTTTGTGATTTGTACCGCAAATTCGAGTACGCAGGTAGAGGCCATAGCACGAGCCATCACAGAGCGAATGGATGAGGCGGGGGTTGCTTGTAAGGGAATTGAAGGGTTGAATGCGGCTCGCTGGGTACTTCTGGACTTTGGGGATGTGGTGGTGCACGTTTTCCGTCCTGAGGACCGGGAGTTTTACCACTTGGAGCGATTGTGGGGAGATGCTCGCGCCATCCCCTTTGAAACGCCAAGTCCGGCTGGAAAAGCCGTGGACGAATAGACTCACATCGACAATTCGAATTTGTAAGGTCCTGCCATTATCAAATGCCCTGTACCTCATTTTGGCTCAGGGCATTTTTGTATTCTTGACGCTCCCAGCACATCAGGACGGTGGATCTTCTTCCAGGGTAGCCTTACGGTAACTTTCTACCACTTCCAGCATATCCGGGTAATCCGCAAAAAATAGCACCAGAGCCTGCATGACGCTCAAAGTAGCGGGACTGACGTGGTGTTCGATGCCCTCCACGTCTCGATGAATATCGTCCTCCGTGACACCAAGGATGCGTAAGAACTCCGCCAACATGTGGTGCCGTTCTTTCATGAGTTTTCCCAGGCGGTGGCCGCGTGCGGTAAGCACAATCCCTCGATATTTCTCATATGTCACATATCGATTTTCATCCAACTTTTGAATCATCTTGGTTACGGACGAGGGTTGTACCTCTAAAGAAGATGCAATGTCAGAAACCCTAGCATATCCTTTTTCATTCATCAACTCATAAATTTTTTCCAGATAATCCTCCATGCTTGGGGTCAGCACGCAAGCACACCTTCTAACTCGTGATTTATAAATTTTACACGAAACAGGGGTTGGGTGCCACTACTCTAGCTTACATCCAGATATCCTCAGAGGTTTACAAACTCATAGGAAATGCAGCAGGGAGAAAACAGGGACCGCATAGGCAACCGCGAATCTACAGAACAAAGACCACAGGATGGGCACTTGAGACAAGTGGAAAAACAACCTGTGTGAGTAGTGGGGGAATGGATATGCGAATACAGACCCGGGACGACCCAACGCATGAGGATCTCGAGCAGGGGATATGGAGTGAAGAAATAAACATAGGAAAGGAGCAGAAATGGGAAACTACAGATGGATTGACGAGTGAACCACTGCTTTTTGGGGTCTCAACTTCCTCTGATTTTCCGGATAATTCCTCAGCGCCTCCTAAATCTTCTGCATTTCGGCACCATTTCTGGTCACTCACGTTTTCTATATCACTCATTTTTCTACTATTAATCGGGGTGATTTGGGTTCGAGTGCACGCAGTTTTCTCCCCTGAGCCCGAAACTGGGGATGCTGTACCGGTCCAGAATTCCAGTTCAAACGCCTTGACCGTCAATGGGATGAGAGACGGACAAGCCACCATTGTGGTGGATATTCATGGCGATGTTCATCAACCTGGGGTGTATAGATTGCCTGCCAATGCTCGAGTCCAGGATGCTGTACGGGCTGCGGGTGGCTACCGTCATGGTGAAGACGCAA